>DASPSI010000151.1:0-9602 GCA_035624015.1 Methylocystis sp.
AAGCGCGGCGGCGCGCCGCAGGGTGGACGGCGCTAAGCCTTCCAGGCGCGAAAGCGTTCCGTGCTTGCGACGAGGCCGACGGCGGCGGCGAATGCACATTCGGATGTGGAGACGGCAAATGACCAGTGAGCCTTCAACGACAAAAAGCGAGAAGTTCATCTCAACCGGCATGGTGATCGGCGGGATCATCGGCGCTGTATGCGGCGGAGCGGGAACCTTGATGTGGCTCGGCCCCGTCGCCGCGTTCGCTGGCGCGGTCATCGTGGGAATCCTTTGCGCCGGACTGGCTTCGCAGCTCAACTGAGAAGCGAACGCCGACTCGCTCTTCGCGCAAAACGCCTCCCGCGACCAAATATGGCCGGAGCGGGGCGGCCTCATCGCAGTCGCACGGTCGACGATTGGCGGAGTCGAGACAAAAAGCTTCGGCCGCCGGTCGAGCGCGCAGCGCTTCCTTCGCAAGCGCCGTCAGGTCGCCGAGTTGGCGGCATGCGCAGGGATCGCACTTCTGGCCGGCGAAGCTCGCCCGTGCGAAACGAGCGTTAAACCAAGCGTTAGGGCGGCGGCGCTACGAAGTTGCCGCCGCCGCTTTCCGCTTGAAGCAAACCCGATGCTCTCCGCTCTTGCAACGATCGCCACCGCGCTGTTTCTGACGCGCTTCTGGTCGCGCTGGCGTTATGGCTTCTTTGATATGTTCTGCGCACTGGCGGCGATCGCCGGCGCCTTCGCCCTCCCCCTCGCCGCCGAAAAATTCGTCCCCGAACTCGCCGAGCTCGGAATCTTCGCGTTCGACGCCGGCGGCGCGCTTTTGGGCTGCCTCGTCTATGATCATTTCGCTTACGACTAACTCTCAGTTAATTCTTGGGCTTGGAGCGTGCGAAGAGATCCGGACGGCGTTCGCGCGTCAAGCGCAGCTGCTCCTCGCGCCGCCAGCGCGCGACTTTCTGATGGTCGCCCGATAGCAGCACGTCGGGGATCTCGCGTCCTTCGAAAGCCCGCGGGCGCGTGTAGTGCGGATACTCGAGCAATCCGTCCTCGAAGCTCTCCTCCTCGGCGGAGAGGTCCTCGCCCATGACTCCGGGCAACAGCCGAACGCAGGCGTCGATGAGCGCGAGCGCCGCGATCTCGCCGCCGGAAAGAATGAAGTCGCCGATGGAAATTTCCTCGAGGCCGCGCGCGGCGACCACGCGCTCGTCGTAGCCCTCGAAGCGCGCGCAGAGAATGACGGCGCCGGGACCCTCCGCCAGCGCGCGCGCGCGCGCCTGGGTCAGCGGCGCGCCGCGCGGGCTCATCACGAGGCGCGGGCGCGGATCGGCGGGCTCGATCGCGGCGTCGATCGCGGCGCAAAGCACGTCAGCGCGCATGACCATGCCGGGTCCGCCGCCCGCGGGCGTATCGTCGACGGCGCGATGGCGTCCAATCCCCTGCTCGCGGATCTGATGCGCCTGGAGCGCCCAAACGCCGCGCGAGAGCGCGTCGCCCGCGAGCGAGAGGCCCAAGGGGCCGGGGAACATCTCGGGAAAAAGCGTGAGGACCGTCGCGCGCCACATGTCCTGCTTATCGCATGGGCGTGCGGCGCGCGAAAGCGACGGAGCCCTACCGATGGAGCGTCGGCGACGCCTCGGAGCCCCCGTAGCCGCTCGAGCCCGGGACGACCAAGCCCGCAGCAATATCCTGCCTTTGCGGGCCGCCGAAGTCGTATTTGAGGCCGAGGAAGTAAGTGCGCTCCGGATAGGGATTGGGATTGACCAGGGCCTTGTTGTTGCCGATGTTGTTGACGCCGGCGCTCGCGGTCCAGCCCGGCGCGAATTTGTACTGCACCTTCGCGTCGAAGACGAGATAGGAGCTGTCCGTGCTGCCATAGGTGTCGTGACTGAAATCGGTATTTGCGAGGCTCACGAAAGAGCCCGTCGCGAAGCGCATGGTGGCGGCGACGGAGAACTGATCGTTCGGGGCGTAACTGATGGTGCCGTGGAGGCGGATGCGCGGAATGCGCGGCACCTGATTGCCCTCGAACCAGGGCGCAAGAGAGTCCGAAAGGATTTTGGAGTCCGTGAAGGTCGCGCTGGTCGTAGCGCTAAGCCCATGCCAGTAGATGTCCGTTAGCGAGAGAACGCCTTCGATGCCGTGGAAGTTGACCTTACCGATGTTTAAGGTCTGCGAAATTGTAGTGGCGCCGATCGTGTTGGACTGGCTGTAGATGTAATCCCAGGCGTCAACGTTGAACAGGCTGAGCCGCGGCGTGATCATGCCGACCTTGCCGTCGAAGGCGTTATGCCAGTGATATTCGGCGCTGAGATCGTAATAGGTCATGGATTCGGGTTGCAGGTTGGGATTGTTCATCGTAACTGTATTTGGAGTCGAGATCGCCTGGAACATTTCGGCGACGGTCGGGAAGCGGTAGGCGCGGTCAATCGAGCCTCTGACCAGGAAATCCGGCGTGACCTGGTATTCGATCGCGCCCTTGGGCGAGAAGGCGCCCTTATACACCGAGGGATAGTTGACGAGAGGGTTGGGGTTCGTCTTGAACACATTACTCAGGCTGTCATTTACGCCGTCGAAGGCGTTCCACCAATCGCCGCGCGCCCCCAAGGTGAGGCGCCATTGCGGCAGGAACTTCCATTCGTTCTGGACGTAGGCGCTCTTGGTGTCGGTCTTGCCGTAGTTGATGGTCGCGATGTCGTAATAATAGTTCGCCGTCGCGACATCGGTGTTGGTCTGCACGCTGTTCAGCGAATAGAGCCAATCGCTCAGGCCGAACGAGACGATGTGCTTGCCGAAGATGTCCTGCTCGGGGCGAGCGATGAATCGCGCGTCGAAGGTGCGCCAGAAATTGCCGCCCTGATTGACGTTCGAGCCGGTCGGGTTGATGGTCCAGACGGTGGGGAGGCCCGCCGCGTTAGCAGCGGTCGGAACGGCGCCATATTGCGAATAGGTGTTCGTGTAGTCGCGCAGGAAGTTATACTGCGTGCCCACGAGATCGAAATCGAAGATCCCCTTTGTGTCGCTCTTGAACTCGAGCGTGTTCATCAGGTGCGACGCGTTGGAATGCGTCGGATTCAGGGCGCCGAGCGCGTAAGATCCAAACGGCCCGTCATTGATCTTGACTCCGCTGCCGAGGCCGTAAAGCGGGATTCCGTTCGTCGTGTACAGGTACGGCTGCACCAAGGTGTTATCGACGAGCGACCAGAAGCCGGTCTGCCAGCTCAAACGCACGGCCGGAGTCACGTCGTACGCGAGCTTGACCTTGCCGAAATGCTGCTCGCTGTGATCGGCTCCGGCGCTGCCGGCGATGTTGCCCAGGGTGCCGCCCGGGGTCGGGAAGCCGTTCGCGCCCGTGCCGCCCGCCACGAAGGGGGCAAACACGCCGCCGAAGGCCGCCACGCACTTTCCAGCAGTGCATGAGGGAGTGAACTGATTTTGAGAGAAGGTCTGCGCCTGGCCCTGCGCATCGAGCCGATCGTAGATCAGCCAGTAGGAAAAGTTTTCGAGGCGATCGCCGACCGCGGCCGACATGTGGCCGGAAAGATCGGTCTCCTTGTCCTCGAACCAATGGAAATACTGCACCGACCCATTGCCTTCGGCATGAAACTCGAAATGCTCGGGCATGCGCGTCGTGATCGTATAGACGCCGCTCTCCGAGTTGCCGCCGTAGAGCGCCGAGAATGGTCCCTCCATCACGTCGACGCGCTCAATCTCGACCGGCGACACCATGTTCCAGCGCGGCGGATAGGCGTAGCTGTTGCCGAGATAGTTCGAGAGCAGCACGCCATCGGCGTAGAGCATCGTGCGCGCGCTGTCTTGTGGATTGTTTATGCGCCCTTCGATGGTCGCATTGCGGTCGCCGATGAAGCGCTCGCGCACCAGCGTGCTCGGCAGATTTTGGATCGACTCCGCCGACGTCATGACGTTTACCGTCTGATTAATCTCCTGCTTCGTCACCGAGGCTACGTCCCCGACGTGCGCGACGCTTGCCGGCACATAGGAGCCGCTGAACGGCTTGTCCGTGTGGCCGAGCTGGTCGGCGACCGGCCCCGGAGACGGGACGACGATAGGCGGAGTTGTCGGCCTTCCGCTATTGCGCGCGACGCCGGAGGTCGGGCGATGCGATGGCGCAGGCTTATGGTTGCGCACCTTATGCTCGGCGCCGACGTCGATGGTTGGCAAGGCGTTTTGCGCATGAGCCTCGGGGGTGGAGAGCAAAATGACGACGCAGGCGGACACGCCGCGCAGGAGACGAGAGCGAGACATAGATTTAGTCCTTTCACGCGCGCCGACCGAGCACGCGTCGTTGCAAGCGCTCTTGCGTTCCGCGAAACGCTACGGCTCGCAGAGCAGACGATGGTGATGTTCGGGAAGACGCCTTCGGTTCAGGCGCGCGTCGAGACGGCGCCGAATTCGGAAGGCGAGCTGGGCGTCAGCCGAGTCGCGGCGGCGCGCGCGACGACCAGCTGGTCGCCAAGCCCAAGGGAACAGGATTTCGAATGTCGATTCGATAAAAGACGGCCGCAACGACGCTCTGCGTCGGCGCGAGGATGAAATCGGCGAAGATGGCGCTGAAAGGCGGCAGCGCGTCGCGACCGGCGACGCTGCAATAGACGCAGCAGTCGTGCGAAGATTTCGCCGGCGCGTGGGGGTCGCCGGGCTCGTGGCAATGTGGGGCCGGCACGAGCGCCGCCGCGGAGATCGCCGTACCGCTTTGGCGTGGCGGGACGCCAGAGGACGTGAAGGCGAACCCTTGCAAGACGAGCAGGCAGACGGTCACGCACGCCGCCAGGGCGCGCATTCTGGACCGCAAGAGAGTTTGCTCCGTCTTCATTTCGCCATCATTGGGCGGCGCCCAAAGGCGAGTCAACGGTCAAGCTTGGTGGCGAAACAGATTTTTTAGAAGTGTTGCAACTGAGACACAGACTCGCTCTATTTCATTGGGAAATTTACCCGATCAAATGAGTCGACTGCGAAATCGATGGCTCCGATGGAGATTTGCTGATTAAATTGCCGTCACGTCGCCTCATTCGGAGAATTTTCCATGCGCCTCATCGCACGGCTGATCGGCCGCCTCGTCGCCATCACGCTTTTGTGCTTGGCGGCGACCTGCACTTTCACCATGGCAAGCGCGCATCGCGCGCTCGAAGCGGAGACGAAGGCTTCCGCCGAGCGCGTCGCGCATGAGCTGGAAAACCTGTTCTGGCGCGAGATTCTGTGGCGCCAAAGCATGAGGCGCGACCGGGTGCTGCCGATCCCGAGCTGGCGCACGCTCTCCACGCTGTCTTTGGTCTCACCCGGCGTCTGCATCCATTACGCTCCCGCGGGCGAGACGCCCGAGCCGCTTTGCAGCCAGCTTCAAGGCCTGGGCGCGGCGGCGCCGCGCTGGTTCGAGCGCGCCTACGATCGGCTCTACGGCCAGCCGGCGCCCGTCGTGCGCGCGCTAACCGTGCGTGCGCCCGACACCGGCGAGGTCACGGCCATAGCCGACGCGGACGCGGCCGTGCGGCAGGCGTGGCGGCAGATTTCCGTCGTGATCGAGGTGGCGGCGGCGATGGCGCTGGGGATTTGCCTGCTCTCGGCGGCGGCGATCGCAGAGGCTCTGGCGCCAGCGCAGCTGGTGGTCGAGGGGCTCAAGCGTCTGGAGCGCGGCGACTATGCGCATCGGCTGCGCGCCTCGCTCAAGGGCGAATTTGGCCTCATCGCGCGCGCGACGAACGATCTCGCCGCGCGGCTGGAGCGGACGACGGCGGAGCGCGCCACGCTCACGAAGCGCTTATTCGAGGTCCAGGAGGAGGAGCGCCGCGCGCTGGCGCGCGATCTGCACGACGAGTTCGGCCAATGCCTGACCGCAACGCTGGCCTACGCCGCGGCGATCCAAGCGGGAGCGCAGGATCGCCCGGACATCGCCGAGGACGCGCGCGCGATCTCGCGCGCAGCGAAACGCATGATGACGACCTTGCGCGAGGCGCTGGCGCGGCTACGCTCGCAGGATCTGGACGAGCTCGGCCTCGAGGCCTGCTTGACGCAGCTCGTCGCGAGCTGGAACGCCCGCTCGGCCTCACGCGCGGTCGTGCGGCTCGATCTTGCCGGCGACCTCGCCGCTTTGCCACAGGCGGTGGCGGTCAATCTGCTGCGCATCGCCCAGGAATGCCTGACCAACGCCATGAAGCACGGCGCGCCGAGCGACGTCCGGCTGCGCGTTGCGCGCGACGACGCGGAGGTCGCGCTGACGGTCGAGGACGACGGCGGCGGCGACCTCGCAAAACTCGAGAGCGCGACGGGCCACGGCGTCATCGGCCTGCGCGAGCGCGTGGCGGCGCTCGCCGGCAGCTTGAGCATCGATCGCGCGCCGCGCGGTCTGCGCGTCGCCGCCCGCATTCCGCTCGCTCTCGCGGCGGCCTGACGAGGAGGTCTGACTTGGAGGGGCTTGCGATCCTGCTTGTCGACGACCATCCGATCGTGCGCGAGGGCTATCGGAGGCTGCTGGAGCGTCAGAAGGGCTACGCCATCGTCGCCGAGGCGGACACGGCGGCGGCCGCCTATCAAGCCTATAAGAGAGCTTCTCCCGACATCGCGATCATGGATCTGTCGCTGCCCGGCGCCGGAGGGCTGGAGGCGATCAAGCGCATCCGCCAGTGGGACAAGCGCGCGAAAATCCTGGTCTTCACGATGCATTGCGGAGCGGCGCACGCGCTCAAAGCTTTCGAGGCTGGCGCCAGCGGCTATGTGACGAAGGGCAGCGCCGCCGAGGAGCTTTTGCGCGCCGTGAGCCTTGTGGCCAAGGGCGGACGCGCGATGAGCGACGACATCGCGCGCGAGATCGCCGCCGAGCGTCTGGGCTCAGGACGCTCGCTCGCGCAGGAGCTGGGGCCGCGCGAGACCGAGATTTTGCGGCTCGTGGCGCTCGGGCGCACGACGGAGGAGATCGCGGATTTCTTGAACCTCAGTCCGAAGACCGTGCAGAACTATCATTATCAGATCAAGTCGAAGATCGGCGCCCGCACCGACGCGCATCTCGTCTGGCTCGCGCTGGCGGCGGGGATCGTGGAGGGGAGCGCTTCGGCGGAGCGATATTGAAAGAGCGGCTTCGGAGGGCCGCCCCGCAGCCGACAGGGAGCCGAAAATGACGCGGCTCGCTTACGCTTACGTGTCCCCTCCCCCGCCGGAATCCCCCCAGCCGCCAGATGAATCGCCGCTCCAGCCATCGGATGAATCGCCGCTCGAGCCGCCGCTGGACGAGGGTCCGGCGAAGCTCCTTTGCACGCCGACCTCAGTCCGCGCTGGCGCGCGCGCCATGATCGCGCCGGCGAGCCGCGAGAAGGGCATCGACTGCAGCCACACATGACCCGGCCCCACGAGACGGGCGAAGAAGAACCCCTGCCCGCCGAAGATCATCGACTTCACGCCGCCGACCGGCACCACATCGAAGGAGACGCTCGGCGTCTGCGCCACGAGACAGCCCGAGTCGACATGCAGCTCCTCGCCCGGCGCCAGCTCGCGCTCGATCACCGTGCCGCCGGCGTGCGCGAACACCCAGCCGTCGCCGGTCAGCCTCTGCATGACGAAGCCCTCGCCGCCGAAGAGGCCGGTCATGATCTTCTTCTGGATGCCGATGTCGATCGAGACGCCCCGCGCGCCGGCGAGAAAGCTGTCGCGCTGGCAAAGAATCTCGCCGCCGAGCTCTTCGAGACGCAGCGGGATGATCTTGCCGGGGTAGGAGGCGGCGAAGGCGACCCGCGCCTTGCCCTGCCCCTGATGCGTGAACTGCGTCATGAACAAGCTCGTGCCCGAGAGCACGCGCTTGGCCCCGCGCCACAGCTTACCGAGCAGGCTCTGGTCGGCGGCGCCGTCGCCGAACACCGTTTGCATGTCGACCGCGGCGTCCTTGAACATCATGACGCCGGCCTCGGCGATGCAGGACTCGCCGGGATCGAGCTCGATCTCGACGAATTGCATCTCATGGCCCTTGATCTCGAAGTCGATGTCGTCGGCGAGGCCTGGCCTGCGCTCGTGCTCGTAGGCGGAGGCTGCGGGCTCGTAGGGGCCGAAGACGCCCGTCCCGCCGAGAAAGCCGCCGCCCCCGAGTTGCGAGCCCCTCTTGCCGAATACCGGATTGCTCTCGTCCGAACTCATCAGGCCCTCCCCCAGCCGGCGCCGATCGTCGCGCGACTTTCCCGCGATTTCGGCCGGGGCGCAAGGGGCGCGCCGACCCGTCAATTCGTTCTCGGATGCTCCAGCATGTACAAGCGCGTCTCATGCTCCTGCACATTGACGCGGAGCTGGTCCAATTCCGTGTGGAGCGCTTCTATCTCTCCGGTGCTCACGCGTGTATGCGCCATGTCGTTGACCGCGGCCCGGACCATGCGCACGTCTTGCTGCAAGCCGGCGGTTGCGCGCACCAGGGTCGCCACCTCGGCCTCGAGCCGCGGCAGGATGCCCGTCGTCGAATCCACGCGGCTCAGGCGCTCATCGAGCCCGGCGACACGCTTTTGAATATCTTTCAGGATTTCAAGGATTAAATCGCTCATTCGACTCTCCTACGCCTCCCACAAGGCAAATAATATCAGAGGACTTCAAGTTCCGCCATAAAAAGGGCGGGGTCTCCCCCGCCCTTCGAAGCTCGAACTCTGAAACGGCGCCCTTAGTGCGCCAGCACCGCCAGCAGCAGCAGCGCGACGATGTTGGTGATCTTGATCGCCGGGTTCACCGCCGGGCCCGCAGTGTCCTTGTAGGGGTCGCCCACCGTGTCGCCGGTCACCGACGCCTTGTGCGCCTCGCTGCCCTTGAAGTGCTTGACGCCGTCCTTGTCGACGAAGCCGTCTTCAAAAGACTTCTTGGCGTTGTCCCAGGCGCCGCCGCCCGACGTCATCGAGATCGCGACGAACAGGCCGTTGACGATCACGCCGAGCAGCAGCGCCCCGAGCGCCGCGAAGGCGTTGGCCTTGCCGCCCAGAATCCACGCCACGATGAAAGCGACGATCGGCGCCCCGACGGGCAGCAGCGAGGGCACGATCATCTCCTTGATCGCCGCCTGCGTCAGCATGTCGACGGCGCGGCCGTAATCGGGACGATCCTTCCCCTCCATGATGCCCGGCTTCTCCTTGAACTGCCGGCGCACCTCCTCAACGACCGAACCCGCCGCGCGACCCACCGCCGTCATGGCGATGCCGCCGAAGAGATAGGGGATCAGGCCGCCAAAGATCAGGCCCGCGACGACATAAGGATTGGAGAGGTCGAAGTCGACCTTGCCCATGTCCTTGAAGAAAGGCAGGCCGGTTTCGGTGAAGTGCTTGAGGTCGTTGGTGTAGGCCGCGAAGAGCACCAGCGCGCCGAGGCCCGCCGAGCCGATAGCGTAGCCTTTGGTCACGGCCTTGGTGGTGTTGCCCACGGCGTCCAGCGCGTCGGTCGACTGGCGCACTTCCTTCGGCAGGCCCGACATTTCGGCGATGCCGCCGGCGTTGTCGGTCACGGGACCAAAGGCGTCGAGCGCGACGATCATGCCGGCGAGGCCGAGCATGGTCGTGACCGCGATCGCCGTGCCGAAGAGTCCCCCGAGCTGGTAAGTCAACAGGATGCCGAGCACGATCACGAGCGCCGGCGCCGCGGTCGACTCCAGC
>DASPSI010000155.1:0-30742 GCA_035624015.1 Methylocystis sp.
GGAATGCGCGAGAAAATCAAGGAAGACCTCAAAACCGCGTTGAAGGCGGGCGATCGCGAGCGGGTCGACGCGATCCGGCTCATCAACGCCGCGCTCAAAGACAAGGACATCGAGGCCCGCGTCTCCGGCGGCGCGGTCGCCGACGCCGACGTGCTCAGCGTTCTGCAGAAGATGATCAAGAGCCGGCAGGAGTCGCTCGATATCTACCAGAAGAACAATCGCCCGGATCTGGCCGAGAAAGAGCAGTCCGAGATCAATGTGATCTTAAGCTATCTGCCGGCGCAGCTTTCCGACGCGGAGGCCGCCGAAGCGATCAAAGCGGCGGTGGCGGAGACGGGCGCGGCCTCGATCAAGGACATGGGCAAGGTGCTCGCCGTGCTCAAGGGCAAATACGCGGGCCGCATGGATTTCGGCAAGGCCGGCGCCGCGGTGAAGGCGACGCTCGGCGGGTAGGCGGCGCCCGCCGCCATCACCGCCTGTCACGCCGCTCGACGAGCGCGTTGGATGGTGTTAAATCACGTTCAACACCATTAGAGGATTCGATGCGGAGCACCCAGCAGCTCAGCGTGACGCTACCGACGGAAATGGCGCAAATGGTCAAGGCCAAGGTATCGTCCGGTGACTACGCAAGCGAGAGCGAGGTCATCCGCGATGGGCTGCGCGCCTTGCTGGCGCGTGATCGTGCGGTCGAGAATTGGCTACGACAAGAGGTTGTTCCGGCCTATGACCGGATGAGAGCCGATCCGTCGCGCGGGCGATCTGGCGCCGATGTGCGCGCCTCGCTCGCGGCCGAGCACGAGCAGGCGACGACCAAGGCTCCGTGACGGATTCCTGCCGCGTCATCTTCTCGCCGGAGGCCGAGGCGCAGCTCGTCGCCATCTATCGGTGGATTGCCGAAAGGACGGCGCCCACGATCGCCGAACGTTTCACGGGAGCGATCGTCGACTATTGCCAGAAGCTCGAAAGCTTTCCCGAGCGTGGAACCCGTCGTGACGATTTGCGATCCGGGCTGCGGACGATCGGCTTCCGTCGTCGAGTCACGATCGCGTTTGCGGTCGAAGCCGACATCGTCACGATCATCGGCATTTTTTACGGCGGGCGGGATTTTGAAGCGGCGTTCCACGTCGACGAGGCGTAACCTGGACTCGGATTCGACGGCGCGGGCTGCTGTCTTGTCCGGAGAGACATCGGGTCTCGCGACGCGACGGGGATTGTCGAGCGCCACGCCATTCCTTAGGGAGGGGCGGCTCGCTATAGTGCAACGCCGGAAATCACGCCCTCGATGCCAAAGACCGCCGCGACCATGCCCTCAAGCGTCGCATCCCCCTTCATGCTCTTCGAGGATGGCCGCGAGGGCGGACGCGCGCTGCTGTTCGAGGAGCCGCGCGAGATCATCGTCGCGCGTCTGCCAGGCGATGTCCCCGCTGCCTTCGAGCGCATGGAGGCGGCGGCGCGGCGCGGGCTGCACCTTGCCGGTTACGCGAGCTACGAGCTCGGCTATGCGCTGGAGCCGAAATTTGCGAAGCAGCCTAGCCCTCAGCCGCCGACGCCGCTGCTGCTGTTCGGCGCCTTCGACGCGCCGCGCTCTTACGACCAGCAGAGCGGCGACGCCGCCTTCGATCCGATCGCGCTCACGCCCGCCTGGAACGCCGCGCAATACGCTGAGCGCTTCCAGCAGTGCCGCGATTACATATTTGCGGGCGACGTCTATCAGATCAATCTGACCTTCCCGCTCTATGGGCGCTTTTCGGGCGATCCGCTGGGCTATTACGCGGCCCTGCGCCGGCGCCAGCCCGTCGCCTATGGCGGCGTCGTGGCGCTCGGCGACGAGACGGTGGTCTCGCTGTCGCCCGAAGTGTTCTTCGAAGTCAAAGGCCTTTGCGCGGGCGGCGAGCGGCTGATCCGCGCGCGCCCGATGAAGGGCACGGCCCGGCGCGGCTTCATGCCGACCGAGGACATGGCGCGCGCGAAATATCTCGTCGAGGACGAAAAATCCCGCGCCGAGAATCTCATGATCGTCGACCTCCTGCGCAACGATCTCTCGCGCCTCGCCGAGATTGGCTCGGTGAAAGTCACCGATCTCTTCACGATCCACACCTATCCGACGCTGCACCAGATGACCTCCGGCATCGAGGCGCGGCTGCGCGAGGGCGTGGGCTTCGCCCAGCTCTTCGCCGGGCTCTTCCCCTGTGGCTCGGTCACCGGCGCGCCGAAGATTCGCGCCATGGAGATCATCCGCGATCTCGAATGCGCGGCGCGCGGAGTCTATTGCGGCGCGGTCGGGCTGATCTCGCCCCATGGCGAGATGCGCTTCAACGTGGCGATCCGCACGCTGACGATTTTTCCGGACGGATCGCTGACCTGCAACGTCGGCTCGGCGGTCGTCGCCGATTCGAAGGCGCGCGAAGAGTATGAGGAATGTCTGATCAAGGCGAGCTTCCTGACCGGCCTCTAGCGGATTTCGGCCTCATCGAGACGCTGCGGTGGACGCGGGAGGAGGGGTTTTTTCTGCTCGACAAGCATCTCTCGCGGATCGCGGCGTCGGCGGCGCAGCTGGGAGTCCGCTATGACGAGGCGGCGTTTCTCGCGGCGCTCGAGTCTGCCGTCGCCGGCGCGGCGGCCGGGAGACTGCGCGTGAGACTCGTGCTCAAAGCCGGCGGCGAGCTGGAGAGCCTTGCTGCGGCGATCGAGCCGGAAGCGCCCGGGCGCGTCTGGCGCGTGGCCGTGGCGCGGCGGCGCTTCTCGTCGGCCGATCCGCTGCTGCGCCACAAGACGACGCGGCGCGAGATTTACGAGGGCGAGCTCGCCGAAAGCGGCACCGACGAGGTGCTGTTCCTGAACGAACGCGAGGAAGTTTGCGAGGGCGCGCGGACGAATGTGTTTCTGCCGCGGGGCGGCCTTTTGCTGACGCCGCCGGCGAGCTGCGGGCTGCTGCCGGGAACGCTGCGGGCGCATCTGCTGGAAACAGGCGAGGCCGTGGAGGAGGTTTTGCGGCTGGAGGATTTTGAGGGCATAGAATTCCTTATAGGCAACAGCGTGCGCGGCTTGATCGGGGCGCGGCTCGGAGAACGTTAGGCGCTGTTGATCTTGGGGATCGCGTGGGGCGCCACCTTATTCCTGGCGCCTTTGCGCCGATGTGGCAGATCGGCACATCTCTTGAGAAAGGGGAGGGGCAAAAGAAAAGGAAGCGGCGGCAGCCGCTTCCCTGTTGCAAGTTCTGCATGGCGTTCGAAAGCGCCGAACAAGCGCCCGAAATCAATTGCTCACGGCAGGAAGGCCGTTGACAATCGCCTGGGCCTGAGGGTTGGTCAGCGGCACATGGTTGACGCCGGTGAGACCCGTAAGCGCGCCGTAGCACACCGGGTGGCCATAACCCGTTGCGCTCACCCCTGTTCCCCCGTTGATGTTCGGAGTGATGTCAAAGATGATATTGTCAGGGCGTGCCGAGTCGGCTTGGCCATATAGAGAATTGAAGCCCTGTATCTGACCCTTCGTTCCCAGATGATCGAGGCCAAGTCCTTGGCGCAGGTACCATGCCACGATATGATCCATGCAGGAGGTGTCGCCGGAGACGCCAAGCCCGCCAAGTCTGTTGTTACCTGTGGCATAAAGCCCCAAGCCGCCGCCAAAGACGTTGATGCCGCCGATCACCAATCCGACCATCGGATCGTTGGGGGTTCCGTAATCCTTGCTGTCCGCGCCCTGGCCGTGCCATCTGCCGTCCTCCCCAAGAATTTTATCGCCATAGGCCTCCGTCGCTGCGACCGGATTGCTGTGCTGCAAGCCGTAGAGGCTGCCGCCCGGTTGCGTGGCCGAATAGAGATTGGCCGTCGAAATGGCGAAGCCTTCGCCCTTCAATGGAGCCGGACCGTTGTTCACGCCGAGGCTCAGATCATTCGCCGTATTCGCTTTTTGGGCGGAAATGACACGGCTCGCCAGCCACTGGCCCTGTATGGCGCCGCCCGGTCCGGAATAGGCGACCGCGCAAACGGTTCCGTCGCTGGCGACAACGGTGGCCCACATATTGAGATTGAAGCCGATGTCGAGGGCGCCTGTGACGCCATGCGCGTTTTTGACCGCATTCCCGAGCGCGGTTGCTAGCGCGCCATTGCTCGGCAGCGAACTGCATTGGGCTGGACCGTCGGCCTTCGCTGCGGTGGAGAGCGCGAGAGTGGCGGCGCCCGCGAGGACCAGTTTCTTCACGTACGACATAAACCCCCCTTTTTTTTTCATTTGAGGACTTTTCGGCGCGCTCCCGGCGCGCCGGGCGCCCTTTCGCCGCAATTTCGCAAGTCATCACTCCGGAGTGCAAACCGCACATTGGACGACAAGCCCACAAATGCCGACAACGGGAGCCGGGCGGTTCTTACACGAGCGCTAGGCTTTCGCCAAGCCGTAGATGCGTTAAGCATTACCTTGGCGGGGCAGTAAAGCGGAAGCTAGGCAACGAAGAGAAAAAGCGAACCAGCTGTCGTGAAAGAGTTTTAAGCGTCGCCTTTTGCCGCGCAAACGCTGACCGTATTCGCGAATGCATTGTAGCGGGCAGGATGCTCAACCACTCCTGCTCTACCCATCGCGCCCGGCGCCGATGCTGCGCCCCGGCCTGCGGGCTACCGCATGCACGCTTCTCGAAATTCATCCGCCACGTCTTGGCCGGCCTTGCGCCGGCCATCCACGCCACGCCGCATCAAACGCGTCTTGAGCCCTTGCGCGGGCCTCCAAATGCGGGAATGCGCGCTTCAAAGTCTTCTTGCTCTTCCAATGAGCTCGGCCCCCAAGGAGGCGAGAAGCCGCCTATCCTGCTGGAAATCCGGCAACGTCCCGGCGTGGATGGCCGGCACAAGGCCGGCGATGACGAATCGGGGAACATGTGTGGCTCCTTTAGTTGCAGGGGAGGGGGACGCCGCCAATTTTCCGGCTTGGCTGCGGGCGCGCTCCTCTGCTATCAGATGAGAGCGCGAAAGCGCCGACGCCGGAGCGTCCGCGGGCGTAGTTCAGTGGTAGAACGACAGCTTCCCAAGCTGTATGTCGAGGGTTCGATTCCCTTCGCCCGCTCCAAAATCAATGACTTGCACTCGTTCCTCGTTGCGGGGTCGCTCAGCGCGGCCGGCCTTCGTTTGTTCCGCCCGAAATCCGCCCCGTCGCGAGTTGAGCCGCGCCGCAGAAGCTCGTTAACATTGCGAGCGAAGCGAGAATCCAGGAGTCGAGGGCGCAATGGGAAACATCGCGCCGCCGACCCGCGAACGTCCTGCGACCTGCGCCGGCGAGGCCCCCTTGAGTCTTTGCTTCGCTCGCAATGACCCTTCTATAGCTTTTTGGGTATTTGACGCAGCAGCTGGAGACGGGACGCTAGCCGGGGCGGGCGCCGGAGCGTTGCCGACGGTCGGCGGAGCTGGGCAGGCCCAGCTTGCTCTCCCCGGCGCCCCGCGCAATTGCGCAAAAGGAGTTTCTCGGAGGTAATTTAAGGAAGTAATTAACCATAATTTGATGTTTATCGAACTTAATTGTTGTCAGCTCCGGTTTGGCGGGGCGAACGGAATCATTCAGATGAAAACGGCACAAATCGTCGTGGTGGGCGTGGCGCTTGTTGCGGGCGGGGCCGCATTCGTGCTCATGAACAAAGCGCCCCAAGCGCCGCCGATCCCCCAGGTGATTGCGCCGATCCTGGCGACGTCGGATCAGGTGCTCGTCGCCAAGCGCGACCTGACCTATGGCGCCTCGCTGAACGACCCCGACCTCGCCTGGATCGACTGGCCAAAAGCCAATCTGCCGAAGGGCGTCGTGGTCAAGAGCGCGACCCCCGGCGCGATCGAGGACCTGCGCGGGTCGTTCGTGCGCGCGCCGATCGCCAACGGCGAGCCGATTCGCCGCGAGCGCCTGGTCAAGGGCGCGACGCCGAACATGATGTCAACGCTGGTTTCGACCGGCAAGCGCGCCGTCGCCATCGACGTGTCGGCGAACAACACCGCCGGCGGCTTCATCCTTCCCAACGATCACGTCGACATCGTCCGCTTCTATCGCGATCCCGAGCTCACCAAGGACCGGGGCGCCGACGTCATGGTGTCGGAGCTCGTCGTCTCCAACGTGCGCGTCCTGGCGATGGGTCAGACCGTCGAGACCAAGAACGGCGAGGCGGTCGTCACCGGAGCGACGGCGACGCTGGAGCTCGATCCCCGCCAAGCGGAGCTCGTGCTGCTCGCGCAGCGCACCGGCGCCCTGGCGTTGGAGCTGCGCCCGCTCGTCGACGCCCAGGCCACTGAAGACCCTTCGGCGCAATCGGAGCTTGGCGACAGCGCCATGACGATCGTCCGCTACGGCGTGACCACCAGCCTGCGCCCCCGCTGACCCAACGTCGGAAATCGAGGATCTCTAATGAAACCGCAAATCGTTTTCCGCACCGTCCGGCCAAAGCCGGCGTCAGCAAGGATTCGCTCTCTTTATAAGGGGCTGGCCGCCATCCTGACTCTCGGTCTCGGCATCCCTGCGCTCTCCTCGATCGGCGAAGCGCAGGGCCGGCCGGAGCCTCCGGGCGTCGTGACGACGAGCAACTCCCACAGCATATCGATGGGAGTCGGAAAATCCGTGGTCGTCGAGCTGCCGCGGGACGCGACGGAGGTCGTCGTCGGCAACCCGGGCGTGGTCAACGCCGTCGTTCGGACGCCGCGCAAGATTTACCTCATGGGCGCAGGGCAGGGGCAAACGACGATTTTCGCCGTGGACAGCCAGGGGCGTCAGTTCGCCAATTACGAGATCAGCGTCGGTCGGGACGTGGGCGAGCTTGGGCCGCTGCTCAAGGCGGCGCTGCCGCGCTCGGAGATCGTTCCGCGCACCGTCAACGAGACCATCATCCTCACGGGGACGGTCGCTTCGCCGGGAGAGGCGCAAAAGGCGGTGGACATCGCCAAAGGCTTCGCCGCTCGCGTCGGCCAGGCCGCGGGCGGCGGCGGCGGGGCGGGCGAGGGCAACGTCGTTAACGCGCTGGTCATTCGCGGCGAGGACCAGGTGATGCTGAAGGTCACGGTCGCCGAGGTGGATCGGCAGGTGCTCAAGCAGCTCGGTGTTTCGACCGACACGGGAGGCCAGAACTTGCTCTCCGGCGCCTGGGGCGTGTTGCACAACGAAAATCCGTTCGCGATCAACGCGACGCTCAGCAGCAGCAATCTCACAATCAACGGCCCGACCGGCTCGAACACCGCCGCGACGCTGAAAGCCTTCGAGCGCTATAGCGTCGCGCGCATTCTTGCCGAGCCCTCGGTGACCGCCGTCTCGGGCGAAAGCGCCAAGGTCGTCGTTGGCGGCGAGATTGCCGTTCCCGGCGGGGGCAGCCAATGCTTGGTCATGACCAATGGCACTTCGTTGCCGCTGTGCACGCCCTCCATCATGTTCAAGCCATATGGCGTCACCCTGTCCTTCACGCCAGTCGTCCAGGCCGAAGGCCGCATCACCGTTCATCTCAGCACCGAGGTGACCGAGGTCGATCTGACGACCACCCAAAGCTACGTCAACGTCTCCGTGCCGGGCTTCAAGACGCGCAAGAACGAATCCACGATCGAGCTGCCCTCCGGCGCCTCGATGGCCACCGCGGGCTTGCTGGAGAGCAAATCGGCCGCCGCCATAAACGGCATTCCGGGCCTGCTCAACCTGCCGGTGCTCGGAGCGCTGTTTCGCTCCCGCGACTACCAGCGGCAGGAAACCGAGCTGCTGATCATCGTGACGCCCTACATCGTGAAGCCCCTCAGCCCGCATGACGTGGTCCGTCCGGATGACAACTTCAACGACGCCAGCGATCCGCAGGCGTGGCTGCTTGGCCGGGTCAACCGCATCTATTCGACGCGGAACAATCCGGCGCTCAACGACAACTTCAGGGGCCGCATCGGCTTCATCCACGACTGACGCAAGGCCGAGAGGGTGCGCAAATGTTGAACTATGCCGGCAAAATCTCGCGCGCAGCGCCTGATCGCCGAGTCGCCGGTCAGGGGCGCGGGCGGGGGCCTTTCGCGAACGTCGCGATCCTGCTGCTGTGCGCGCCGCTCGGCGCCTGCGGCATGAACAAGGTCGTCGGCGCGCCCGAGGTCGCTTACGACTATCGCGAGCGCCATCCCGTCGTGCTCGCCGAAGCGCCCTATTCCGTGGATATTTTCCCGGGCGGCGGCGAGCGTCTCGATCCGGACACGGTTCTGCGGATCAAGGAATTCGTGGCGCGCTACCGCAAGCTTGGCGAGGGGCGGATCGCGGTGCTGGCGCCGCGAGGTCCCGGCGCGCAGCAAGGTCGACGCTCGGTCGACGAGGTGAGGCGCGCGCTCGCGGCCTTTGGCGCTGGGCCGTCGATCTATATCGGCTCCTACCCGGCAACCGATCCCAGCCTCGCCGCGCCGATAAGGCTGACCTTCAACGGCGTCAAGGCTAAGGTTGCCGGACCTTGCGGCGAATGGCCGGACGATCTGGCCTCGGGCAACTCGCTCGAGGGCTGGCAGAACAAGTCTTACTACAACTTCGGCTGCGCCAATCAGGCGACGCTCGCCGCGCAGGTGGCCGACCCGCGCGACTTGGCCGCGCCGCGGGGCGAGACGCCGCAGGACGTGGAGACGCGCATGCGCGCCATCGGCAAGATCAGACAGGGGGCGGACCCGGCGACGAGCTGGAACACGAAGGCCGCCACGATCAGCGGCGTTGGGGGCAACTGATGACGAGTGAAGCGCTACTCGAGCAGGCCGGCGGGCGCCATGCGGCGGAAATCATCGCGCCGGCGCCGCGAATCTCGATCCAGGCCTTTTGCGAATCGCAAGGCGTCGTCTCGATCGTCGAGGCCGCGTCCTCGGATCGTCGGATGGCGAAAGTCCACATGAAGGTGCATATGGGCGGCGTTCAGGCGGCGATCGAGGCCTTCCGCTCGGCGCCGACGCCCAACCTCATCGTCGTGGAGAACACGAAGGACCGCGAGCAGCTGCTCGACAATCTCGACGCGCTCGCCGAAAGCTGCGACAGCGGGACCAAGGTCATCGTCATCGGCCACGAGAACGACATCGGGCTCTATCGCGCGCTGACCGCGCGAGGCGTGAGCGACTACATCGTTTGTCCGTTCGACGTCCTGGACTTCATCCGGCATGTGTCGCGGCTTTATAACGGCTCGGGAGGCGAAGCGCTTGGTCGCGTGATTGCGGTCATTGGCGCCAAGGGCGGCGTCGGCGCCTCGAACGTCTCGCATAATCTTGCTTGGTCGATCTCGCGCCAGCTGGAAGTTCAGACGGTCATCGTCGACCTTGATCTCGCGTTCGGCACGGCGGGGCTCGATTTCAATCAGGATCCGCCGCAAGGCGTCGCCGAAGCGGTGTTCGCGCCGGAGCGCGTCGATTCGAACATGATCGATCGCCTGCTTTCGAAATGCAGCGACATGCTGAGCCTGCTCGCCGCGCCGGCGACGGTCGAACGCGGCTACGATCTGGGGGAAGCCGCCTTCGATCCGCTTCTTGACATCCTGCGTTCGACGACGCCCGTCACCGTGCTCGACATTCCGCACCAGTGGACGGCGTGGACCCGTCACGTGCTGGTCGCGGCCGACGAGCTTCTGATCGTCGCATCGCCAGATCTCGCCAATCTTCGCAACGCCAAAGCCATGCTCGACGCTCTGCGCACGGCCCGGCCCAACGATCGTCCGCCGCGACTGGCGCTCAACTTCGTCGGCATGCCGAAACGCCCCGAGATCGCGCTCGCGGAGTTTGCGAAAGCCATGGAGCTCCAACCCGACGCCGTCATTCCCTTCGAGCCGAAATTGTTCGGCACGGCGGCCAACAACGGGCAGATGCTCGCGGAAGTCGAGGCGAGCTCGAAGATCGTTGAGATATTCGACGATCTGGCGCGTTCGGTTATGGGCAAGACCGTGCGCAGAACCAAGAAGAGCCTGCTTTCGCCCTTGCTCGCGCGCATGCGCATGAAAGCGGGCTGAGCACGTAACGTTTCGAGCGAGGGATGAAGGTCGATGTTCGGAAAACGCACGGAAGTCGTCGATCAGGCGGCGAAGCGCGCGCCTAAGCCTGCCGCCCCTGGGCCGGGGTTTGCGGCCAAGACGCTTCCGGCTGTTCCTGCGCAAGCGGCGAAAATCGCGCCGCCGCCGCCGCCCGCGGCGCCGGAAGTCAAGCGATCGGACGAATATTACGTCACGAAGAGCGTCATTTTCGGCGCCCTGATCGAGGCTATCGATCTGTCGCAGCTCTCCAAGCTCGATCCCGAGAACGCGCGCGAGGAAATCCGCGACATCGTCAACGAGATCGTCGCGATCAAGAACGTCGTCATGTCGATCTATGAGCAGGAAGAGCTGCTGGACGACATCTGCAACGACGTGCTCGGCTATGGCCCGCTCGAGCCTCTGCTCGCGCGCGACGACATCGCCGACATCATGGTCAACGGCTTCTCCAAGACCTACATCGAAGTCGGCGGCAAGATCCAGCTCACCAGCATCCGCTTCCGCGACAACGCGCAGCTGATGAACATCTGCCAGCGCATCGTGAGCCAAGTCGGCCGCCGCGTGGACGACGCCTCGCCGATCTGCGACGCCCGTCTGTTGGACGGATCGCGCGTCAACGTCATCGCCCCGCCGCTCGCCATCGATGGTCCGGCGCTCACCATCCGCAAGTTCAAGAAGGACAAGCTCACCCTCGATCAGCTCCAGCGCTTCGGCTCGATCTCGGTCGAGGGCGCGGAAGTGCTCAAGATCATCGGCCGCGTGCGCTGCAACGTGCTGATCTCCGGCGGCACGGGCTCGGGCAAGACGACATTGCTCAATTGTATGACGAACTACATCGATCACGACGAGCGCGTCGTCACCTGCGAGGACGCCGCCGAGCTGCAGCTGCAGCAGGATCATGTCGTGCGGCTGGAGACGCGCCCGCCCAATCTCGAAGGGCAGGGCCAGGTCACCATGCGCGATCTCGTCAAGAACTGCCTGCGCATGCGTCCCGAGCGCATCATCGTCGGCGAGGTGCGCGGACCGGAAGCCTTCGATCTGCTGCAGGCCATGAACACCGGCCACGACGGCTCGATGGGAACGCTGCACGCGAACTCCCCGCGCGAGGCCTTGAGCCGTCTCGAATCGATGATCACGATGGGCGGCTACAATCTTCCCTCCAAGACCATCCGCGAAATGATCGTGTCGTCGATCGACGTGATCATCCAGGCCGCGCGCCTGCGCGACGGCTCCCGCCGAATCACGCACATCACCGAGGTCATCGGCACCGAAGGCGAGGTCGTGACGCTGCAAGACCTCTTCATCTATGAAATTGTGGGCGAGGACGCGAACGGGAAGATCATCGGACGGCATCGGTCGACCGGCATCGGACGCCCGCGGTTCTGGGAGCGGGCGCGCTACTTCGGCGAGGAGGACCGTCTTGCGGCTGCGATCGACGCCGCCGAGCTCTCGGATGCGTAACCCTTTGGCGAGGGGTTTTCGCCAAGCTGTCCGCGGCTCCGGGCCTTAGGCGCCGGCGGAGCGGGAACGAACTCGCGGGAAGTCGAATATGGACGACGCCATGCTCGCAGCCGGATTGATCGCCTTGACGGTCGCCGGCCTCATGTACGCTTTCGCCTATCCCTATCTTTCGGGCGACGCGAGGGCGGAAAAGCGCGCTTTGGCGATCGCCGGGACGAAGCGGGACGGCGCGGCCCTGCGGGCGGCGGGCGATCCGGCGAAGCGTCGCAAGCAGATCGCCGACACGCTCAAGGAGATGGAGAGCGTCAAGAAGAAGAAGCGCGTGACGGTCGAGCAGCGCCTCGCTCAGGCGGGCCTGAAATGGAGCAAGGCGCAATACTTCATGCTCAGCGGCGCGCTCGGCCTCGGAGGCTTCTTCCTGCTGCTCGTCGTGCAGGGCAGTCTTTGGGCCTCCATCGGCGGCGCGTTCGTCGGCGCGTTGGGGGCGCCCACGTGGTTTCTCGGATTCTTGAGCAAGCGCCGCACGAAGAAGTTTATTGAAGAGTTCCCGGGCGCCATCGATGTCGTGGTGCGCGGCATCCGCGCCGGCTTGCCGGTGGCCGATTGCTTCCGCGTCGTCGCTTCCGAGGCGCCGGAGCCCGTGCGCGGCGAGTTTCGTCAGGTGGTCGAGGCGCAGTCGATGGGCTTGGGCGTCGGCGAAGCGGTCGAGCGCCTGGCCGATCGCATCCCGGTGCCGGAGGTTTCGTTCTTCACCATCGTCGTCACGATCACTTCGAAGACCGGCGGCAATCTCTCCGACACATTGAACAATCTTTCCACGGTGCTCAGAGACCGCAAGAAGATGCGTGGGAAAATTCAGGCGATGTCGACGGAAGCCAAGACCTCCGCGGCCATTATCGGCGCGCTGCCCTTTCTCGTTTGCGGCGCCATATATTTCATTCAGCCGAGCTATATCCTCGTTTTGTTCACAACGTTCGCCGGAAAGATCATTGTCGCCTGTGGTCTCGGTTGGATGTTGATGGGCATTTTAGTGATGCGCAAGATGATCAACTTCGATTTCTGAAAGGAGCCGAGCCGTGAACGCCCAGGAGATCGTCGAAACCTTCGGCAACATGAGATTGATCTCGAGCGTGCTGCTCGGGATTTGCGTGTTCGCGACCATATTAGGTCTGACGATGCCGTATCTGAACGAGGACATGCTCGGCAAGCGGATGAAGGCCGTGGCGAGCGAGCGCGAGCGGATTCGGGCCCGCGAGCGCGCCGCAGGCAAAAATTCGCTGCGCGTGCGGCCCAAGGAATACATGAAGACGGTCGTCGATCGCTTCTCGCTCAGCCGATGGCTCAACGCGGAGGGCGTCAAGTTGACCCTGGCGCAGGCGGGCTATCGCGGTCCAGCGGCCGAGGTCGCCTTCCTGTTCTTTCGGCTGGTGACGCCGATCGCCGTATTTCTGATCACGGCTTTTTATCTTTTCTTCATCGACGATTTCGGCCTCTCCTGGATATTCGAGGTCGGCATTCTGGTGTTGATGGCCTTCGTCGGCGTCAAGGCCCCGGAAATCTTTCTCTCCAACGCCATCGCCAAGCGGCAGCAGTCGATGAGGCGCGCGTTTCCCGACGCCCTCGACCTGCTGCTGATCTGCGTGGAGTCCGGCATGTCGATCGAGCACGCCTTCCGCAAGGCGGGGCAGGAGATCGGCGCGCAATCCGTCGAGCTCGCCGAGGAGCTGGCGCTGGCGACGGCCGAGCTGTCCTATCTGCCCGATCGGCGCGTCGCCTACCAAAATCTCGGCGAGCGCACGGGGCTCCAAAACATCAAGCAGATCAGCACGGTGCTGGTCCAGGCGGAAAAATACGGCACGCCGCTCGCGACCGCGCTGCGCAACTCGGCGCAGGAGAGCCGGGACCAGCGCATGATCGAGGCCGAAAAGATGGCGGCGGCGCTGCCGCCCAAGCTCACCGTGCCGATGATATTGTTCTTCCTGCCGGTGCTGCTGGTCGTGGTCATTGCGCCCGCGATCATCCAGCTCATGGAGATCAAATAAGGCCTGGTCGCGAAACAATTGCCGCATTTCGTGCGGCCGCCCCAGCTCGGCGCGGGCTTCTTCGTGTCTTTCGCGCCTTTGCGGTTAAAAATCACCACGAAGGCGCGAAGGACACGAAGAATTGCTGCGAGCAGCTTTGCGTCGCCCAATTTGAGAAGCCGAAATGCGAGCTTGGAGGCTTGATCGGCTCAGCTATTTTACGACGTCGCCTCGTACGAGCCGCAGCAAATCGCGTCGATAGGCTTCCTGAGAGAAATACGCCTCGTAATAGGCGCGCGCGGCGCTCGCCCGCCGGTTGGCGGGCGAGGGGATCGGGCGCGCGGCCAGCGCGCGCAGCGCGGCGGCGAAGGTCTCCGGATCGTCCGCCACCGCGACGCCTTCGAGCGCCAAGGACGCCTCGTCCATGCCGCGCAGGGCAAGACGCGTCGCGACGAGCGGGAGGCCGCTCGCCATCGCCTCCACCGTCTTGATCGACAGGCCGTGGCCGCTGATCGTCGGCAGCAGCGCCGCTTTGGCGTTGGCGTAGACCGCGGCGGGATCCTCGACCCGGCCGGCGAACCAGGCGCGATGGCGCTCGTAGAGCGCGCCGTCCCGCGCCCGCACGCCCGCGTCGACGTTGCCGACGATCTTGACCGCGACGCCCGGCGCGCGCGGGACGACCTCGCGCAGGAACCAGATCACGCTTTCGACATTGGCGGAATTGTTGCTCGCGAGGAGCACCACCTCTTCGCCGCCTGGCCCCGTCGGCGCCTCGGGCACGGCGGGGTAGAGCAGGGCATGGGTCTTTTGCGGCAGCAGGCGCTCGAAGTCCTGCTTCTCCTGCGCGTTGAGGTGGATCAGAACATCGGCTTGCGCCATGGCCGCGATCTCTTGGGCGAGCATCGCCTCATAGCTCACGCGCGGCCTGAGCCAGGGCGTGCGCTCGTTCATGAGCGCGAATTGGCGCGCCTGCAGATCGTGGCTGTCGAGCAGGATTTTCGCCGAGCCGCCGGCGAGCCGCCGCGCGACCGGCATGAGGAAGAAATGATTGCAGTGGACGAGATCGAACGTGCGGCCTTGCAGCTCCTTTGAGAGCAGCGCGCGTTCGGCGAGGCCGGAGCGGATCGCGGCCTGATCGCCATGCAGATAAGGCCACAGCACGTTCTTGAGGAAGGACGGCGCCAGCGCCGCGTGAAACGGCGCGCCCGCGAAATAGCGCGGGCCGTCGCTCAGCTCCGGCGTCGCTCGGACGAAGCTGCGCCAGATCCAGGAGCGCCGCGGCGCAAAACCCGGGTCGGTCGCGACGGCCACCGGAAATACGCGGGCGCCGAGGGCGCGATAGGCGGCGATCTGTCCAAGCACGACGCGATAGGTGCCGCAGCTGTGCCACGCCGGATGCACGAGCGCGACGTAGCGCCCTGCTAGCGGCGCGCAAGGCGAGGACGCTGGAGTTGAGGTGTCGGCGGTGGACGTGCTGGTCATTGGCGTAGGCGCGACATAGCCGATCGCGCCTTCGCAGTCGATTCTGGAGCGGCGCGGCAGAGTTCGGTTTTTCGGCCAAAGCTTGACGGCGCAGCGGCTCGACGGGAGCGCGACGCCTTCATGTCGCTTGCGGGAATGGCCGTAATCCTGCATGAAGAGACGAGCCCGCCGCGGCGGCATGGGCTTGCACTGGGAGGAGCGCTTGACCGGGACGGACCCGTCCGCAGACGCAGAGCGGATGCTCGCGAACGGCCCGCCCCACCTCCTCGGCGCGAGCGCAGCCGCTATTCCCGCCGCGGGGCGCGCGACGGGCCTCCCCTCCGCGTCGCACACTTACGCCGCGCTCGATCTTGGCACCAACAACTGTCGTCTGCTCATCGCTCGTCCGGAGCTGCGCCCGCGCCGGCGCGGCGAGCTGCTGCGCATCGTCGACGCCTTTTCCCGCATCGTCCGGCTCGGCGAGGGCGTGGGGCGCTCCGGGCGCATCAGCGAGGAGGCGATCGCCCGCACGATCGAGGCGCTCGACGTCTGCCGGGCCAAGATGGACGCGCGCGGCGTCACGCGGGCGCGACTCATCGCGACCCAGGCCTGCCGCGCCGCCGTCAATGGCGACGAGTTCATCGCGCTCGTCTACGAGCGCACCGGCCTCGATCTCGAGATCATCGATCGCGCGACGGAGGCGAGATTCGCCGCGCGCGGTTGCGGCGCGCTGGTCGATCGCGACTCGGGCAGCGTGCTTCTGTTCGACATCGGCGGCGGCTCGACCGAGCTCGTCTGGCTGGCGCGCCGCGCCGGAGCGCCGCTTGGACGGCTTGACCTCATAGACTGGACCTCGCTCGAGCTCGGCGTCGTGACTCTCGCCGAGACCTTCGGCGGACGCAACGTCAGCGACCAGGCCTTCAAGGCGATGACCGCGCTCGCGCGCGCCCAGCTCGCGCCTTTCGCCGAGGCCATGAAGGCGCAGCCGCGCTGCGACCGCTTTCATCTGCTCGGCGCCTCAGGCACGGTCACGACGCTCGCCGGCGTGCATCTCGGCCTCAAACGCTACGACCGCTGGCGCATCGACGGGCTGTGGATGTCGAACGAGCAGGCTTCCTCCGCCATCGCGACCCTGCGCGGCATGGATTTCGAGGCGCGCGTCGCCAATTGCTGCATCGGGCCGCAACGCGCCGATCTCGTGCTCGCCGGCTGCGCGATCTTCGAGGCGATCCGCGAGCTGTTTCCCGCGCAGCGCACGCGCATCGCCGATCGCGGCCTGCGCGAGGGCATGCTGCTGGAGCTCATGGAGGCGGACGGCGCCTTCGACGCGCTGCGCTGATCGCGTCGCGTCGCACGGTTTCCTGCCGATTGGTTCCTAACCTGCAGAGAGTTCGGGCGCTTCGGCAGGAAGCGGCACGTCTCATATTAAAAGAAATTGCGAACTTCAGTTGAAAAAGTCATTCGCGCCAGTAAGGTTGCGCCTAGGCTGCTTCGGCGGCGACGGCGACGGCGCGCGCCGCGATAAGCGATACGCGAGTATCGAATGACCGAATCCAACGCTTCCAACAACCTTCCTAGCCTGATCCTGCCCTTCGGCAAGAACACGGGCGAAGCGGCTTTTCAGGAGTGGTCCGACACCGTCGCGACAATGTTCGACCTCGAGCCACAAGGGAAAACGTCGAGAATTTCAAGTTCGGCTTCTCGGCCTGGCATCTCGGTTCGCTGGTGCTGGGCGCGAGCCACAGCGACAAGATCAAGTTCGGCCGCTCGGCGCGCACGATCTCAAGAAGCCCGATAGACCATTATCTGGTCCAGGTTTATACATCCGGAGGTCTGGCCGCCGAAGTCGAAGGGAAGAGGAATGGACGTCGCTGTCGGCGACGTCTGGATTTTGGATTTCACACGCGAGGCCCATATTGAGGAAATCGGTTTCCGCAGCGTCAATCTGGCGATTCCCCGCAGCCTGCTAGCGCCGCTGCTCAAGGACCCCGACGGGCTGCATGGCCTGAAGCTTTCCGCAGCGAGCGCGCTCGGGGGCCTGCTGTCGCGCTATCTCGTCGGGCAAACGTCACACATGACCCTGGCGGAAGCGGCCGCGGCGGCGGAATCCACTCTTCATCTCATCGCGGCGTGCGCCGGCCCGCACCTTGAGGCGAATGATCTGGTCCGTGGCGGCCTCATGAAAGCGTCCTTGGGCGCGATCCGAAAATTTATCGAGGAGGAGCTCGCCAATCCCGCGCTGGACGCGGAGCTGATCTGCAAAGAGTTCAGTCTGTCGCGCGCCACTCTGTATCGCCTTTTCGAGCCGCTCGGCGGCGTCCAGGCCCATGTTCGGCGCCGCCGGCTCGGGCGCTGCTTTCATGAGCTCGTCACGCCGGGGCGAAACGCGGGACCAATATCCGAGATCGCGCTCCGCTGGGGTTTTAGCGACGAAGCCGCTTTCAGCCGCGCCTTCCGCTCCGTCTACGGCCTCTCGCCGAGCGAGGCGCGCGCGCAAGGGCATCGGCGCCACGCCCATATCGCGGACGAGGAACGAGGGCCCGTCGCAAGCGACGGGCTACGCGGGGAGAGGGAGCAGGTTGGGGCTTCATCAAGGTTTCGCGCGGGCGCCCGCCGCCCCCCTCTCCCCGTTTACGGGGAGAGGGTTAGGGTGAGGGGCCGTCGGGAGGTTCTCGAATGCGCGTCGCGACGAGTCGGCGCACGTGGGGGAAAGCTCACCCCAGCCCTCTCCCCGCAAGCGGGGAGAGGGAGTCCCCGTTGCACGTTTCATCGATGTGAACGATGATCGTCGGCATCAAGGACTCATTTCGATGCGCGGCGCAAGATCGTTCCAGACATCGCGCAGCCGGCGGCTGCGCAAGGATCAGACCCCGGCGGAGCGGCTGCTGTGGCAAAAGCTCAGGGATCGGCGCCTCAACGGTTATAAATTCGTGCGCCAGGAGCCCATCGGCCCTTGCTTCGCCGACTTCGTCTGTCGAGAGCATGATCTCGTCGTCGAGATCGACGGCGCGACGCATTGGACGGACGAAGAGCGCGCGCATGACCGCTGCCGCGACGCCTTTCTTAAATCGCAGGGGCTTCGCATTCTGCGCCTGACGAACGACGACGTGTTCTCAAATCTCGAGGGCGTCTGCGAGACCATCCTCGCCGCCGTGGAGAACCGAACCACAGTGTAGCGGCGCCGTGGATAGCCCCTCACCCCAGCCCTCTCCCCGTAAACGGGGAGAGGGAGCAGGTTGCGGCCTTCATCGGCGTTATGCGCAACGCCTGCCGCCCCCCTCTCCCCGCGAGCGGGGAGAGGGTGAGGGTGAGGGGGCGCCGGGAGGTTGCCGGAACGCTCGTCGCGATGAAGCTCCAAGCATCGGGGAAAGCCCCTCACCTCAGCCCTCTCCCCGCAAGCGGGGAGAGGGAGCAGGTTGCGGCCTTCATCGGCATTACGAGCGACGCCCGCCGCCTCCCTGCATGCGCCAAATCTCGCGCAAAATCCCTTGCGTCGCCATCGCCGTGAGGGAGGGGCGGCGTCGCGAGAAGTCCTTCTATCTCTACTGCGGCATAAGGACGGTGGCGAAAACAAGGTTCCGTCATTGCGAGCAAAGCGAAGCAATGACGCGCCACATTACCTTTGCTGTTGGCTCATGATGCAGTAAAGCTATCCCGATTGCCGAAAATGCTCCGCCAACAGGTTTAAGGGGCTTTCCGTTCAAGATGAGTTTTTGGTCCCCACTTGAGAGTCAGGCCGCCAGACCTCAGTCGAGCTTGCGGCCCTCCTCCGGCAGCATGATCGGAATGCCGTCGCGGATCGGATAGGCGAGCTTGGCCGGGCGGGAGATGAGCTCCTGGCGCTCGGCGTCATATTCGAGCGTCGCCTTGGTCAGCGGGCACACCAGAATCTCCAGAAGCTTGGGATCGACGCGGGTGGGCTGGGGGGCGTCGTCTTCGCTCTTTTGCGCGCCGTCGGTCATGCTGGCTCCTTCGGGTTTCGATGCTTCAAGGAGCTGATAGCAATTTGCCCGCTTCGCCGCCAGACGAGCGATCCGCGAGGCGCCCCGGAATTGCGCTCGCGCGCTAGATTTTGCACAAGGCGTCGCAGCTCGACACACGGAGGCTCGCATGGCCGCCATCCACACCGCCGACAAAGGCCTCGAGGCGCAAGACGTTCGCCTCGTGGCGCCTGCCGGCGAGACCAAGGCTTATTTCGCCAAGCCCATCGGCGGCGAGAAGCTGCCCGTGGTGCTCGTCGCCGAGGAAATCTTCGGCCTCAACGACCATATTCGCGACGTCGTCCGGCGATTCGCGCAGGCGGGCTATTTCGCCATCGCGCCGGACTTCCTGACCCGCCACGGCGACGTCGCCGGCCTTTTGGACCTCGCCGCGATCCGCTCCATCGTCGCCAGGGTTCCCGACAGCGAGACGATGGGCGATCTCGACGCGGCGCTCGATTTCGCCAGCACGCATGGCGGCGACGCGGCCCGCGCGGCGGCGACCGGCTTTTGCTGGGGCGGGCGCATCGTTTGGCTTTACGCCGCGCATAATCCGCGGCTGAAGGCCGCCATTCCTTGGTATGGGCGCCTGGCCAGCGGGGCCACGCCCGCGCAGCCGCGCTGGCCGCTCGATGTCGCGGGCGAGATCAAGGTTGCGACGCTCGGGCTTTACGGCGGCGCCGATCCGTCGATCCCGCCGGAGCAGATCGAGGAGATGCGTCGGCGCCTCAAGGTCGCCGGCGCGCCGGCGGAGATCGTCGTCTATGAGGGCGCCCCGCACGCCTTTTTCGCCGACTATCGCGAGAGCTACCGCCAAGGGCCTGCCGAGGACGCCTGGCGGCGCACGCTGGCGTTTTTGCAAAAAAACCTGGCGTAGAGCGAAGAAGCCCAACGGCCGCCTTGCTCGAAAGTGGCAGGGCGTCTTTGGCGCGCGGGACGCGCGCCCTCCGGAGAGCGGGCGTCCCGCGCGCCAATTTGATGGAGCAAGCCTCTAGCGGCAGGTTCCGCGCTTCGTCAGAAAGGGCTTTCCGTTCAGCGTGTTGATATATTTGATCGTGATCTCTCCCGAGCTGCGGTCGATCGACCAGTCCCAAACGGTGTGGGTCGCCGGAAAGTTCTGCTTGAATCTGATGGTTTCCCCGCCCTCCGAGAATCCCGAGATCGACTGCGCGGCGACGAGGGCGTCTCCGCTCGGGCCATAGCGCACATGCCCATTGCCGATCTCGACGACGAGATCGTTCTGCGCCCCCTCCGCCGACGCCACATGGCACGAGAGCGCGACGGTCTCTGCGCGGGGGGCGCAGGCGGGGAAAAGAAGCAGCAGCGCAAGAAGGGACGGGCTGGCGATCTTCATGAGGTTCGAATCCCGGAAGTTGGGGGACAAATCGAGGCGCGCCGCGTCAGTGCATGAGAAGGCGATCGCTCTCCGCCAGGTCGAAGGCGAGCGGGCTCGCCTGATGGTGCACGAGCAGCCATCTCCCCTCTATCAGCCTATGCCAGTTCGTCGCAACGAGCGCCGCCTCGCCCACGGTCTCGACGCAGATCACGCGGCCGTTGTCGCCGTCGATGAGGCAGTGAACGTGGCGATGCGCGATGTTTTTCTGGCGCGGGTTGCGGAATATCTCCTCATAGGACGAGAGCACCGCCTCTCGGCCAAGGAGCGGCGGCCAGCCGGGATGCACGCAGGAGACGTTGTGCTGCGCCCACAGCGCCGCCATCGCTTCTTCGTCGCGGGCGTTGAAGGCGTCGTAATAGGCGTGATTGGCCGCAAGCAGCGCGAGCTCGTCCGACATGAGGGAAGTCTGCGGCTTTTTTCACCCGCTGGCAAGCAGGCGGGAAGAGGACCTGCGCAATAGCCGATTTCCTGCACGCCGCCGCGCCTTATGTTAAGGACGCGCCAGGACGGGCGACAGCCGTTTTCGCCCGAATGAGAGAGCTTGAATGTTCATCCAGACCGAAGCCACGCCCAATCCGGCGACGCTCAAATTCCTGCCCGGTCAGACCGTGCTGGAACGCGGCGCGCTGGAGTTCCGCACGCGCGAAAGCGCCGCCGAATCGCCGCTCGCCGAGGCGCTGCTCTCGCTCGCGGGCGTCGAGGCGGTGATGTTCGGGCAGGACTTCGTCTCGGTCACAAAGTCCGACGTGGAATGGGCGCATCTGAAGCCCTCGGTGCTCGGCGTCATCATGGAGCATTTCGCCGCCAGCGCGCCGCTGTTCGTCTCCGGCGCCTCGCTGGACAGGGCAGACGCCGAATTCTTCGACGCCTGCGACGCCGAGAAGGTCGCGACGATCAAGGACATCATCGAGAGGCGCGTGCGCCCGGCGGTCGCCAGTGACGGCGGCGACATCGTCTTCCGCGGCTTTCGCGACGGCGTGGTTTATCTGAAGATGAAGGGCGCCTGCTCGGGCTGTCCGTCGTCCGCGGCGACGCTCAGGCATGGGGTCGAGAATCTGCTGCGGCACTTTTTGCCCGAAATCCGGGGAATCGAGCAAATCTGAGAGCGGAGGGCGGAAGAGGGAAGGGGGACTGTCTGTCTTCCGTCATCCGCCGTCCTCATCCGAGCAGACGACAATGGCTTGACAATGTTCTATACCTATCCTCCGTCATCTATCGCTCATCCGTTCCCGCCATGCGCCTGCTCGCCATAGACACTGCGCTGCCCGCCGTTTCCGCCTGCGTGCTCGATTCGCATGAGATCGAGCCGCTGGCGCTGGAGTCGCGGCCGATGGAGCGCGGCCATGCCGAGGCGATCGGGCCGCTGATCCAGCGCGTGGTGGGCGCGGTCGACGGCGGCTTCGCCTCGCTCGATCGGGTCGCGGTCACGGTAGGGCCGGGCTCCTTCACCGGCGTGCGCATCGGGCTCGCCGCGGCGCAGGCCATCGCTCTCGCGCGGCGCATCGAGCTCGTGGGCGTTTCGACGCTCTCGGCGCTCGCCGCCCCGAGTTTTTTGGAGCCCTTCGAAGGCGTGATCGCGGCGGCGATCGACGCCCGCCACGGCCAGGTCTACGTCGCGGCCTTCGGCCCGGACGGGCGCATGCTGGCGCCGCCGCGCCGCGCCGGCGTCGCCGAGGCCCTGCGCGCGCTTGGCGATTATCCCCCCTTCGGGCAAGGCGGCGGCTCGACGCAGAAGCTCCTGCTCGTCGGATCCGGGGCCGCGCTGCTTGAGGCGCAGGCGCGCGCCAACGGCCTTTCGGCGCGGGTCGTCAGCGACGCCCCCGCGCCCGACATCGTTTTCGTCGCCCGTCTCGGCCTCGTCGCCAACCCCGACGACGCGCCTGCGCGCCCGCTCTACCTCAAGCCGCCGGACGCAAAGCCCGTCGCCTTTGCGCGCGTCGTCTCGGCGCCCTCCGGGGCGGCGGATCTCGCGGAGCCCGAGCATGCTTTCGAAACCGCGCCAAACGACGCGTCCGCGCCTGTCGCTGAGGAGAAGCCGAATCGCTTGGAACCGCCGTCTGCGGCTATCAACGAGGCCCGGCCCGGCGGGGATGTGAACGAGTCATGTCCCTCATAAAAGGGTTCTTCGCCAAGCCGATCTTTTCCGTGCAGCCCATTCGCGCGGATCGCGGCGACGAATGCGAGCGGCTCCACGCCGCATCCTTCGCCTTCCCCTGGTCGGGCGCGGATTTCGAAAACTATCTCGCCGACGGCTCGATCCTCGCCGACGGCGCGGTGAACGAGGCCGCGCCAAAGGGCCCGCTCGGCGGCTTCATCATGTCGCGCCTCACTCCGCCCGACGCCGAGGTTCTGACCTTCGCCGTCGATCCGGCCCGCAGGGGAGCGGGACTCGGCAAGGCGCTGCTCGACCGGCATCTGTTGAACCTGGAGCGCGGCGGCGCGCGGCTGATCTTCCTGGAGGTCGCCGACGACAACGGCGCCGCGCTGTCGCTTTACGAGCGCGCGGGGTTTAAAATTATCGGACGGCGCGAGAACTACTATCAGCGCGCCAACGGCGACCGCCGGGCCGCGCTGACGCTGCGGCTCGAGCTGTAGCGCGTCCGCCCCGCGCGCGCTGCCCAGCTCGTCAACTATTCGTTAAATAAAACTCTAAAACTGTCGTTCTCGACGCCGCATATTAACTCCCTCCCGCGATGTGCGCGCTAATGTACGCAAAAGCGAAGGCCTTCCGCCTATGAGTTCGCTTAGGCGCGCGGCGAGTGGAACAAGAGCATGCGCGGTAATGTTCTCGGGTGGGCGACGGCTTATCTGGCGTTGACGTCGGCGGCGGGCGCCGCCGATTGGTACACGGGCGCCGAAGAGCTCGCGCCGCCGAAGCCGCAGCCCTCCGTCGCCATTGATTTCGCCTTCGAGGCGACCTCGCAGCAGGCTGTCTCCGGGGCCATGATCGGGACGATCGCGCCGCTCTCGCCGCTCGCCGAAAGCGGCTTGCGCATTCGCCTCGGCGGCTTTGGCGGCTCCTACGTCTATTACGCTTCTGAACCCTGGGTCGGGCGCGTCAACGGCTATTTCGAGCAGGGCGCGGCGATGCTCGGCTACGAGTGGATTGAACGGCTGTGGCAATTCGCGCTCTTTGGCGGCGTCGAAGTGTCGCATGACGCAATTTCGCCGAACGACCCCGACAACACCGTCAAGGGGACGCATGCCGGCTTGAAGATCGGCGCCGATTTTTACGCCCGCCCCAGCGATCAAACGATGATCTCCACGATCGCGACCTATTCGACGGACCACAACGCCTATTACACGCGTTTGAAATTCGGCCTGGCGATCGGCGGCGGGGTGTTCGTCGGTCCCGAAGCCCTGGCGCTCGGCGACGACTTTTTCCATCAGTGGCGAGGCGGCCTCCACTTGTCAGGCTTGAGATTCGGCGGGGTGCAGTTCGGGATTTCCGGCGGATATTTGCAGGATCAAGTCCGCGGCCCCGGCGGTTATGGATTGTTGGATGCGCGTCTGACATTTTGATGCAGACAGCGCGCTTTCCATCGCCGCCTAGGCGCGCGAGCGAGAAGAAATCACGTAAAACCTAAATGTTGCAGCAGATTTCGATCGCAAAAGTCTTTCAGCTGCGGCGGAGCTCGCCCCAAATGTCGTTTGGCCGGGAAAAACCCAGGATTCACTATTAACGCAGAATTTAGGCCCCACGAGTACATTCGCCCCATCGGCTTGAGCTGAGGCGAGTGCATGGTTCGGGTGAGCGCGTTGGCGTGGGTCTTGGCGGGGATGGCGGCTTTGGCGCTGTTGGCGCAGCCGGTCAGCGCCTCCGCGCAGCTCTCCCTCTCCGCGACCATCATCTTCCTGCTGATCCTTGTAAGGATGTTCGGCCGCGGCGTCGCCGCGCGAGACCTCTTCCTGGCGCTGGCGAGCTTCGTCATCATCCGCTACGCCTATTGGCGCGCCTTCTACACGCTGCCTGCTCTCTCCGATTTCGCCGGTTTCGCGCTCGGACTGATCCTCTTTGCAGCCGAAGCCTATTGTTTCGCGATTCTGGCGATCAGCCTAGTCATCGGCGTCGATCCCATCAAACGCAAGACCCAGCCACAGCGTCGCGACGACGAATTGCCGACCATCGACGTCTTCATCCCCACCTACAACGAGGACGAGACGATCTTGGCGGTGACGGTCGCCGCCGCGCGCTCGATGGACTACCCCGAAGACAAGCTCAATGTATGGGTGCTCGACGACGGCGGCACGGATCAGAAGTGCAACGATAAGGATCCCGTGAAGGCGGAGGCGGCGCGTCTGCGCCGCGCCACTCTGCAGTCGCTGTGCGCCCGGATGGGCGCGCTCTATCTGACGCGCGCGCGCAACGAGCACGCCAAGGCCGGAAACCTGAACAACGGCCTCGCCAATTCGAAGGGCGAGGTGGTCGTCGTTTTCGATGCGGATCACGCGCCGTTCCGTTCCTTCCTCCAGGAGACCGCTTCCTATTTCCTCGACGACGATCGGCTGTTCCTCGTTCAGACGCCGCACGTCTTTCTCAATCCCGATCCGATCGAGAAGAACCTGCGCACGTTTCAGCGCATGCCGTCGGAAAACGAAATGTTCTATTCGCTGACGCAGCGAGGTCTCGACAAATGGGATGCGTCCTTCTTTTGCGGTTCAGCGGCGCTGCTGCGTCGCGCCGCGCTGCTCGAAGCCGGCGGCTTTTCTGGCGTCACCATAACCGAGGACTGCGAAACCGCGTTCGAGCTTCATTCCCGCGGCTGGCACAGCGTCTTCGTCGACAAGCCGCTGATCGTGGGGCTGCAACCCGAAACTTTCGAGAGCTTCATCGGTCAGCGCATCCGCTGGTGCCAGGGCATGATGCAAATCATGCTGCTCAAGAATCCGCTGTTCAAAAAGGGGCTGAAGCCCATCCAGAGGCTCGGCTACCTCTCGAGCATGACGTTCTGGCTGTTCCCGTTTCCACGCCTCGTCTTCATGCTGGCGCCCTTGAGCTACATCTTCTTCAACGTCAAGATTTTCGTTTGCAACGTCGACGAATTCGTCGCCTACACGCTCACTTACATGACCGCCAATCTGATGCTGCAGAACTATCTGTATGGCTGCGTGCGCTGGCCTTTGATCTCGGAGCTGTATGAATATTGCCAGGGCGTGTTTCTCTCGAAGGCGCTCGTCTCCGTCTGCATGAATCCGCGCAAGCCGACGTTCAACGTGACCGCCAAAGGCCTGACGCTCGACAATGACCATCTATCGGAGCTCTCCTGGCCCTTCTTCGCCATTTTTGGCTTGTTGGCTTTGGGCGCGGCCGTCGCCGGCTATCGCTATTTCTTCGAAGCCGGCGTCGGCGATCTGATGCTGATCGTCGGGATTTGGAACGCGTTCAATCTCGTCGTCGCCGCAGTCGCTCTCGGCGCCGTCGCCGAGCGCAAGCAGACCGATCGCCATCCGCGACTTCCCATACATCGGACCGCGACGCTGGAAGCGCTCGGCCAGAGACTTGAGTGCGAGGTCGCGAATGTCTCGGTCTCAGGATGCGCCTTGCGCTTTCGCGCCGAGGTTCCCGGCTTTCTGCTCGAGAACGACGAGGCGAGGATGAGGCTCCATGTCGATACGGTCGGGCGCATGGCCGGCGCGGCGACATTGCCGGTCAAGTTCATTCGCGCGCCGGCCGACGGCGACGGGCTCTGGGGTTGCGTCTTCGACGTCATGGCGCCGCAAGAATATTTCGCGCTCGCCGACCTCATGCACGGCGACCCTGAGGCTTTGTCGACGTTTCTCGAAGGAAGGCGCAAGCACAAAAGCGTTCTCGCCGGATTGATGGAGTTTGCGCGCTGGGCCTTGCTCGAGCCGCTCCGCGCCTTCAGCTATCTGGCGCCCGAGAAAGCGAGCGCGGCCCGGGCCGAGCGCGAATCGCCGCCGCCCGAAACTCCCATCAAGCTTTTGCGTCGAATTGCAGCTGACGCGATCGAACCGATCGTCGACGCGACGCCTTCGCCGGCATGGCCTTTTTTTGAAACGGCCGATGGTGCCGGCGCAGCGAGGGAGATCGCCGCCGCGGAAAGCGAGCCAGCGTCGCGGACGATCGATTCTGCGCCGCAGGATCCGGTCTCGGGCAAAGCCGTGCGCGCGAGGTCGGGCAAATGGTCCGCCGCTGCGAAAAAACGTAGCGCGAGGGCGACGAAAGCTCCGAAGCGGCGCAGGCGCGCCGCGGCGAAAGATTTCGAATCGAGCGGGTCGCCGGAGGCGTCGGGCGGGCGCGCCGCACGGCTCTCGTCGTCCTCCTTCAACCCGATGGGACAGGCGCCCGATCCGCGGCAGCCAAATTCGAGCGATGCGGAACCGACGCTCGCGCGCGCTGAAGCGTCTTGTGTCTGCATGGACGCGGCCGGTCCCCAATCTGCGACGAGCGGGAGGGCCGCATGATCGCGCGCGTAAGGCCTTTCAGAGCGCTCTTGCGGGCGAGCGCCGTGGCCGCGGCGCTCGTTTCGCCTCTCGCCGCGCAGCCGATCGTAGCGCCTGAGCCGGCGCCGACGCCCGTGGCGGAAGACGGTCTGGCGCCCGGCCTCGCGTTGCGGCATTTCACCAACAACATCCAAGGCTACCGCCTCGCCGGCGAGATCGACGCGTCCGAGTGGCCGATCTACGTCACGGCCGCGCAAGCCCAGAGAAAATTGCGGTTTCAGCTCGGCTATCTCGCCGCCGTCTCGGTGATGCCGGAGGCCTCGACGCTCACGCTGACCATCAACGACGCGCTCGTCGGGGAGGCGGCGATCCGCTTCTTCAATTCCGTGGAGAGCGTGAGCTTCGACATCCCGGAAGGGCTTTTGCAGCCGGGTCTCAATTCAGTGCGGATCACGGCCAGCCAGCGTCATCGCGTCGACTGCACATTAGCGGCCACCCGCGAGTTGTGGACGCAGATCGATCCGATCCGCACCGGCCTCGTGTTGAACGCGACCGAGGCCAGCATCGACAGTCTTGCCGATCTCGGCGCGGCGCCGCCAGACGAGCAGGGGGCCTTGCCGATCCGCCTCGTGTTGGAAAAGGACGCGCCATCCGAGGACATGGCGCGCGCGCTGCGCCTCGTCGAGATGATCGCGATCGAGGGCCGCTTCGAGCAGCCAGTCGTGGAGATAGGACCGCCCGCAAGCGGCCGCTATGGAATCAATCTCGTCGTGGGCAATGCGAAAGAGGTCGCGGCGCGTCTCGACGGCTTCGCGGCCGGCGACGGCCCGCGTGCCGTCGTGCTTCCCGCGAGAGCCGGACGGCGAACGACGATCGTCGTGACGGGCGCGGACAACGGGCAGATCGAGGAAGCGATCAAGCTCATCAAGACCGCGGCGGCGCCCGTCGGCTCGCCTTCGGGACTGCGCGCCGCCGCCGCTTCTCCGGGGCTTCGTCTCGACGGCGCGGAGCGCGTCAAGCTCGCCGATCTCGGCATCGCGAGCCAGGAGTTCTCGGGACGTCTTTTCCGCGCGGGCGTCAACATTTTCATGCCCTCGGACTTCTATCCGGCGGACTATGCGCGCGCGACGCTTCGCCTCGCCGGCGGCTATGCGGCGGGGCTGGCGCCGGGCGCGCAGCTCGTCGTCAACGTCGACGGTCGCGCGGCGGTCTCGTTGCTTCTGCCGAAAGCGTCCGGCGACGTTTTCAAGGACAATCCGCTGCCCTTGCCGCTCGGTTCGTTCAAGCCTGGCCTCAACCGCATCGAGATTGAGGCGCAGACGCAGACGCCCGACGACGCGGCCTGCGATCCGCTCGCCGCGATCGGCGCTCCCAGCCGCTTCCTCATGCTTGGCGACAGCGAGCTCGAGTTGCCGGCGATGGCGCGGATTGGGCGCGCGCCGGACCTCGCAGTGACGGCGACGGGCGGATTCCCTTACGCAGACGCTGCGGTCCATCCGAAGCTCTATCTGCCGAGCCGGGATGATAAATCGATCGGCGCGGGCATGACGATCGCGGCGCATCTCGCGCTCGCCGCAGGGCGACCGATCGATTTTTCGTTCACGTCGACGCCGCCTTTGAAGGGGGAAGGCCCGACGCTCGCCGTGGCGCCGTTTAGCGCGCTTAAACCCGAGCTCCTCGCGTCGCTCGACATTCCCGCGGCGCAAATGCGCGAGGCCTGGAACGCGCAAATTGATCGGCCGCACCAGCCGCAGGGCAGCGAGACGCTGCCGGATTTCACGCGCGAAACGCGAAATCGACTCGTGCTGCAGAAGAACTTCCCCATCGCTTGCCAGGAGGCGTTGCCGCCAAAACGGCGACGCACCCCGTTGAGCTGGCTCGATCCCTCCAATGTCGACTATTCGGCGGTCGGCGCCCTGACGCGCGAGCTTCCAAACGTCGGCGCGGCGACGGCGCGCGGCGAGCGAGACCTTTTTGGCGAATGGAGCGCAAGGCTCCATGGAGACGACGACTGGCTTCGGCGCGCGAGCGAGCAAATCTTGCGTTCGATGGATTGGGCCAAAGACAAATTCGGCGGCGCCCGCGTTTGGGCGTCGCGACGCTTGGGAAAGCTCGCCGCAAGCGATCCAATGCTGACGGAGGACGAGCTGCTGCTCGTTGGTCAGGGCGTGATCGGCGAGAGCGCGAGGGATGTTTGGACGGTCGTCACGGCGCCCAACGCCGAAGAGCTTGCGGAAAATGTGCGCTGCCTCGTCGATCCCCGTATTGCGCGGCAAATTTCCGGGCGCCTGTCGTTTTTAGACGCAGGTGAAGCGCGCATCGACGCCACGCCGGCCGAGAATTCGAGGTTCATCCCGACGCAGCCGTTCTCGCTCGGCAACATTCGTCTCATCGCCGCGGGGTGGCTGTCGTTGCATCCGCCAGTCTTCGTGCTGGCGGCATTGACGCTGGCGTCGCTGCTCGCCTTCGCCACCCGGCTCTTCGTGCGCAAGGTCGGAAGGAGGACGCAGTGAAAGCGCGTCTGCTTCTTCTCGCATTCGGCGCCTGGTGCGCCATGGCCGCTTCGGCTGCCGGCGCGGACGCGTCCGTTGAGCCGCGGACCGCCCAGGAAGCGCCGCACGTCGAAAAAGCGCCGCCGCGCCTTCTGCTTGACGCCACGCCGCGGCCGCTCGGCGGCGTTCTGGCGGCGCCAGAGCTCTGGCAGGCCTATAAGACGCGCTTCGTCACGGATCAAGGACGCGTCGTCGACACCGGGAATGGACAGATCAGCCACAGCGAAGGCCAGGGCTACGCCATGCTGCTCGCCGTCGCCGCCAACGATCGCGAGACCTTCGACCGCCTTTGGGGCTGGACCCGAGCCAATCTGATGGTGCGCGACGACGAGCTCGTCGCCTGGCGGTGGGAGCCTCAGAAGCGGCCCGCGGTCGCCGACGTGAACAACGCCAGCGACGGCGACATTCTGATCGCCTGGGCGCTCGCCGAGGCGGCGGATTGCTGGCGCGAGCCGGCTTATGCCATCGCAGGAAGGCGCATCGCCGTCGAAGCGGCGCGCAAGGTCGTGCTCTTCAAGACCAAGCTCGGTGCGATCTTGCTGCCGGGAGTTTCGGGATTCCACGCCGACGACCGATCCGACGGTCCAGTCATCAATTTGAGCTATTATGTTTTTCCCGCCTTCGCGCGCCTCGCGCTCGTCGCGCCGGAATTTGATTGGGCCGGGCTAAGCGAGACAGGTCTGTCGCTGCTTGACCAAACGCGCCGCCTCTCCGGCCCCTTGCCGGCGGATTGGATGTCGCTCAAAGACGACAAGGTGGCGCCGGCGGCGGGCTTCGCCCCCGCTTTCTCTTACAATGCGGTGCGCGTGCCGCTGTACATGGCCTGGGCTGGGCTCGGCGAGCGCGAGCAATATGCGCCGTTCATGGCGCTCGTGAAGCGCACGCACGGCGCCTTGGCGATGATCGATGTAACGACCGGGAAGGATCTGGGCCCATTCGGCGGAGACGCCATAGGGGCGATCGGCGCCCTTGTCGCCTGCGTCTATGAGGGCGCGAAGGCGCCTCGCATGATGCTCGCGAGCCACGCGCATGAGAATTACTACCCGGCCACGCTGCACATGCTGACGCTGGTCGCGATGCGTATGAGGTATGCGTCATGCCTCCCCAGCTGATGGCGTTTGACAAGCTCGACCGGCGGGCGTGGCGTTACGCCGCCGTCGCCTTTGCGGCCTTTGCCGCCGTCCACCTGCTTCGCTCAGGAAAAGCCCCGACGCCTGTCGCCGTCGTGGAAAAGCCGGTCGCGATCGATACGCGCCCGGGCCCCGACGCATACGCCTTGCGCTATTACGCTTCGCTCAATCAGACCGCGCGCGTCGACGCCGAGCTTGCGCGGCTGAAGCGGCTTTACCCCGATTTCGAGCCGCCGACGGATCTTTACGCGCAAGCCGCAAGCGCCGAGGACGAAGGGCCGCTCTGGGCGCTCTACAGCGCGGACCGGCTGGAAGAGCTGCGCGCGGCCATCGAGGCCCACGCCGCCGAGACCCCGGGCTGGAAGCCTTCGGCGG
>DASPSI010000047.1:0-10697 GCA_035624015.1 Methylocystis sp.
CAATTGTATTAATTTCTCTCGGCTTTCGGCTTCGGTCCGCATCGGCCAGGTTGCGGCTTTCGCCCCAGCTGGCGTTCCGCCTTCTCGACGAATCGTATCCTTGACGCCCAATTTGGCAATTCATATCATGTCACCGTAACTCGGCTTCATCGAGCGGCCGGCGACCTCGGAGCGGTTTTTCCGCAAGGGCGAGGCGGGGCAACGGAAACAGGTGTTGTCGAAGCAGCAGGTCGCAGAGGTCGTCGCTGCGCATGGGCCGATGATGATGCGATTTAGGTATGTGGGGGAGGAGTGTGGGAGGATGGGGTGAGCGGGGAGAAGTGATCGGGGGCCGATCGCACAAGCGGGCGCTCGCTGCCGTTATTGCCCCAAACACCTGTTAGAAACGACGGGTTGCGGCTCGATTGTACGGAACGTACGCATTTGTGGCGTGTGCCCGGCTATGGGGGCCTGCTCGGCGTGCCGGAACGCAGCAAGGGCGGGCGGATTGCTGGGATATGAGATCGAGTTTTTCCAGCGAGATGCCCCGGTTGCGGCGTTTGTAAAGAAGACCCGAGGTCGTGAGACAATATGGAGTAACGCAACACTATGTCGTCACTGGGAGCGTCATTTGGCTTGATCTTGGGCACAATCACCTTTGTGATTGGGTTTAAGGGGGCTTCTGCAAGCGAGAGGCTTTCCCCAGCGGATGGCAAATGCGCTTTATTCAGGTTTTCTGTGTTTATTTTTCTGCTCGCAGTATTTTCTATGTTGGTGGCCCCAGCTTTGATGGTGGTATCGCAAATCACATTCTCGTTGTTTAACTACAATTTTGCTAGTACTACACAGTACTACATATATAACTTCGTGCAGCGAGAATTTAATTTTTTTGCGAGCAGAAACATCTGTTATGCAGCAAGCAATATCTGTTCGAAGAAACCGACATAACTGCCACATACGCAAGTGTTATTGGCGCATTGCGTGCAGCTAGCGGCTTATTGTGTTTTTCGAGGGGAAAGGCACCCGCCGGGATATGGCATATCGAGAGAAGTAGGCGTATTTTACTTGAAAGCACGGCACAGTTTTATAAACATGCGTGCATGGGATTTGTTATTACGGTAGGGGTATTTATAATTATAAGTAATAGAGCGCCATTTTATGAACATCTTCTATTATTTGATAGAATCATCTATGTTGCGCCCGGGGCATTAATAATTCTATTGGCGTTTCTGTATGCTGGCGGTGTCGCATTTGCTGTAGAGCTGTTCCTGCTGACGGTCTGGAAGCTCACAAGAACTGATAATACAAGCAAAGGGAAAGAGTGCTAGCGGGCGCGATGTGCGGCTAGAGGCATAGATATCGGAGAATAGTTATGACGGGGTTACGGGTTATGGTGACAGGTTACGGTGACAGCATATCAATTGTATTAATTTCTCGTCGCTTTCGGCTTCGGCCCGCGTCGGCCTGGCTGAAGCTTGCGCCCCAGCATTCGCTCCGCCTCGTCGATGAATTCGGGCGAGCCGAGCGGTCGTCCAATGACGCCGCCGACCGTAAACGCGGCCCATCTCGCCTGCGCGTCCGGCGACGGCTTGAGAAGGTCCGCGAAACGCTCCACGCGCTCCAGCACCGGCGCGACCCGGACGAGGGCGTCGTCCCGGCCTGAAAGATGCGCCCGGACGCTCGACCACGGCCACAGCTGCGGCGTCTTGGCCAGGCCCGCCGACACGGGATTGAAGGCAAGATAGCGCACGGCGTTGATGAGGTGATCCTCGTCCATGGGCCGCGAGGCGAACCGGCCCTGGAACAGATGCCCGGTCACCCGCGCCCGCGCGTTGCTGAAGGCGGTGAAGCGCCGGTGCGCCTCGCCGACCGCGCGCGACAGCCCTTGCTCGGTCGACGGCGTCAGGATGAGATGGACGTGGTTGGGCATGAGGCAATAGGCCCAGCAGGCGACGCCGTTCGCCTCGCAGCGCTCGGAAAGAAGGTCGCGATAAAGCGCATAGTCTCCCGGCTCCAAAAACAGGAGCTGCCGGCGATTGCCGCGCTGGGTCACATGGTGCGGGACGCCGGGGAGCACGATGCGGGATAGGCGGGCCATGCGCGGACTCTAGCAGTTGACCACAAATTCTGCAATTGATATCCTGTCACCGCAATACGATTTTTGACAGAACGAAGCCATTTTTCCCGGAATTCCGGGGCTCTCGCCCACGAAAGCCCCATAAAACTCCCCCGGAATGCGCCAAATCTCGCGCAAAATCCCCTGATCCGCTCAAGGAGGTCCAGATGACCGGACGCCTCATTCTCGCCGCCGTCGCCGGTCCCCAAGGCGGGACGCCGACGCCGTCGTCTTGCCGAAGACAGAGACCGCAACCAGAAGTGGAGCCAAGAGCGTCACGATCCAAGCATCTTCGTAAATATATTTAACCTTAGCTCCCAAGTCTTCGCGCGCCGACACGACCCGGCCGGCTTTGGTTCGATTTTTGGGCGTCTTTGCGACATGGTTAGCAGGTAAGGTTAACCTCGCTTTAAAGCTTTGCGATCATTTTGTCTTCCATCGCCATTCTGGCGCGGGTTCGCGTAGCGGCCCTTACGAGCGAGGGAAGATTCATCATGGGCCAGACGAAAGCCCTTTTCATTGCGACGCTCGCCGCGGCTTGCGCGACGACCGGCGCCAAGGCCGCCGACCTGCTGCCGCCGCCCCCCTTCGAAGCGCCGCCGCCGCCCGTCAACTTCGGCGGCGGCTGGTATCTGCGCGGCGACATCGGCGTCGGCGCAGTGCAGATCAGCGGCTGGAAATCGACGCTGCAGCCTTACGACGAGGTCGGCAATCCGCTGGCCGGAAACCTTATTCAGCCGGCGTTCGTCTCGATCGGCGACCAGGGCTTCATCGACGGCGGCTTCGGCTATCAGTTCAACAGCTGGTTCCGCGCCGACGTCACTGGCGAATACCGCAGTGAGGCGGAGTACCGCGCGGGCATAGCCGCCGCCAACCCCGCGCCGCCAGGCTTTCTCGGCGCGGACAGCTACAACGCCGGCATCCGCAGCGCGCTTTTCCTGGCTAACGGCTACATCGACCTGTGGAACTTCAGCGGGATCACGCCGTTCATTGGCGGCGGCGTCGGTCTCGTGAGCCACACCTTCTCCAACCTCGTCGACTCCGGACAGGGCTACGGCGTCGCTGCGGACAGAAGCCAGACCAACTTCGCCTGGCAGGTCGGCGCGGGGCTGGGCTTCAACGTCACCCCGAACTTCCGCTGGGAGATCGCCTATCGCTATCTCGACATGGGCCATCTCGAAAGCAACCCGATCCAGTGCCTGAACCCGCAGGGCTGCTTCCAGGAGCGGCACTCGTTCAATCTCGCCTCCCAAGACGTCCGCTTGGGCTTCCGTTATCTGCTCGGCGGTCCGATCGCGCCGCCGCTGCCGGGGCCGATCATCAGCAAGTATTGATCTTCGCGCCCGACGAAAAACCACAAGCGCGGGGCCCATGGCCTCGCGCTCTTTGCTTTTTTGGGCGCTGGAGCGGGGCTCAGAAATCTGCGCATAATGCGTCGATGGCGCCCATCGAGCCCCCCTCCCCTGCCGACAACATGCCGGAACTGCGCGTGTCCGAGCTCGCGGCCGCGCTCAAGCGCACGATCGAGGACCGCTTCGGCCTCGTGCGCGTGCGCGGCGAGATCAGCAATTACCGCGGCCCGCATTCCTCCGGACACGCCTATTTCTCTCTCAAGGACGAGAACGCCCGTCTCGACGCCGTGATCTGGAAAGGCGTCTTCTCTCGACTGAGGTCCAAGCTCGAGGAAGGGCTCGAGGTTGTAGCGACTGGCAGGCTTTCGACCTTCCCCGGCAAGAGCTCCTATCAGATCATCGTCGAGGCGATCGAGCCGGCGGGCGTCGGCGCGCTGATGGCGCTTCTCGACGAGCGCCGCAAGCGCCTCGCCGCCGAAGGCCTGTTCGATCTTTCGCGCAAACGGGCTCCGCCTTTCCTGCCGAGGGTCGTCGGCGTCGTGACCTCCCCGACAGGCGCGGTCATTCGCGACATCCTGCACCGTCTGGAGGAGCGCTTTCCGCGCCGGGTGCTGCTGTGGCCGGTGCGCGTACAAGGCGAGACCTGCGCCGCCGAGGTCGCCGCCGCCATTGAAGGCTTCAACGCGCTAGCGGTCGACGGACCTATTCCGCGGCCTGACGTGCTGATCGTCGCGCGCGGCGGCGGCTCGCTAGAGGATCTTTGGGGCTTCAACGAGGAGATCGTCGCGCGCGCCGCGGCTTCGAGCACCATTCCGCTGATCGCGGCGATTGGCCACGAGACCGACATGACGCTGATCGATTTCGCCGCCGATCTGCGCGCCCCGACGCCTACCGCCGCCGCCGAGAAGGCCGCGCCCGTGCGGCGGGAGCTTTTGGAGCAGGTCGCAACGCTCAGAACGAGGCTCATGGGCGCCGAGCGCCGGCTGTTGGAGGGCGAGGAGAGGCGTCTCAAATCCACGGCAAGGCTCTTGGGCTCGCCCGATCAGGCGCTGTCGACGCCGCGCCAGCGCCGGGATATTGCGCAGGAGCGGCTGCGGGCGGCGACCAAGGCCGGCGCTGGCGCGCGGCGGCTGCGGCTTGCGCGTGCGGCGCAGGCGCTCTCGCGCCACTCCCCGCAGGCCGAGCTCGCCCGGGCCAAGGAGAAACTCAAAGGCTTTCGCGCGCGCCTGCGTCAGGGGTTGATCGCCCGCGTCGCGCTCGCGCGCCAGGAAGGCGCGGGAGCGCGGCGACGCCTGCAGACGGAGGGATTGCGGCTGCGCCGCGCCGTTTCGGCGTTGACGCAGGAGCGGCGGAACCGGCTCGAGCAGCTGGAGCAGTTGCGCCGCACGCTCGGGCCAGCCGCAGCGCTCGCGCGCGGTTTCGCGCTGGTGCGGGACGCGGCGGGCGCGATCATCCGCTCTGCCGACGCCGTTCGCGCCGGGCAAAGACTCGAGCTCGAATTTTCCGACGGCAAGGTTTTCGCACAGGCTGAGGGCTTGGGCGAGCTGAAGCCCCGCCGCGCGCGCAAGGCGGCCGACGAGGCGCAGGGTTCGCTGTTTTAGCGCGCCGGGATCGGTCCCTCCGCGCTCGACGAGGAGATCGGCCACGCCGTGACGACGCCGACCAAGGACCAGCAGCATCCCCAGATGCGGAAGGCCAAGGATGCGATCGGGCGCCATCGCCGAATCGCGATGAGTTGGCTCCAGACCTTGAGCGCAGCCTTTTTGAGCGCGCCGCCGCCCGGAATTTTCGAGGTTATTGTAACCCGCCGAAGTCGCAGCTATATAGGCGCCGCCTATGGGGCAACGGGGACCCGAATCTATGACGGTCGAGCTCGAAGATTGCTACAAACCCTCCGAAGACGAGCCGTTCATGAACGAGCGCCAGCGCGAGTATTTCAAGCGCAAGCTGCTCGCATGGAAGGAAGAGATCCTCCAGGAAAGCCGGGAGACTCTCGCAGCGTTGCAAAGCGACAACGAAAACCACCCTGACATCGCCGACCGCGCTTCGTCGGAGACGGATCGTTCGATCGAGCTGCGCTCGCGCGACCGCCAACGCAAGCTGATCGCGAAAATCGACGCCGCGCTCGAGCGAATCGAAGACGGTGGTTATGGTTATTGCGAGGAGACCGGCGAACCGATCTCCATCAAGCGCCTTGACGCGCGCCCGATCGCGACGCTCTCCATCGAGGCGCAGGAGCGCCACGAGCGCCGCGAGAAAGTGTACCGGGACGACTGAAGCGGCGCGGCGCCGGCCTACGCCGGCTCTCGCAGACAGAGACTGGAAGAGCCGCCCGCTCGTCGCAGCGGGCGGCTTTTCGCTGTTTAGCTCTCGGGCCGACCCAGCAAGCGCGCCATTTCGGCTTCAAGCGACTCCAGCGCGTCTTCCTCGCTCGGGGGCGGTGGCGGGGCAGGCGGCCCCGGCGGCGGCGCCGCCGGACGGGGGGGCGCGGGCGGCGTCGGCTCGCGCCTTGGCGGCGGCGGCGCAGGCGGCGGCGGCGGCGCAGGCGGCGGCGCAGGCGGCGGCGGCGGCTTCTGGGCGCGCGCCAGAAACGGCGGGGCCGGGGCGCGCGGCGAAAGCGGCCGCAGTGGCGGTGCGCCGCCCGGCGGCCGCGGCGCGGGCGCCGGCTCGGGCGCGGCTACGCGCGGCGGGGGAAGCGGCGCAGCTTCGACCGGCTCCGGCGCGCGCGGCGGCCCCGACGCCGCCAACTCCGGCGGCGGAGGCCCGGGATGCGCCGGAGCCGGCGGACGTGGCGGTTCAGGCGGACGACGGCGCAGCATCTCGATCGCGGCAGACGGCGGCTCGCGCGGCGGCACGCGCGCGGCCAACGGCGGCGTTTCGCGCGGCGGCTCTGGCTTCGGCGCGACGGCGGGCGAAGGCGCGGGAGGCGTCTCGGGCGCGCCGGGCGCCGGCGGCCAGCCTGGCGTCGGGGCCGAGGGCCTGGCCTCGCGCGCCTCCGTTCGAGCCGCCATCGGCTCGCCGCGCAGGATCGAGCCTTCGACCAGCACATCGTTCGGGCCGCCGATTAGCAGCAGGTGCTCGATGTTGTCGCGTCGGACGATGATGAGCTGACGCTCGCGATCGAGGTCGAAAGCATCGACGACATCGAGCCGGCGCGGACGGTTGCGCGGGCCCGGCGCGCGGATGCGTCGGCCAAACAGCTGCCGCCCAACATAGATGAACAGCAGGATCGCCAGCAGGATGAAGACGCCGGCGACCGAGTAGGTCAGCAGCTGCGACTGCAGGATTTTGTCCATGGATGCTTTGGTCTCTCTCTCGCGAAGCCGCTATACTTCTGCCAAATTAACAGGTATTTGGGCAAGCGCCTTCAAAAAGGTTAATCAATGGTTAATGAAAGCGGCCTGAATGCGCGGTCTTCGCCTCGCGCCGGGGCTTTCGCCGCCGCTCGCCGTTGCCAGAAGACGCGCATGGGGTCATTGTTCCAAAAGTGATTCTAAAACTTGCGGCGGCGCCGGGGCGTCTTCCGGCCGCAGCGTCGCGGAAGGCCGCGAGACCGATCTCCATGTCCCCAAAGCCCGCGTCGTCGGCCTATGAGCGAAGCGAGCGTCCGAGCAGCGTCCTGCTCGTGCTCGCGCTGGCCGTCGCGCTGCTCGGCGTGATGGCGGCTATGCTGCTCGCGCCCGCCTCGGCGGCGCGACTCGTCGTCGTGGCGATGGCGGTTTTCGCGGTGGCGGGGGTGTTCTCCCTATTCGCCTACGCCGTCGGTCTGTTGCAGTTCTCCACCGCCAAGGCCCGCAACGACGTGACCAAGCTCATCGCCGACACGAGCCCCGAGGCGATGCTCGCGACGCAGGGCGATGGCCAGATCGCCTACGCGAACGAAGCCTATCTCGGCCTGTGCGGCGCGCAGGACGTGAGCGGCCTGCTGACGGTCGAGCGGCTGTTCTGCGGCCCGCCTGAGGTTTCCGAGGCGGTTTATCGCTTGGTCCAGGCGGCGCGCAGCGGCCAGCGCCACGTCGAGGATCTGCGGCTGTCGCCGCCTCTGGCGGGCGGCGGCACGGCCGCCTGGTACCGCATCAAGGTGAGCCCCCTGCCCCAGCTCGGGCCCAAGGGGACGCTGTGGACGGTGACCGACGCCACTGGCGACCGTCAACAGCAGGAGAGCGTATTTCAGCAACTGCAGCATGCGATCGACTTCCTCGATCACGCGCCAGCGGGCTTCTTCTCGGCGACGCCGGACGGCGGCATCCCCTACATGAACAAGACGCTCGCGGGCTGGCTCGGCTACGACCTCACGCAGGCGGGGTCTGGGGGGCTTTCGCTTTATGATATCGTGGTCGGCAACGGGGCCGACCTGCTCGCGGCGGGCTCCGGCGCGCCGGGCGAGGTGCGCACGCAGCAGTTCGACCTCGACTTCAAGCGCTGCAACGGCCGCTCGCTGCCCGTGCGGCTGCTGCATCGAGTAGCCTTCGGGCAGGACGGGGCGCCGGGCCCCTCGCGCACTCTGGTCCTGAACCGCGCGCCCGGCGAGCAGCCCGAGGAGAATTTGCGCGCTGCGGAGGTCAAATTCGCGCGTTTCTTCAACTCCACGCCGATGGCCATCGCCATTCTCGACGGCAAGGGTCAGGTGCGCCGAGCCAACGCCGCCTTCGCGCGCCAGCTGCCGCAAGCCATGGGCAGCGGTTCAGGAGCCGGCGCGCCCTGGGCGGTGCTCTTAGGCCTCGCCAAGCGCGACCGCGACGCCCTCAAACAAGCGATCGAGGCCGCGCTCGACTCGCATGGCGACGTCGAGCCGGTGGACGTGACGCTCGAGGACGGAGGCGGTGAGAAGGCCGCGCCCGCGACGAGGGCGCTGCGTTTCTTCGTCTCGCCGGACGAGGACGGCGGCGAGAAGAGCGCGCTGATCTTCGCGCTCGACTCCACCGAAAAGCGTAAGCTGCAGGAGGAGTTCGCGCAGTCGCAGAAGATGCAAGCGGTCGGCCAGCTTGCCGGCGGCGTCGCGCACGACTTCAACAACATGCTGACGGCGATCATCGGCTATTCCGATCTGCTGCTTGCGAGCCACCGTCCGACCGATCCGTCGTTTCAGGACATCATGCAGATCAAGCAGACGGCCAATCGCGCGGCAGGGCTCACGCGGCAGCTTCTTGCTTTCTCGCGCCGCCAAACATTGCGGCCTCAAGTGCTGCAGCTCGGCGACGCGTTGTCCGAGCTGCAGATCCTGCTGCGCCGGCTCGTCGGCGAGAAGGTCGAGCTCGACCTGCGTCACGGCCGCGACCTTTGGTATGTCAAGGCCGACATCAACCAGTTCGAGCAGGTCATCATCAACCTCGTCGTCAACGCCCGCGACGCCATGCCGGAGAGCGGCGGCAAGGTGCGCATCCGCACGCGCAATCTGCCTGCCGCCGAATGCGCCTCGCTGAAGGAAGCCGTGCTTCCGGAGGCGGATTACGTGCTGATCGAGGTCGAAGATGACGGGCACGGCATTGCTCCCGAGGTGATGGATAAAATTTTCGAACCGTTCTTCACGACGAAGGAGGTCGGCAAGGGAACGGGCCTCGGATTGTCTACGGTGTTCGGCATCGTCAAGCAGTCGGGCGGCTTCGTCTTCGTCGAGAGCGAGGTGGGCAAGGGCACGACGTTCCGCATCCTGCTGCCGCGTTACATCCCTCAGCAGGAGGAGATAGCGGCGCCGGCGGAAGCCGCCAAGCCCGTCGCGGATTTGACAGGCCAGGGCGTCATCCTGCTCGTCGAGGACGAGGATGCGGTGCGCGCCTTCGGCCAGCGGGCCCTGTCGTCGCGCGGCTATACGGTGCTGGAGGCGGCCTCCGGGCTCGAGGCGCTGGAGGTCGTCGAGCGCGAGAAAGGCAAGATCGACCTCATCGTCTCCGACGTGGTGATGCCGGAGATGGACGGCCCGGCGATGTTCAAGGAGCTGCGCAACCGCGGCGTCGCCGCCAAGGTGATCTTCGTCTCGGGTTACGCCGAGGAGGCGTTCGCGAAGAATCTGCCAGAAGGGGAATTCGGCTTTCTGCCGAAACCCTTCACGCTGAAGCAGCTCATCGAGACCGTGAAGCAGCATTTGGCGTGAGGCGCGCCGTCTCCGCCGCTCGCGCTTTTCATCCGGCAGCTGACGTCAGGCGTTGACGTTCCCGCCAAAGAGCGTGGGGAGACGTCTCAGCTGCGCCCGCCGAGCTGCAAAAGGCGCAGGATGAGCCACGCCGGCACGACGATCGCGGCGCCGGCCAGAACATAGTTCGCGAGCTCCCGCACCGCGCCGAAGCCCAGAGCGTAAATGCGGCGGATGAAGGCGTCGATTCCATTGAAGATGTCGATCGGGCGGATGTCGAGCCACATCAGCAGCGCGCCAACGACGAGCGAGATGAACAACAGCTTCACGAAAACAGAGCCCGGCGAGCCGCCGAGAAATCTTTCGAGCGCATTAGAGCTTGTCGCCATCGGATCATCCCTCGAAGAGGCGGCGCCGGACAGGGAGTCGCCCTGACGCGCGCCGCTGTCGTTCCCTTTCGACGTGCGCATATGAGGCCAGCTGGCAAAAGGATTCTCGTCGCTCATGGGTCCTCGTTTCGGATATTCTCGCCCGGCGGCTCATGTCCAAACAGGCGCATGAAGCGGCGAAAAAAGCGTTCGGTCAAGGTGAGCGCACGCTCGATTTCCTCATCCTTCGGCAACGCCGAAACGCCGCGTTGGGCAGCCTTGAGCTCGGCGTTCTTTCGGCGCAGGCGGGCGATCTCGTCCTCGAGCGCGAGGCGCTCGTCCGCGGCAAGTCGGCAGATGGAGGCTCCACTCTCGACCGTGCAGAAGGAGACGGCGCCGGTTTGCTTGTCGAGCCGGAGGAAGCCCCCGTTCGTCGGCGTCATCGAGTAGCGGTCCGGCGCGTCCTGAGCCCGCGCCGCGAGGCCGCCGAGGAGAACCGCGGCGGCCACAAACGCCAAAACACTGCGCATAGTCTCGCCCCGATCGCGCCGGCGCGGCGCTTGCGCCCGCAAAATGGGGCCGGCAGTGGGCAGCGTCAAGGCGCGGCGGCGGCGGCAATGGGCGCTCTCTTGCGCGAAGGCGCCGCGAACCGTGTCGCCGCAACGATGACCACGATCGTCAACGCATAGACCAGCGCCTGCAATAGCGAGGGCTGATCCGTGTAGCCGATCAGCGTGTGCAGCACGCGGCCGACGAGGCTGTTGTCGGGCAGGACGGCGGAGGTGTCCCACAGCGTCTGCGCGAGCCTGCTC
>DASPSI010000059.1:0-8182 GCA_035624015.1 Methylocystis sp.
CAATGAAGGGGCATTTTTGGCGCAAAGCGCACGTTGAAGTCCTGGATCGCGCGCAGCGTTCTCTCAGAACACACCCCACGCGACCTATTGCCTCATGACGCAAATCGAACTAAACTAACACAACTTAGTTCATCCGAACCGAGGCGTCGAAAATGCGCATGGTGAACATTCATGAAGCCAAGACGCAGCTCTCCCGGCTCGTCGAGGAGGCGGCCAAGGGCGAGCCCTTTATCATCGCCAAGGCCGGGAAACCGCTCGTCAAGGTTGCGGCGATAGAGGCTTCGGAAGGCGCGGGGATTCGCCGGATCGGCTTTTTAAGCGGCGAGATCGACGTTCCGGCTGATTTCGACGAGATGGGGCGCAAGGAAATCGAACAGCTGTTCGCAGACCGGGCATGAAGCTCTTGCTCGACACCCAGCTGCTGCTGTGGGCGGCTGGCCGACCCGAGCTTTTGTCTGCCGAAGCTTGCGCGGCGATCAACAATATGCAGAACGAGCTGCTGTTCAGCGCGGCGAGCCTTTGGGAGATCGCGATCAAGAGCATGCTCGGCCGACCCGATTTCCGCGTCGATCCCCGTCTGCTGCGCCGCGGCCTTCTCGAAAACGGATATGTCGAGCTGGCGATCGCCGGGCCGCATGCGGTCGCCGTCACGTCGCTCCCGCCGATTCACAGAGATCCGTTCGATCGGATTCTAATCGCTCAAGCGATCGTCGAGGGCGTTCGGCTGCTGACCGCCGATGCGCTGGTCGCGCAGTACCCCGGACCGATCAGCAGGGTGTGACGGGGCGCCGGCCTTGGCCTTTGCGCTCTCGCGCATTGCGCCGTGGAAGCTCCGGGTGTTATAGGCCGGACGTTGCGCCAAGTCGCGCCGCCCTCATCCGACCCCGCTTCGCGGGGCCACCTTCTCCCACTCCGTGGGAGAAGGAATCGCGTCTGCTTTTTCCGCTGCGCAAGTCCACGAATGGTGCAGAGAAGTGGAATGGTTCGGCGGCCCCCTTCTCCCGCTTGCGGGAGAAGGGGGCCGCCGCAGGCGGGAGGATGAGGGCCGCCGCGGCTCCCGCAAACTTCAATGCTTGGCCGCAGTCCCGGAGCCGCACATGTCGGTCGATTCCACGCTCGTCCGCCGAATCGCACATCTTTCCCGCATCAAGGTCGAGGACGCCGAGGTGGAGAAGCTCGGCCATGAGCTCAACGCCATCCTCGCCTTCGTCGAGGAGCTCAACGCCGTCGATGTTTCCGGCGTCGAGCCTTTGACCTCGGTGCTGCCGATGACGATGAAGCGGCGCCAAGACGTCGTCACCGACGGCGGCAAGGCCGAGGACATCCTCGCCAACGCGCCGGAGCGCGAGGACCATTTCTTCGTCGTGCCCAAGGTGATCGAATAATGGCTGATCCGACCCATCTGACGCTCGCAGAAGCGCGCGACGCGCTGAAGGCCAGAAAGCTCTCGGCCAAGGAGCTGACTAAGGCGCATGTCGACGCCATCGCGCGCGCGAAGGTCCTGAACTGCTACATCACCGAGACGCCCGATCTGGCGCTCGCCGCCGCCAATCAAAGCGATGGGCGCCTGGCGCGCGGAGAGGCGCGCCCGCTTGAGGGCCTGCCGCTTGGGATCAAGGATCTTTATTGCACGAAAGGTGTGCGCACGACGGCGGCGAGCCGGATTCTCCACGGCTTCACGCCGACCTATGAGTCGACCGTCAGCGGCAATCTCTTGCGCGACGGCACGGTCATGCTCGGCAAGCTCAATCTCGACGAATTCGCCATGGGCTCGTCAAACGAGACCAGCGCCTTCGGTCCCGTAATCTCGCCCTGGCGGCGAACTGGCGACGACGTCAGGATCGTGCCAGGCGGGTCAAGCGGCGGCTCGTCGGCCGCCGTGGCGGCCAGGCTCTGCCTTGGCGCGACGGCGACCGACACTGGGGGCTCGATCCGCCAGCCTGCGGCCTTCACCGGCACGGTTGGCATCAAGCCCACCTATGGCCGCTGCTCGCGCTGGGGCATCGTCGCCTTTGCCTCCTCGCTCGACCAGGCCGGGCCGATCGCGCGCACCGTGCGCGACGCCGCGATCCTGCTGCGCTCGATGGCCGGCCACGACCCCAAAGACGCGACGAGCGTTGATGCGCCCGTGCCCGATTACGAGGCCGCGGTCGGCGCCTCTGTCAAAGGCAAGCGCGTCGGCGTGCCGAAAGAATACCGCCTCGACGGCCTTTCCGCCGAGATCGCCGCGCTCTGGGACCAGGGCGTCGCTTGGTTGAAGGAGGCGGGCGCGGAGATCGTCGAGATATCCCTGCCGCATACGCGTTACGCGCTGCCGGCCTATTACATCATCGCGCCGGCGGAGGCGTCGTCGAACCTCGCACGCTACGACGGCGTGCGCTACGGCCTGCGCGAAAAGGGCCGCGACATCACCGACATGTATGAGAACACGCGCGCGAAGGGATTCGGGGCCGAGGTGCGCCGGCGCGTGATGATCGGCACTTATGTGCTCTCCGCTGGCTATTACGACGCCTATTACCTGCGCGCGCAAAAGATCCGCAGCCTCATCAAGCGCGATTTCGATCAGGCTTTTGCGGCCGGCGTCGACGCCGTGTTGACGCCGGCGACGCCTTCGCCCGCCTTTGCGTTTGGCGAGAAGGGGAGGGCTGATCCGGTTGAGATGTATCTCAACGACGTGTTCACGGTGACGGTGAACATGGCTGGACTGCCGGGCCTCGCGCTGCCGGCGGGACGCTCGTCGAACGGACTGCCGCTCGCCTTGCAGCTCATCGGCAAGCCTTTCGACGAGGAGACGCTGTTTTCGCTCGCCGCGGCGATCGAGCAGGCGGCGCCCAAGTTGCCGGCGCCCGAGCCTTGGTGGAGCGGGAGATGAACAAGCCGCGGGCCGAGGCGCTTTCGCCGGTCGACGAGATGGCGGACGTGCGCCGCGTCATCGACGCGCTCGACGACGAGTTGGTCGCGCTGCTGGCGAGGCGCCAGCGCCAGATCGAGCGCGCAGCGCGGGTGAAGCCGCTGCTCGACATCCCCGCCCGCGTGCCGGAACGCATCGACGAGGTGCTCGCGCGGGTGGAAGAGGCGGCCAAGCGCGAGGGGCTGTCGCCGGAGCTGGCGGAGCAGTTGTGGACGCGGGTGATCGAGTGGTCGATCGAGTATGAGGAGCGGTTGATGGGGCGGTGGCAAATCGGAGGCGGCAATACCCGGAAAGTCTCTAGATAGAGGGGTAATCGCCGCGACTTGGCTTTTAACGCCTTCGGCTCGGAAAGTAGAGCGGGGACATCCGGCTGAACAATCGCCCACGCGACGTCATCGCTCATGCCGAGATATGACGGCGCTTCCTGATCGCCCCGAATGAGCAGTGCTTTGAACTGGCTCTTTCCATTACGGCTCCTCCGCTCCGCGGGTACGTAAAAACACCTTGATCCCAGGGCTTTCGCTCGAGATGCCATTGGATTTCGGGCGATTTGGCCGCGTCGACCTGTCTTTGCGCTCGCAGCTTCCATAGCGCCTCGAACCAGGGGGAAGCTGCGCTACATGCGGCTCGGGGACGCGCTCGGGCCGCCGGCGCCGGAATGCCCGCCCCGCCATGCCGCCGTGTGCGACCGAACCCACGGGAGGAAGAGCATGAACACCCAACAGACGATTGTTCCGGATTACGCGCGCGAGCTCTTCGAAGCCCATGGCGTCAGGGCCATAGCGGAGGCGGCGCAGAAGGCCGCCGCCTTGGAGAAGACGGGCGACGAGGAGGAAGCCAAGGTCTGGCGGCGCATCGAGGCGGCGCTGAAGGAAATGATCGGGCCGCATCAGCCTTAGGCGCGGCGGCCTCTCATTCGCCCATGAAACGAAAGAAGCGGCCGGCCTTTCCTGGGACCCGCCGCCTCGTTCCCCGGCCCTAGATGTCTCGCGATGGGCCTAAGGTTCGTGTCTTGAGCGGCGTCAGCCGCCCGCGAGATAGCTCGTCGGATCGACCGGCGTCGAGCCTTTGCGCACCTCGAAGTGCAGCTGCGGCGAGGAGACGTTGCCCGTCTGCCCGGATTTGGCGATCGTCTGGCCGCGCGTGACCTGATCGCCGCGCTTCACATTCAGTTCGCCGTTGTGCGCATAGGCGGTCACGAAGCCGTTCGGGTGGCGGATCAGGACGAGATTGCCGTAACCCTTAAGCTCGCTGCCGGCATAGGCGACGACGCCGCTTTCCGCCGCCTTGACCTGCGTGCCTTCCGGCACCGCGATGTTGATCCCGTCATTGCCGCCGCAGGAGAAGCATTGAATGACGCGGCCGCGCGCCGGCCAGCGGAACTCTGGATGCGCGGCGTCGGAGACCTTCTCTTCCTTTTCCGGCGCCGGCGCAGTCTTCTGGGCCTGTGGCTGGGCCGGCGGCGCGATGGTCGCAACTTTCTGATCGCGCTCCTGCGGCTTGACGGCCGGCTCGCGCGTGATCGCCTGCTGCTGCGGCCGGGGCTTCGTCAACTCGACCTTCGCGAGCTTGTCCTGCGCCTTTGAGGCTGGAGACTTGTGATCCTCGCCGACCTCTTGCCGCTTGGCGGCCTTCTCCTTGGCCTTGCGCGGCTCCGGCTTGGCTGCGGGAGCCTTCGCGCTCGGCTTATCCTCTTCGCGCTGGGCGATTTTTTCCTTGCCCTTGCGCGGCTCGGCCTGGGCGGCCTTCTCGTGCTTGGCCTCGGCGGCGCGCTCGGGCTTCGGCGCGGCCGTCGCAATCGCCTGCGGCGCGGCGGCCGCCGGAGCAGCCTTGGCCGGCGTCGCCGCCGCGCGATAAACTGGAATGATCAGTTGCGCGCCGGTGGGGACGGGCGATGACGGCGAATAGCCGTTGACCCTCATGAGCACGTCGGCCGGCACGCCGTAGCGGTTGGCGACGATGGCCACGGTCTCGCCATCTGCGAGCGTGATCGGCGTGCCGCCTTCCGTGGTCCAGTGGCCGTAGCCCGCGGGCGGGGTGGACGCAGCGGCGGTCGAAACCGCCGTCGGACGTGGAGCCGCCGCCGCCGCGCGCGGCGCGGGGATCGTGCCCGTCGGCTGATTGTCGTAGGCCTTCGACACGCGCGCCGGCTTCGGCGCGCCGCCGAACGGATCGGAGAAGGGGTCGGAGGAGAACCGGCTGGCGTCTGCGCAGCCGGCGAGAAGAGCGGCGGCGCTCGCCGCCATCAAAAGGCGGACTCCCGTCCGCGCACACAACATCTGACGCAACCCTGGCATGACGCGACCCACTCGAACTCGGCTAACGGCGTAAATTTAAGCGCAGCCGGGTTAAGGGAGCGTTTAAGATGAATCCCTCGGCGGTCGATTGCGGAAAATTGTTCACAACGCGCCCGCGCGCCCGGCGAGCGCCACGGGCAGACGGCAGGGGCCGAGATCGGTTTCCTTGAGCTCGCCGTCGGGCAGGCGCTCGACGCTGATCCAGCGGGCGCGGGCCGCGCCACGCTCGGGATTGGCGATCCGGCGCGCAAAAGCGAGGACGCCGCCGGGCTTCAACGCCTCCAGCAGCAAGGATGGCGCGTTGTCCGCCGCGACATGCAGGATGATGCGATCGTAAAGCCCCGCGCTGCGCGTGACGACGAAGCCGTCGCCGCAGCCGATGCGCACGTTGGCGACGCTCAGGCTCTCGATGCGCCGCGCCGCGGCGACCGCCAGCGTCTCGAAGCGCTCGACGCTATGGACCTCGGCGGCCAGCAGCGAGAGTACGGTCGCGGCGTAGCCCGAGCCCGTGCCAACCTCCAGCACGCGGCAGCCGGGATGGATGTTCAGCGACTCGATGCGCCAGGCGAGATCCGCCGCCGCAGGCATGGTCTGGCCGCAGCCGATCGGCAGCGCCATGTTTCGGCTCGCGAGGTCCTGGAAGCGATAGGGGGCGAAAAGCGCGCGCGGCGCAAGCTCGATGGCGCGCATGACCTTGACGCTGCGCACATGGGCCGCGCGCAATTGCAGCGCCAGCGCCGCGCGCGCCTCGAGCGAAAGCTCGACGCCGCCGAGAGGCTCGCTCATGCAACGGTCTCGAAGATCGCGGCGAGCGACGTGACGGTCGGGTGGTCGGTGAAGTCGAGTTTGAGCGGCGTGATGGAGATTCTGTGGTGCTCCAGCGCCTCGAGATCCGTACCGGGGCCCGAGGTGAAGTCCGAGCGCTGGAAGGTGATCCAGTGATAAGGGTTGCCGCGGCCGTCGCGGCGGTCGTCGATATACATGAGGTCGTTGCAGCGGCGTCCCTGCATCGTCACCGAGACGCCCTCGACGCGGTGCGGCAGGCAGGCCGGGAAATTCACGTTGAGCAGCACATTGGGCGGGATCGGGGCCTCGACGAGTCTTCGCAGGAGCCCCGGCGCATGCTCCGCGGCGCAGGACCAGTGGATCGTCTGCCGCCCGGCGAAGAAATCGTACACCTGGGAGAGGGCGATCGAGCGGATGCCGAGCAGGGTGCCTTCCATGGCGGCGGCGATGGTGCCGGAATAGGTCACGTCCTCGGCCACGTTCTGGCCGCAGTTGACGCCAGATATCACGATGTCGGGCGGGCGGTCGAGAATCTTGCGCACGGCCATGATGACGCAATCGGTCGGCGTGCCCTTGACCGCGTAGCGCCGCGGCCCGACCTCGCGCATGCGCAGCGGATCTGAAAGCGAGAGCTTGTGCGCGACGCCGGACTGGTCGCTCTCTGGCGCGACGATGAAGATGTCGTCGGTGAGGCTCCGCGCGACCTTCTCAGCGATGGCGAGGCCGGGGGCGTGGATGCCGTCGTCGTTGGTGAGCAGTATCCGCATCCTGGGCGCCCCCTGTCTCGACTCGCGAGCCGAATCTCCTCTGCGCTAAAACATACACATATCTATGACGCAAATTGCGCTGTGAACAGACCGGGGCTTTAGTGCTCGTGGAAGGGCGGCAGGTCGAGGTGTTTTTCCACGCGCAGCATGCGGGATTCCAGCTCGCCGATGAGCGCGCCATGGCCGATGTTGGAGGAGTGGTATTCCATGACGGTGCGGCGCAGGCCATTGATCTGCTCGGTCAACTCCTTGCGGGTTCTCGCGTTGTCCGCCTCGTTTTTGGCTTGAAAGGTCAAGAGGTCGGAAGCCACATCGGCGCGGAGCGAGCGCATCTCCGACCGCAACTCCGTGCGCACGTTGGCGATTTCCATCCTCAGGTCGGCGATGTCGCCGCGCATCTCGCGTAGTAACGCAAGGACCATGGTATCTGGATCGACCATTTTTGGCTCCTGGCCTCCACCACAGCCTATGGTGGCGCCCGACTGTGGCCAAGGCTTGGCGCCGCGGCTCAGGCGGCGCCGATCTTCTCGATCCCGCCCATGTGGGGCCGCAGCGCCTTTGGAATCTCGATCGACCCGTCGGGGAGCTGATAGTTCTCCATGACCGCGACCAGCGCGCGCCCGACCGCGACGCCCGAGCCGTTGAGCGTGTGCACGAAGCGCGGCGTCTTGCTCTCGGCCGGGCGATAGCGCGCGTTCATGCGCCGCGCCTGGAAGTCGCCGCAGACCGAGCAGGACGAGATCTCGCGATATTTTCCCTGCCCCGGCAGCCAGACCTCGAGGTCGTAGGTCTTCTGCGACGCGAAGCCCATGTCGCCCGTGCACAGCACGACCTTGCGATAGGGCAGCTCCAGGAGCTGCAGAACCTTTTCGGCGCAGGCGGTCATGCGCTCGTGCTCTTCGAGCGATTTCTCCGGCGTCGTAATCGAGACGAGCTCGACCTTGAAGAACTGGTGCTGGCGAATCATGCCGCGCGTGTCGCGCCCGGCGGCCCCGGCCTCGGCGCGGAAGCAGTAGGTGCCGGCGGTGTAACGCTGCGGGAGCTGGGATTCTTCGAAAATTTGGTCGCTGGCAAGATTGGTCAGTGGCACTTCGGCGGTGGGTATGAGGCCGTATCGTTCTGCTCTGATCGCCTTAAGACGACCCAAATATGCCATTTGCAAGTCGAGCCGCTGAGCCTCATCGACTTCGTCTTCTGAGACCGAACCGGTCAGGTGACCCGGGATAGCCCAGAACTGATCCTCCTCGAACTTCGGCAATTGCGCCGTTCCAAACATGGCGCCGCCGCGCACGAGCAGCGGCGGATTGACCTCCGTGTAGCCATGCCGCTCGGTGTGCAGATCGAGCATGAACTGTGCGAGCGCTCGCTCCAGCCGTGCGAGCTTGCCCTTGTTCACGACGAAGCGGGCGCCCGAGAGCTTC
>DASPSI010000071.1:0-4674 GCA_035624015.1 Methylocystis sp.
CGCAGCGCGTCGACCTTCTCGCGGTCGCCGGCCTTCATCGCGGTCTTGAGGTCTTCCTTGAGCTTCTCGCGCATTCCATTTCCCCTTCGCGCTCCGATGGTTTAGACCTGGAGCGGCAGCCCGTCGGCTTGAGGGTTGGGCATAGAGCGAAGATGAGCGTGGATCAAGCAGAACGAGGGTGGGCCGCGCCCGTGCTCACGGGCGCGCTGGCGCTGGCGTCGGGCGAAGTGATCATGGGGCTTGGCGTCGGCGCGATCGGCGAAGCGGTCGGCGAGGTGTGCTTCAATACGGCGATGACCGGCTATCAGGAGATCCTGACCGATCCCTCCTACGCCATGCAAATCGTATCTTTCACCTTTCCGCACATCGGCAATGTCGGCGCGAATGCGGAAGACGTCGAGACGGTCGACATTGGCAGGAGCGCCGGCGCGGTCGGCGCGATCTTCGCCGCGCCCGTCACGGCGCCGTCGAACCACCGGGCGCAGACGCATTTCGCCGACTGGCTTGCGGCGCGCGGGATTATCGGGCTTTACGGCGTCGACACGCGCGCGCTGACGACGCTGATCCGCGAGCAGGGCATGCTGAACGCCGTGATCGCCCACGCCCCCGATGGACGCTTCGACCTCGACGCCCTGCGCGCGAAGGCCAAGGCCTGGGGCGGCATTGACGGAACCGACCTCGTCCCGCTCGTCGGCGCGACGGAGCGCTTCGACTGGCGGCAGACGCGCTGGCGCTTGGGCGAGGGCTACGGCGAGCGCGGCGGCGAGAGCCGCTTCCGCGTCGTCGCCATCGACTATGGCGTCAAGCGCAACATCCTGCGGCTTATCGCCGACGCCGGCTGCGAGCTCGTGGTCGCGCCTGCGACCGCCACGGCGCAAGAGATCCTGTCGCTCAAGCCCGACGGCGTCTTTCTCTCCAACGGGCCGGGCGACCCGGCCGAGACGGCCAAATACGCGGGGCCGGTGATTCGCGAGCTCCTGGAGCGCAGGGTTCCCGTCTTTGGCATCTGCCTCGGCCACCAGATGATGGCGCTCGCCATCGGCGCGAAGACGAAGAAGATGCCGCAAGGGCATCACGGCGCCAACCATCCGGTCATGGACTACACGACGGGCAAGGTCGAGATCGTCTCGATGAACCACGGCTTCGCCGTCGATCGCGAGAGCCTGCCGCCAAACGCGCGCGAGACGCATCGCTCGCTCTTCGACGGCTCGAATTGCGGCATCGAGCTCCTCGACCGTCCGGCCTTCTCGGTGCAGCATCACCCCGAGGCGTCGCCGGGCCCGCAGGACAGCCACTATCTGTTCAAGCGCTTCGTCGACATGATGGCGAGAGCCAACAGCGGCGCGGCGGCCTGATCAAATTCCTCGGGCGGCCAGGCCTGAAGCAGACTTCGCCAAGGCTTCATGCCCAGCCGCCCGACAACTCCTACATGAGGGAGAGGGCGCTTAACATGTTGTCCGCAGTGCGCGAGTGGCTCTTCGGCGCCGGCGAGCTGGCGCCGCACGGGTTCTGTCTGCTTTGGGAGCCTGGGCTGATTTGGCTCTATGCGGTTTCCGACACGGTCATCGCGCTGGCCTATTTTTCGATTCCCTTGGCGCTCATCGTTGTCGGAAGACGCCGAAGCGACCTCGTCTTTCGCCCGCTGCTGTGGCTGTTCGCCGCGTTCATCCTGCTGTGCGGCGCCACTCATTGGCTCGATGTCATCACCCTGTGGACGCCGCTTTACGGCCTTCAGGGGCTTGTCAAGGCGGCGACGGCTTTCGCCTCGATTTTCACGTCCTTCGCGCTGTGGTGGGCGCTGCCGCGATTCCTCGCGCTTCCTTCGGCCGCCCAATTGCGCGCGGCCAACGCCGAGTTGCGGGCAAGCCAGGAACAGCTGGCTCATGCGCAAAAGATGGAGGCGCTTGGGCAATTGACAGGCGGCATCGCGCATGACTTCAACAATCTGCTTCAGGTGATCACGGGCTCGCTCGGCGTGATCGAGCGTCTCATCGCGCGGGGGCGCGGCGAGGAAATCGCGCCCGCGCTGGCCTCCATCAAAAAAGCCTCCAACACCGCCGCGAGCCTCATCAGCCGGATGCTGAGCTTCTCGCGTCGGCAGACATTGCTGCCGCGCGTAATCGATCCCGACAAGCTCGTCGCGGGACTGGAGGAGCTGCTGCACCGGACGCTCGGGCCCGAGATCGCCCTCGACTTGCGGCTGGCGGACGGCCGTAGAAGCATAGTCTGCGACGCGTCCCAGCTGGAGAGCGCCCTTCTGAACCTCGCGATCAATGCGCGCGACGCCATGCCGGAAGGGGGCGTGCTCAGGATTGCGACAGCGGATATGCGCCTCGACGCCGACGAGCTCGAGCCGGATATGGATCCGGGGGACTATGTCGAGATCGAGGTGACGGACACGGGCCTGGGCATGAGCGAGGACGTGCTGGGCCGCGCGTTCGAGCCCTTCTTCACGACCAAGCGCGTCGGCCAGGGAACGGGCTTGGGGCTCTCGCAGATCTACGGCTTCGTCAAGCAATCGGGCGGGTTCGTGCGGATCGCAAGCGCGCCGGGCGAGGGGACGAGCGTGCGAATCTATCTGCCGGCATACGAGCTGCCGGCAGATCTCGTCGACGAGGAGGAGCCGTCCGCGGAACGCCCCGAGCTTTCTTCTTCGGGCCATCGCGGCAAAACTTTAATCGTCGAGGATCAAGCCGAGGTGCGCTCGCAAATCGTCGGCGCCCTCCACGAAATGGGATGCACGGTCCTGGAAGCCGGCGACGGGACGGCCGGATTGAAGATCGTGGAATCCGCGGCGCCGCTGGACCTGCTGATCACCGACGTCGGCCTGCCGGGGATCAACGGGCGCCAGCTGGCGGAAGCCGCGCGCGGCGCGCAGCCCGACCTGCCGATCTTGTTCATTACCGGGTACGCCGACAAGTCGCTGGAAACGCTGCGCCTCGGGCCGAACGCGGAGGTTTTGCGCAAGCCCTTCGCTCTCGACGAGCTGGTCCTCAAAGCTCGGACGCTGCTGAAACAGACCGCCTCGGCGCAGTGACGGGGCGGCGGATCGGAACAGAGGCTTTAGTCTCTCCGCTCAGCCTAATAGTCCGCTTCGTCGGATTTGCGTGTCACAACGCGGGCCTGGAGGCCCGCGGTCCAATAGCGCCGCGATGGACCGCGGGCCTCCAGGCCCGCAAACTGAAAGGCTTCAGCTTGAATGAAGTAGACCGCTAGCGCGCCAACATTTCCCGGATGCGCTCCACGAGCTCATCCTCCAAAACCGCGACCTGCGCCGGCCGCGCCGCCTTCCATTCCTCATTGGTGGCGATCGCCGCGGCGGCGCGCGCGCCTTCGACGAGGTCCTTGATCTGAACCTCGCCGCGCGCCTTTTCATCCGAGCCCTGGATCACGACAAGCGGACTGTTGCGCCTGTCCGCATATTTCATCTGCGCTTTCATGCCCGAAGCCCCGAGATAGAGCTCCGCGGCGACGCCCGCCTCGCGAAGGCGCATCGTCATGCGCTGGTAATCGGCGACGCGCTCGCGATCGAGCACGAGCACGACGACCGGCCCCTTGCGCTCCTCGGACGAAACGATCGGGCTGCCGACGAGCTTTAGCGCCGCAAACAGCCGCGAAACCCCGATCGAGAAGCCCGTCGCCGGCGTGCTCTCCGACCGGAAGCGGCCGACGAGCCCGTCATAGCGGCCGCCGCCGCCGACCGAGCCGAAGCGCACGAGATTGCCCTTCTCGTCGCGCGTCTCGAAGGTCAGCTCCGTTTCGAACACCGGCCCCGTGTAATATTCCAGCCCGCGCACGACCGACGGGTCGACGCGGATGCGGTCGAAGCCGTAGCCGGCATCGCGCACGAGATCCTCGATCTCCAGGAGCTCCTCGGCGCCCTCGGCGCCCCTGTCGCTCCTGCCGAGCAGGCCGAACAGGTCGAAGCGCGGCTTGCCGTCGCTATATTGCCCGCCGCAGGAAAAAGAGAGGATCGTGTCGATGGCCTCTGCGTCGAGTCCTGCGCCTCTGGTGAAGTCGCCGCTCTCATCCTTGCGCCCGGGCCCGAGCAGCAGCTTGACGCCTTCGGGACCGAGCCGGTCGAGCTTGTCGATCGCCCGCATCGCCGCGAGCCGGCGCCCCGCATTGGCGTCGCCATCGAGCCCCACGGCCTTCATGACGCCGTCCAGGACCTTGCGGCTGTTGATCTTGACGACATAGTCGCCGCGCTTGATCCCGAGCCGCTCCATGGTGTCGGCGGCCATCATGCAAAGCTCCGCGTCGGCGGCAGGCGAGCTCGACCCGATCGTGTCGGCGTCGAACTGCATGAACTGGCGGAAGCGTCCGGGCCCCGGCTTCTCGTTGCGATACACATGGCCGAAGCGATAGGAGCGATAGGGCTTCGGCAGCGCGTCGAAATTCTGCGCGACGTAGCGCGCGAGCGGCGCGGTCAGATCGTAGCGCAGCGACAGCCACTGCTCGTCGTCGTCCAAGAACGAGAACACGCCCTCGTTCGGGCGGTCCTGGTCCGGCAGGAACTTGCCGAGCGCGTCGGCATATTCGATCGCCGGCGTCTCCAGCGCCTCGAAGCCGTAGAGCTCATAGACGGCGCGGATCGTCTCCAGCATCCTGGCGCTGGCGGCAAGCTCGGCGGCGCCGCGGTCGACGAGGCCGCGCGGGCTGCGGGCCTCGATC
>DASPSI010000078.1:0-24757 GCA_035624015.1 Methylocystis sp.
CGCAGCGCCTCGTCGAGCGGACCGATGTCGACGCAGAGCCCCGACTTCAGCCGCGACAGCACGCGCTCCTCGAGCGACTCAAGCTCGGCGGGCGGACGATCCGCCGCGACGACGATCTGGCGCCCGGCGTCGATGAGCGCATTCAGGATGTGGCAGAACTCCTGCTGTATCCACTCGCCGCGCAGGAACTGCACGTCGTCGATGATCAGCATGTCGATGCCGCGCAGCGTTTCCTTGAAGGCGATCGAGGTCTGCGCGTTGAGCGAGGACACAAAGCCGCTCATGAACTTTTCCGCGGTCAGATAGACGACGCGGCGCTTGTTGGCGGCGGCCTCCTGCGCCATCGCCTGCAAGAGATGCGTCTTGCCCAATCCGACGGCAGCGTGCGTGTAGAATGGATTGAAGAGCGGCGCCACCTCGTTCTGACGCGGCTCGACGACGCGGCGGGCCGCGGCGTGGGCGAGCTGGTTCGACGGTCCGACGAGGAAGGTCTCGAAGGTCAGCCGGCGGTCGAGCGGCGAGCCCGAGAGACTCTCGGACTCAAGACGCGTCGTGGCCTTCGGAGCAATGCGCCGCGACGCCGAAGAAGACGACGAAGGATTAGCCTCCGTCCCGTTCTCATTGGCGGAGGGCAAGCTTTCTTGCGTTGTCGCGTCGCTTGCGCCGTTCGTGCGCGCGGGCGCTTTTGGCGTTGGCGAGCGCAGATCTATGGAGACGCGGTCGACGCCGCGAAATTCAGCGACCACGCGCGCTTTGATGCGCTCGTGATAGCGCGATTGCACCCAGGTTTTGAGGAATTTCGTGGGCACCGTCAGCCGCACAACGCCGTTTTCCACGCGATCAAGCTCAAGACGCGCAAACCAGGACTCGAAAGTCGCTTCGCCGAGCTCGGCGCGCAACCAATGACGCACGCGCTCCCAACGGGCGGCGTCGACGTCGCTCGAATCTTCGGGGGGCATGGCTTTTCTCGCTTGCATGATGCACCTGACGATAAGGGTCCCTCCTCCGAGAACGCGGGGCGCGCCACTTCGGTCGGCATGGACTGCTAGAAAAAGGAAATCGGGCGTCGACGGGCGTCGACGTTGGAACTGGATACGGTACCGACGCGGACTTAAACGTCGGGCGGCCCTAAGGCGTCCCCGACAGCGATCGGACTACTCCCGCCGCGGGCGTCCACGGCTTCGGGGGCGCGAATCTTTGCGCACGCGCATGCATCATCGAGCGCATGTTCGGAACTCGCCGTGATGCTCCAGGTATCCATCCTGCCCCCCTGTTGTCGTGTCCATCGCGATCGGACGCCGCTCGAAAAAGCAGACGCCGAGCCACGTCTCGCTTTGGACGCTTCGCCGTACTCTATAGAACGTCTTGCGCTGCAACGCCGGCCATGTCCCTGATGATCGCCACCCACCGCAGACGGGCGTCCGCCCACACGCAAAACCCGCAACGCCCCAAGACCCAAGAACGCTAATCCCTGTCCGCGGTCATTTCAACATGGCGCGCCGCCGCACCTCGTCGTCAACGCGACATTTTTTTGCTTTCCGACGAATGTGACGGCAGAACCTCTTAAATCTCGGCAGCTTAGGGCCATGCGCCGCAGGAAAGAAAAATTTCTGTCATTCATCACGCGGCGCCCGGGAAGCTGTTGTCATCTGATTGTCAAGACCATCCCGAGAGGGCAGCGTTTCCCGCCTTTATTACAAGGTTTTGAATCAGCGCGAGATTTCATGATCGCTGCACAAAATCCGTAATAAAAACATTCACAAATTTCGCGCTTGTTGCAATCATGCAACAATGCACAAAAAAAGCCCGACTGGGTCGGGCTTGGAAATTCCTCGTGGCGTGCATGCGATGCTCAATTCGCCGGCGCCATAGCGCGCACGCGTCGCGTGAGTCGCGAAACTTTTCGCGAAGCCGTGTTCTTGTGAATCACGCCCTTTTGCGCAGCGCGCATGACCAGCGGCGCGGCCTGCTGCAGCGCTCGCTGGGCGCCCGCCGCGTCGCCGGCGGCGATCGCTTCCTCAACTTTGCGCACGAAAGTGCGCATCACGCTGCGGCGCGACCGGTTGATCGCCGTGCGGCGCGCGATTTTGCGGACGGCTTTCTTAGCCGAACTGGTATTGGCCATATGTCCTTTGTCCTTGAAGAGCCGCGGAGCCGGAGGCCCGGTCTCTCGCGCGCCTTTGGCGCAACGCAAGATATGCGATCGCAGAGCGCGCCTTATAGGCCGTAACCCGAGGCTTCGTCAATCGTGAGAGGCTGCAAAATTAGGATGACGCGCGGGGCTCGCTCTCGCAGCTCCCGCGCCCTAGTCCTGTCACCAGTTGCGAGAGGATGAAATTGACGACGCCCGGCGCAGGCGGCGCGGTCCCGCCAGAGCGTCCCGCGCGGCGTGGCGAAGCGCGCCGCGCTGCGCCACGGTCGAGAAGATTGCGATCGCTCCAATATGTCGCGATGTAGGCGATACTCGACGTCCCGGCGAGAAAAGTCAGCGAGCCGTAGCCGCTCATCGGAGACCCCGCCGAAATCCGCCTACTCCCCGCGGTAGACACAGCCTTCGAAGCAGCTGTCGCGGAAGACGCCGACCTCGCACAAGCTCGGCGCGAAGGAGAGCAGATCGCGCCATATATAAAGACAGAGATTCTCGAGCGTGGGCTTGCCCAGTCCCTCAAGGTCGTTGAGGAAGCTGTGATCGAGCCGTTCGCGCAGCTCGACGAGGCGGCGCCCGAGCCGACCGAGATCCATCACCCACTGCTCTTCCTCGGTCGGCTCGCCGCGCAGCGTAACCCGCACGCGGAAGGAGTGGCCGTGCAGATTGGCGTATTTGCCGCCTCTGGGTGCTTCCGGGTCGTAAAGCGCGTGCGCCGCCTCGAAGTGGAACTCCCGGAATATCTCGAAACTCGCCACGGCTATTTCACCCCGATCATCTTGTGGGTCTGCAACGACAGGCGCCACCGCGGATGCGCAAGGCAGTAGTCTATCGCCGCCCTGGTATTGCGCAGAACCTGCGGCCCGTCCATCGGCTGGAGCAGGAAGTGTGCGAAGGCGAGCCCTTCGAAAAGCTCGGGCTCCGCTCCCTCCTGCGGGAAGACGAGCTTGAGCTCGTGCCCGGAAGTCTGCCGCAGCGGCGCGCCGGCCTTGGGCGACACGCAGATCCAGTCCAAACCCTCGGGCGCCTCGATCGTGCCGTTGGTCTCGACGGCGATCTCGAAGCCCTCGTCGTGGAGCGCGTCGACCAGCGCGGCGTCGATTTGCAGCAAGGGCTCGCCCCCGGTCAAGACGACGAATCGTCCCAGGCGGGGCGCGCCCCAAAGACGCGCCAGCGTCGCCGCCAGCGTCCGGGCGTCGGGGAACCTGCCGCCGTTCTCGGCGTCCGTTCCAACGAAGTCCGTGTCGCAGAACCGGCACAGAGCGTCCGCTCGATCCTCTTTGCGCCCGCTCCAAAGATTGCAGCCGGCGAAGCGGCAAAAGACGGCGCGCCGGCCGGCGTTGAGCCCTTCGCCTTGCAGCGTCAGAAACGCTTCCTTGACAGCATAAACCATGGTTGCTCCGCTGCTCGGCCTCTCGCGCGCGCCTCTCGATTTCCTTAAGCGAATGAAGCGCCGTTTCACAGCCTCGCGTTCCTTCGGTTTGGTTTACGAAGGCTCAAGATCGAACCGGCGAGCCGACTGAAATGTGACCTAAATGCCACAGGCTCACAAGATAAACACGGCATCTTCGGGACGCGTTCGAAAAGCCGCTTTTCAGCCATAAAGCCCGCGCTAAGTCAGCCTCGTCACATGGTCATGCCGAAGGCGAAGGCCGGGCTCCGCGCCGCGGTTGCGGAGAACGGGAAAGAATTGTCGGAACCGACCAGGGCGAGACGGCGGACGCAAGCGCATGGAAACGATAGGCGCGGTGGGAAGAGTCGGTTCGGTCATGAAGGGCGCTTTTCAGGAAAGAACGCGGGCTCGGAGCGTCGCGCAGCGCGTGGCGGCGCTCGCCGCGCTGATGACAGTTTTCGCCGCGCCGGCGCCGGCCCTCGATTCATCAGACCAGCGCCCGACCTCGCCTTCTTCCACCCAACTGCCGATGTTCAAGGACCCCCGCGCGGCGCTGCGCGCCGGCTTGGAGCGCTACCACGCCGGCGAGACGAGTTCCTCGGTCGAGGCCTTGCGTTACGCTGCTGACAGCGGCGAACCCCTCGCGCAATGGAAGCTCGCGCGCATGTATGCGAGCGGTGACGGCGTGGCGCGCGACGACCGCAAGGCCTACGAATACTACTCCCAGATCGTCGAGCATTTCTCCAACGACGATCCTGACCCCAACGAGCGGGTGATGGCTTCGAACGCCTTCGTGGCGCTTGGCGCTTATCTGCGCGAGGGCATCGCCAGCGCCAGGATCGCGCCGGACCCAGAGCGCGCCTTCGACGTGTTCCGTTACGCGGCGACCTTCCTGCGCAACGCCGAGGCGCAGTACAATGTCGCGCGCATGTATCTCGAAGGCGCCGGCGTCAAGCGGGACGTGCGCCAGGCTGTCAGCTGGCTGGAGATTGCGGCGCGCAAGGGCCATGCGCAAGCGCAGGCGCTCCTCGGAAGCATGATGTTCAACGGCGAGGCGAGCGGCGCGCCGCAGCGTCCGCTTGGCCTCATGTATCTGACGCTGGCGGAGCAAGCTCCAGGCGGCGGCGCGAACGACAAGTGGATCGCAGACGCCCGCGCAAAGGCCTTCGACTCGGCGAGCGAGGCCGACCGCAAGGCTGCGGGCAACCTGGTGGAAAATTATCTGAAGCGCCACGACTAGAAACGCCTGTGGAAGCCGCGACGGTCAAGAAGCGCTCGCTGACGATCGCCGGCCACCGAACCAGCGTGTCGCTAGAGGCGAGCTTTTGGGCGGCGCTGAAGCGCATCGCCGCCGAGGAAGGCTGTTCTTTGACGGCGCTCGCCGCACGCGTCGATCGCGAGCGGGGCGAGGCGAATTTGTCCTCGGCGCTGAGGGTGTTCACGCTCGAGTGGTTCGTCGAGAAGAGTTAGCGTTCGGCGGCTTGAGCTTATGCGCATGACGAGCTTCCGTGACAAGTTCCAACGACGAAAGATAACTTTCATTGAGAATGAGCTTAAGTCGCCGCCGGCGGCTTCCAAACCGCCGGCGCCAACTCTGGAGCCTCTATGTCAAATACTGCCCCCCGTTGATCGTCAGCGTCGAGCCGGTGATGAAGCCGGCGTCGTCCGAGGCCAGAAACACGACGGCGCGCGCGATCTCCTCGGGCTCGCCGAGGCGGCCGACGGCGATGTAGGGGAGAATGTGCTTATCGAGCACATCTTGGGGCACCGCCTTCACCATCTCCGTCGCGATATAGCCCGGCGCGATTGCGTTGACCGTGATCCCTTTCGAGGCGCTCTCCTGCGCGAGCGCCTTCACGAAGCCGATGTCGCCGGCCTTCGAAGCCGAGTAATTCGTCTGGCCGGCCTGGCCCTTCTGGCCGTTGATCGACGAGATCACGATGATGCGCCCGAAGCCGCGGTCGCGCATGCCGTTGATGATCGGACGCGTCACGTTGAACAGCGAGTTCAAATTCGTGTCGATCACCGCCTTCCACTGCGCGAGCTCCATCTTGTGGAACAGGCGGTCCTTGGTGATGCCGGCGTTGTTGACCAGAATTTCGACGGGACCCAGGTCTTTCTCGATCGCGGCGATTCCGGCGGCGCAGGCGTCGTAGTCGGACACGTCGAACTTATAGACGTTGATGTCGGTCTCGGCCTTGAACTTATTCGCCGCTTCGTCATTGCCGGCGTAGGTCGCAGCGACCTTGTAGCCTGAGGCCTTCAGCGCTTTGGAGATCGCTTCGCCAATGCCGCGCGTCCCGCCGGTCACAACCGCTACTCTGCTCACGTTTTGCTCTCCTGTCGTATGAGTCGCTCTTAAAGCGAATGGCGAAGTAGCGAATGGCGAGCAGAAAAAGCTCCCTATTCGCCATTCGCCATTCGCTGCTCGCTTCTTACTTCTCCACCGCCATCGCGATGCCCATGCCGCCGCCAATGCAGAGCGTCGCGAGTCCCTTTCCACCGCCGCGGCGGTTCAGCTCATAGAGCAACGTCGTCAGGACCCGCGCGCCCGAGGCGCCGATCGGGTGCCCGATCGCGATCGCGCCGCCATTGACGTTGACGATGGAGGGATCCCAGCCGAGGTCCTTGTTGACCGCCAGCGCCTGCGCCGCGAAGGCCTCGTTCGCCTCGACGAGGTCGAGGTCGGAGATCTTCCAGCCCGCCTTCTCCAACGCCTTGCGTGTCGCCGGAATCGGGCCCGACCCCATGACCGACGGCTCGACGCCCGCCGTCGCCCAGGCGACGATGCGGGCGAGCGGAGCAAGCCCGCGCTTCTTGGCTTCGTCCGCGCTCATCACCACGAGCGCCGCCGCGCCGTCGTTGATGCCGGACGCGTTCGCCGCCGTCACCGTGCCCTCCTTGCTGAATGCGGGCTTGAGCTTGGCAACGCCCTCGAGCGTCACGCCTTGCTTGATATATTCGTCCTGATCGAAGGTGATGTCGCCCTTCCTGGTCGAGATCACATAGGGCACGATCTCGTCCTTGAACTTGCCGGCCTTCTGCGCGGCTTCGGCCTTATTTTGCGACGCGACCGCGAAGGCGTCCTGCTCGGCGCGCGAAATCTGCCACTTGGCGGCGACGTTCTCCGCCGTAACGCCCATGTGGTAGCTGTTGAAGGCGTCGGTTAAGCCATCCAGGATCATCGTGTCGGTGAACTTCACGTCGCCCATTTTCGTGCCTGGGCGCAGGTGAGCGGCGTGGGTCGATAGCGACATGCTCTCCTGGCCGCCGGCGACGACGATGCTGGCGTCGCCCGCCTGAATCTGCTGCGCCGCGAGCGCCACGGCGCGCAGTCCTGAGCCGCAGACCTGGTTGACGCCGAAGGCGGTGGCGCTGTCGGGAACGCCGGCTTTGATGGCGGCCTGCCGCGCAGGGTTCTGGCCCTGCGCCGCGGTCAGCACCTGGCCGAGGATAACCTCGCAGACCTCTGTGGGGGCGACCGAAGCGCGCTCCAGGGCCGCCTTGACCGCGGCGGCGCCGAGGTCATGGGCGGGAACGCCGGCGAGGGCGCCGTTGAACGATCCGACGGCGGTGCGCGCCGCGGAAACGATCACGATTTCGGTCGTCATTTCAGTCTCCTTGGAAAGAATCTCGCCGCCCGCGGCGGGCGGCCTGTTCGCGTTTGGGGGCTGGCGGGGAGCCCCGCTGTCCCAGCCGTTAAGCACGGTTTAGACGGAAGCGAAAGGCGGCGCGACGAAAATATTGCCGCAGAGACGGTTTTAAGCTTATCGTCAGCCATGGTGCGGCGCAGCTTCGCGCCGGAACGGATCGTCGAAGCGTAAGGACGGCGTGGGCGATGACTGAGAAAAAGCCAACCACCATAAAGAAATACGCAAACCGCCGTCTCTACGACACCGGCACGAGCACCTATGTCACACTGGAGGACCTTGCCGCCATGGTCAAGCGCGGCGAGGATTTCGTGGTCTGCGACGCGAAGACCGGCGAGGACATCACCCGTCCCGTGCTGACCCAGATCATCTTCGAACAGGAAAGCAAGGACGGTCAGGCGCTGCTTCCGATCTCGTTTCTGCGCCAGCTCATCCGTTTCTATGGCGACTCCATGCAGATGCTCGTGCCGAGCTACCTGGAGTTCTCGCTCGACAAGCTCACGCGCGACCAGCAAAAGTTCCGCGAGCAGTTCAGCTCGGCCTTGGGCTCGGGGCCGTTCAGCGAGCCGGCCCGGGCGGCGCTCGCCGCCATGGACGAGCAAGCGCGCAAGAACATGGCGGTATTCCGCCAGGCGCTGACCATGTTCAATCCGTTCGGGGTGAATTTTGAAAGCCAGGCGCCCCATGCCGAGGAAGCCGCCGCTGCGCAGGGCGGTTCTGGAAGCTCGGATGTGGAAGAACTCAAACGCCAGCTCGAGGAGCTCAACAAGCGCATCGACAAGATCTCGGGCGGCGCGGTGAGCTCGTAGGGCGAAGTTCTCCGACTTTTTGAATTTTGGCGATTTCTTACCGCTCGCATCATTCGGTGCGAGCGTGAAGCGCGTGAAGTCCGGACTCAGTTCAGCAAGAACTCGCCCTTGCAGAAGCTGAACTCGGCGGGCTTGATCAGGCCGGAATGGCTAACGGTGACGGAATGCAGCAGACCCTCCCGGTCGCGGCTCCAGAACGCCAGGAACTTTCGCAGCTCGATATAATCGGGATAGATGTCGCAGTCCTGCCAAAGATAGGACTGCAAGATTCTTGGGCTGTCGGGCAGGCGATAGAGAATATCGGCGGAGGTCAGCCTGTAGCCCTCCATCCGCCTGAGGAATGCGCCCGACGCCATCTGTCCCTCTTCATCGCCTGCGCGTTTCACAAAAATTAGGCGCGAGTCGACAAGCAAGGCAAGGGCCATTCGAGGAGAATCCCTATGATAATCAAAATAATGTCGGCATATCGCCGCCAGTGCTGAAAGTTACCCCCTTGTCCTGATCCGAGGCGCGGTCCGTCGCCGCCCAACAACGCGGCTAGCAGGCCAGTTTGATGCTGACCTTGGTCGTGACCGAGTTGGCGATGCAGCATTCGCGACGTGCTTTGGCATGCAGCCAGTCGAGGTCGTTTGCGCAGGTCGGACATCGCCGCTGAAAACGATGAACGGGCGGAGGTCGACCTGCGTCACCGCGAGCTTGCCGCTCACGTTCTTTTCGAGAAATCCGATGGCGTTGTCCTCGTAGCTTTCGACGACGAACCCTTTGTTGGAGACCAAGGCGAGAAACGTTAGCATGTGACGGCTTGAAAGCGCGGCGACGAACGCCGACTCCGGATCGACGCGGTGCGGATTGCTCAAGAACTCAGGCGTGGCGGAGCCCTGCACCTCGACGCCGTCGCCGAAGCGCCAGACGTGATCGCGGCTGTAATTCTTATAGGCGAAGTCGGCGCCGCACCGCGACCATATGATTGTGGCTCTATGCCCGGATATGTGGACTCCCGCCTTTCGCTCTTCATCGTCGACATTACGACGCTCATCCGGCGTCCGTTTCCCGAAGGCCAGCGGGCGCTGACCGAGAAGCCCGCCACGGCGCGCGGTGACGGCGTCCTGCTCCGCGGCCTCGGCTACCTGTCTGAGGCCGGCCGCCGACGGGGGCAGGCTGGACAAAAACCCTCGCGCGTGGTTTGGCATGACCTCCGCCGCGAACGGGTCCGCCGTTCGACCCTTCTTCGTCCGTCACGCCGATGTTCCGAGCCTTCTCCTCTGTCATCCTTTTGTGCTGGGTCTGCGGCATAGACCCGGCGTGGGCCGATTTTCGGCTCTGCAACAACGCCAGCGCGCGGGTCAGCGTCGCCATCGCCTACACGGACGGCCGCAATTGGCTTTCGGAAGGCTGGTGGAACCTGCGCCCCGGCGCCTGCGAGAATTTGCTGCGCGGGCCACTGGCGGCGCAGTATTATTACGTCTATGCGATGGACGAGCGCGGCGGCGAGTGGAAGGGCAAGTCATTCATGTGCACGCGCGACCGCGAGTTTCGTATCGACGGGCGCGAGGACTGTTTCGCGCGCGGCTACGACCGGACGGGGTTCTTCGAGATTGACACGGGGCGCGACGCGCGCAACTGGACGGTGCAGCTCACCGACCCGAGCCCGCCGCAGACGCCCTGAACGGATCGCGTCGGTTGCGTCGGGACGACCATTGAGAGCCGCCGCAGCGGCGACCTGGGAAGCTTTATGAGCATGAGACGGAAGCGCCGCGTCAAGATCATCGCGACACTGGGGCCTGCAAGCGTCGAGAAGGGCGTGATCGCCTCGCTCGTCGTCGCCGGCGCGGACGTGTTCCGCATTAACATGAGCCACACGGATCACGCGGGTCTCGCCAATTACGTGCGCATGATTCGCGAGATCGAGACGGAGCTTTCGCGCGCCATCGGCGTGCTCGTCGATTTGCAGGGGCCGAAGCTGCGCATCGGCGCCTTCGCAGAGGGCTCCGCCCATCTGCGAAAGGGCGACAGCTTCGTGCTGGATTCCGACGCCGCTCCCGGCGACGCCACGCGGGTTCGCCTGCCGCATCCCGAGATTCTGGCGGCGCTGAAGGTCGACGACACGATTCTCATCGACGACGGCAAGGTGAAGCTGCATGTCGTCGAGACGAGCGCGGACCGAGCGCGCGCGGTGGTCGATGTGGCGGGCCGAATCTCCAACCGCAAGGGCGTAAGCCTGCCAGACACCGAAATCCCGATCACCTCGATGACCGAGAAAGACAGCGCCGATCTCGAAGCGGCTCTGGCCGAAGGCGTGGACTGGGTGGCGATCTCCTTCGTGCAGCGCCCCGAGGACGTCATCGGGGTCAAGAAGCTTGTGCAAGGCCGCGCAAGCGTCATGGCCAAGATCGAGAAGCCGCAGGCCATCACGAGGCTCGAGGAGGTCATCGACGTCTCTGACGCAATCATGGTGGCGCGCGGCGATCTCGGCGTCGAGGTGCCGCTGGAGAAAGTGCCAGGCCTGCAAAAGCGCATCAATCGCATGGCGCGCCGAGCTGGCAAGCCGGTCGTCGTCGCAACGCAAATGCTCGAATCGATGATCCTGTCGCCGCTGCCGACGCGAGCTGAGGTCTCGGACGTGGCGACCGCGGTGTTCGAGGGCGCCGACGCAGTTATGCTCTCGGCCGAGAGCGCCGCCGGCCAATATCCGCAGGACGCGGTGGCGACCATGAGCCGCATCGCCGAGGAAGTCGAAACCGACACGGTCTATCGGCAGATCATCGACGCGCAGCGCAACGAGCCACCCAACCCCAACACTGCCGACGCCATCGCTGCTGCGGCGCGTGAGGTGGCGCAGACGTTGGGCGCCAAGGCGATCTGCGCCTGGACGGACTCGGGGGCGACGGCGCTGCGCATCGCTCGCGAGCGACCCGTGTCGCCGATTCTGGCGCTAACCCCCAAGCGCGCGACGGCGCGCCGCCTTGCGCTGGTGTGGGGCGTCTCGGCCTATCAGACGCATGACCCGAGCAGCGTCGAGGACATGGTCGAGCGCGCCGGCGAGCATGCGCTCGCAAACGGCTTCGGCGCCGATAAGGACCGCATCGCGATCGTCGCTGGCATGCCGTTCGGCTCGCCTGGGGGCACGAACATCATCCGAATCGCCGTGCTTGAGGATAGGGGCGCAAGGCCGCAGGCCTGACAAGGCAAGCAGAAAAAGAGCGGCTTAGGCGGTGCACTTGACGAAGGCTTTGCCGAGGGTCAAACGAAGAAAATTTCGAACGCCCTCGGAAAAGGACCGATCGTGATGGCTAAAGCCCCCGCAACTGTCTCGAAGCTCGCCCCCAGAAAGCTGGCCGAAATCCCGGCGATCGGGGGCGTGCGGCTGGCGACGGGCGCTTCGGGGGTGCGCTACCGCGGACGAACCGACACGCTGCTGGTTCTGCTCGCCGAAGGGACAGAGGTCGCAGGCGTCTTCACCAAATCCAAATGCCCGTCGGCGCCGGTGGATTGGTGCCAGGCGCGGCTTGCCGGAACAGGCGCGCGCGCGCTGCTCGTGAACTCGGGCAACGCCAACGCTTTTACCGGCAAGGCCGGCAAGGACGCCGTCAAGCTTTCAGCGAGGCTCGTCGCCGAGGCCGCGGACATTTCCGAGCGACAGGTGTTTCTCGCCTCGACCGGCGTCATCGGCGAACCGCTCGACGCCTCCAAGTTCAAGCGCGTGCTGCCGAAGCTCGTCAAAGAGGCGAAACCCGACGCCTGGGAGGCGGCGGCGCGGGCGATCATGACCACCGACACCTATCCGAAGCTTTCGACGAGCTCCGCCGTCGTCGACGGCGTAGAGGTTCGCATCGCTGGCTTCGCCAAGGGCGCTGGAATGATCGCTCCCGACATGGCGACAATGCTGTCTTTCGTCTTCACCGACGCGCCGATCGGCGCCGACGCTTTGCAGACGCTGCTCTCACGCTCCGTGCGCAGCTCCTTCAACGCGATCACGGTCGACAGCGACACCTCGACCTCTGACACGCTCCTGTTGTTCGCGACGGGCGCGGCGGTAGAGCGCGGCGCCCCGCGCATCGAGAAGGCGAGCGACGCCCGCCTCGAGGCCTTTCAGGCGGCGCTCGACGAAGTGCTGCTCGATCTCGCGCATCAGGTCGTCAAGGACGGCGAGGGCGCCCGCAAGTTCATCGAAGTCGCCGTCGAGGGCGCGCGCAACGCCCGGGCGGCAAAGCGCATCGCGCTTTCGATCGCCAATTCGCCGCTGGTCAAGACGGCGGTCGCGGGCGAGGACGCCAATTGGGGCCGCGTGGTGATGGCGGTGGGCAAGGCCGGCGAAGAAGCCGACCGCGACAGGCTCGCGATCTGGTTCGGCGACGTGCGCGTCGCCTTCCGCGGCGCGCGCGACCCTAGTTACGACGAAGTGGTCGTCTCGGCGCTCATGAAGCGGGACGAGATCAAGATCAGGGTCGACATCGGCCTCGGCGACGGCGCCGCTAAGGTGTGGACCTGCGACCTGACCAAGGAATATGTGGCGATCAACGGCGACTATCGCAGTTGACCGCCCGCACGGGAAGAGCCCCGTCATGCCGCTGATCCGCGAATGCGTGGTGACGACGCTGAACGCCGCAGGAGACCCGCATCTTGCGCCCTTAGGCCTCATCGAGGACGGCGCGCAGTGGATCATCGCGCCGTTTCGTCCTTCGACGACGCTGGCGAACTTGGAGTCGAGCGGCCAGGCGACGGCGAGCTTCACCGACGACGCCGAGATTTTCGCGGGCTTCGTCACGGGCGAGCGCCACTGGCCGATCGAGCCGATCGAGGGCTGGCCCGCGCCGCGATTAGCCGCCGCTCTGTCGCACGCCGAGCTCGAGGTCGTGCGCGCCGAGGCGGACGACATCCGCCCGCGTTTTTATTGCGCCGTGCTGCGGATCGTGATGCACAAGCCATTCCTGGGCATGAACCGCGCGAAGGCCGCGGTGCTGGAAGCCGCGATCCTCGCGACGCGTCTGGGTCGGCTGGACCGCGAAAAAATCGAGCGCGAGATCGCCTATCTCAAGATCGCGGTCGACAAGACGGCTGGAGAAGCCGAACGCCGGGCGTGGGATCGCGTTTTGGAGAAAATCGAAGGGCGCTGAGCTGGCTTGCCGGCGCTCGCTCGATCTCTTCACGCCGGCGCTTTAGCGCTATGCTCCTTCAGCAGCTTCTCCGAGGCGGCGTCGATCTCGTTCAACGTCACCTCATAGCCCCAGAGATAGGCGAGGTGGTTCAGCACCAGCTGCGCGTTCTCCGGCTCCAAGACCCTGCCGTTCATGACGCGGTGGTGTAGCACTAGCCGGCGGTCGCCTTCGAGATTAACGTCAACGACCTGGATGTCCGGGGCGTTCTGCGCCACGTCAAATTGCGACGCGAGCGTCCTGCGCAGATCGCGATAGCCGCGCTCGTTGTGAATCGCCTTCACCTCCAGAAACTTGGCCGAATCATCGTCGACGACATGGAACAGCCGCCATTTGCGCATCAAATGCGGGCTCAGGAACTGGGCGATGAAGCTGTCATCGCGGAAATTCGCCCACACATGGCGCAGCGTCGCCAGCGCGTCGCCCGTCCCGGCGATCTCGGGAAACCAGGCGCGATCCTCCTCCGTCGGCTCGCACACGATGCGGGCGATGTCGGACATCATGTCGAAGCCGAGCGCATATGGGTTTATGCCGCCGTAATATTTGTCGTTGTAGGCCGCCTGCCGCGTGACGTCCGTATGCGAATGCAGGAATTCCATTAGGCTGCCGTCGTCGATGCGGCCCTGCTCGTGCAGCGCGGTCATGATGCAGTAATGACAATAGGTCGCGCAGCCTTCGTTCATGACCTTGGTTTGCTGCTGGGGATAGAAATATTGCGCCATGAGCCGCACGATGCGCAGCAGCTCGCGCTGCCAGGGCTTCAGGCGCGGCGCCACCTTCTCGAGAAAATAGAGGATGTTCTCTTGCGGTAGGCCGAGCAGCGCGCGGCGCTTCTCCTCCGCCGACCTTTTGGCCCGTCCCGACTTCTCTGGAACGGTGCGCCACAGGTCGTTGTAAAGCTGCTCGCGCTCGGCCATGCGCTCGCGCTCGCGCGCCTCCTCGCGCTTCATGTCGAAGGATTTTTTTCGCGCATAGCGGTCGACGCCCTGGGCGGTCAGCGCATGCGCCGCGTCGAGCAGCCGCTCGACGGGTCCGTGGCCGTGGCGTTCCTCGCAGCTCGCGATATAGCCCTTGGCGAAGGCGAGATAATCGAGAATGCTGTCAGGATCGGTCCATTGCTTGAACTGGTAGTTGTTCTTGAAAAAGTGATTGTGCCCGAAGGCGGCGTGGCCGATGACGAGGGTCTGCATCGTCGCCGAGCTTTCCTCCAACAGATACGAGATGCAGGGGTTCGAGTTGATGACGATCTCATAGGCCAGATTCTGCAGGCCCTTGCGATAGATCATCTCGTGCTCGGCGAAGCTCTTGCCGAACGACCAATGCTTGTAATAGAGCGGCATGCCGATCGAGGCGTAGGCGTCGAGCATCTGCTCGGCGGTGATGATCTCGATCTGGTTGGGATAAGTGTCTAGGCCGAGCTCCTTCTGCGCCACTACGGCGATCGCGTCGTGGATTCGCTGGATGGTGTCGAAGTCCCATTCCCGGCCCGAGAAGAGCGCAGCGTCGCTCATGGCGCGGCGGTCTCCTTGGCGGCGCGACGCTGGAACAGTTCGCGAAAAACCGGGAATATCTGCGCGCGGCGCGAGACGCGGCGCATCTGCAATTTGCCGCCGCGCCTCTGCACCATGCTATAGGTTCGCCACAACGAGCTGCGCGAGGTCAGGGAGAGCGCGTCGGCTATGTCGGGTCCCGCGCCGCTGACCTCGATGTAGGCGAAATACTGGCAAAGCGGCAGTACGCCGTTTTGCAGCAGCTCGGCGGCGCGAGCGTTGTCGCTCTCCTGGTTGTCGCCGTCCGAGGCCTGCGCCGCATAGATGTTCCATTCGTCCGCATCATAACGATCCTTGACGATGCGGAGCATCTCGGCGAGCGCCGAGGACACCAGCGTGCCGCCGGTCTCGGTCGAATGGAAGAAGGTGTTCTCGTCCACCTCGGAAGCCGTATCGGTATGACGGATGAAAACGAGCTCGATGCGCTTGTAGCGCCGCGTCAAGAAAATATGAAGCAGCGTGAAGAATCGCTTGGCGATGTCCTTCATGTGCTCGGTCATCGAGCCGGACACGTCCATGAGACAGAAGATCACGGCTTGCGTCACGGGCTTCGGCGTACGTTCGAAACGGCGGTAGCGCAAGTCGAGCGGATCGAGATAGGCGATACGGGAGCGCTTGCGTTGCAGCGCCATAAGCTCCTCGGCCTTGGTCTCGAGCGCTGCAGCTTCGACGGCTTCCGAAAGCTCGCGCTCCAAAAGCTCGATCTCCTGCTGCTTCGGACGGCCGAGCGCGATGCGCCGCGAAAGCGAGACCCGCAATGTGCGGGGAATCGACAGGTTGGCGGGCGAGCCCGATGTCGTGTAGCCGGCGCGCCTCAGCTCGTCCAACTCATTCAAGGCGACGCGGCGCTTGGCGAGATCTGGCAGCTCGAGGTCGTCCAGAAAAATGTTCAGAAACTCTTCGCGCGAGAGCACGAATCTGAAGGCGTCCTCCGCCTTCCCCCCACCGCGTCCGGCGCCCGAGCCGACGCCATGACCGTCGCTTCTGTCGCGTTCGATGAGGTCGCCTTCGATATAATCGCGATTGCCGGGCAGCAGATAGTCACGGCGCGAGCCGGGCGTCGGACGAAAGGTCGGCTGTCGCATGTCTTCGGTGGTGATGGTGATCTCGGCGGGCGCCTCCAGATCTTCGATCGTCCGGCCGCGACTGGCCTCGCGCACGGCCTGCTCGACCACGCGCTTGGCCCGCCGTAGAAAGCGCTGGCGGTTCTCGAAGTTCTTGCCGCTTGGATTCAGCCGCCGATCAATGATGTGCATCGCCGTCGTTCACCCCGCTTGCTTCACGCGCATGTACCACTCGACGAGGCGACGCACCTGCCGCTCCGTGTAGCCGCGCGCCACCATCCGATTGACGAATTCGCCGTGCTTGCGCTCGGTCTCGGTGTCCTTCTTGGAGCCGAAGCTGATGACGGGCAGCAAGTCCTCGACCTGCGAGAACATGCGCTTCTCGATTACGTCGCGCACCTTCTCGTAGCTCGCCCAGGACGGGTTCCGCCCGCCGTGCGCGGCGCGGTAGCGCAGGGCGAACTTCACGACCTCATTGCGGAAGTCCTTGGGATTCGCAATCTGCGCCGGCTTCTCGATCTTGGTGAGCTCCTGGTTCAGCAACTCGCGATCGAGCAGCTGTCCCGTGTCGGGGTCTTTGAAATCCTGATCCTCGATCCACGCGTCGGCGTAATCGATGTAGCGGTCGAAGAGGTTCTGCCCGTAGTCGGTGTAGGACTCGAGATAGGCCTTCTGGATCTCGTTGCCGATAAATTCCGCATAACGCGGCGCGAGCTCGGCCTTGATGAACTCTAGATAGCGCTTCTCGATCTCCGCCGGCAGCTGCTCGCGGCGCAGCGACTGCTCCAGCACGTACATCAGATGGACCGGATCCGCTGCGACCTCCACCGTATCATGGTTGAAGGTCGCCGCCAGCACCTTGAATGCGAAGCGGGTGGAGAGCCCGTCCATGCCTTCGTCGACGCCGGCCGTCTCTTTATACTCCAGCATGCTGCGCGCGCGCGGATCGACCTCGCGCAGGCTCTCGCCGTTGTAAACGCGCATCTTCGAGAACAAGTTGGAGTTCTCATGCGGTTTCAGGCGCGAGAGCACGACGAAGCGCGCGAGCATCTCCAACGTGCTCGGGGCGCAGCTGGCCTTGGCGAGCTCCGAGCCGCGCAGCAGCTTCTCATAGATGCGCTGCTCCTCGGAGACCCGCAGGCAGTAGGGCACCTTGATCACGTAAATTCGATCGATGAAAGCCTCGTTGTTGCGGTTCGACTTGAAGCTCTGCCACTCGGCCTCGTTCGAGTGAGCCATGACCACGCCCGAGAAGGGGATCGCGCCGATGTTTTCGGTGCCGATATAGTTGCCCTCTTGCGTCGCGGTCAGCAGCGGGTGGAGCATCTTGATCGGCGCCTTGAACATCTCGACGAACTCGAGCAGGCCCTGATTGGCGCGATTGAGGCCGCCGGAATAGCTGTAGGCGTCGGGGTCGGACTGCGCCAGCGCCTCGAGCTTGCGGATGTCGACCTTGCCGACGAGCGAGGAAATGTCCTGGTTGTTCTCGTCGCCGGGCTCAGTCTTGGCGATGGCGATCTGCCGCAGCCGGGACGGCATGAGCTTGACCACCCTGAAGCGGCCGATGTCGCCGCGGAACTCGTCGAGACGGCGCAGGCACCAGGGGCTCATGAGTCCCGTCAAGCGCCGCCTCGGGATGCGATATTGCTTCTCGAGCATCGGTCCGGCGTCCGCGGGATCGAAGAGACCGAACGGACTCTCGAAGACGGGGCTGAGTTCGTCGCCGGCTTTGAGCACGTAAATGGGCCGCTGCTCCATGATCGATTTGAGCCGCTCGGCAAGTGAAGACTTGCCGCCGCCGACGGGGCCGAGAAGATAAAGGATCTGCTTGCGTTCCTCGAGCCCCTGCGCCGCGTGGCGGAAGTAGCTGACGATGCGCTCGACCGTCTCCTCCATTCCGTAAAATTCGGCGAAGGCCGGGTAGACCCTGATCGTCCGGTTCATGAAAATGCGGCCAAGTCGCGGGTCCTTGGACGTATCGACGAACTCCGGCTCGCCGATGGCGTCGAGGATGCGCTCGGCGGCGCTCGCGTAAGTCCGGGGGTCCTCTCGGCATAGGTCTAGATAGTCCGCAAGGGACATTTCCGATGCGCGGCGGTCCTCATAGGACCGCGCGAACTGCGAGATTACGTCGTCTTTCGTCATGGCTCCGCTTCGTCCCCGTGGTTTCGGGCGCAACGCGCCGCATCACTGCTCCACGACCCTTCGCAACCGACGCTTGAAAGACTTCCGCCGCTGCTCCGGCTTGGCTTTGCGCCTGAATGACTCGATACAAGTAAAAATAAGCTCATCCGCCCCATATCCAAGCAGGTGAGGCGCCATATTGTGAAGGAGAAGACATTGTTAACAGCTTTTCAAAAATTCCCTGCCAACTTTTTGCAAAGCGGCGCATTTACGGAACAGCGAGCCATCCCATGGCGATGTCGACTCCCACAGCCCGGCCCAAAGTCAAGCCGGCGCCCGCGCTTTTCAGGCTTTCGCACGACTCGAGGCCCGGCAGAAGCCGGACGCCTTTCCGTTCGGCGCCGCCGTGCATCACTCTTGGGCAATTGCTGCGCGGCGGGATTCTCGCGCTTGCGGCTCTCGCCTATGCGGATCTGGCGGTGCTGAGCGACTTCCTGCCGAAGAGCCCCGCGATCCAAGCGCAGACGACGCAGGATGCTGATCCTACTCCTGTCGCAGCGATCGAGGAACCGGAACAAGCCGGTCGTTGATGGGTTATTAAGGATGCCTATGCATACTCTGCGCCGATCTCGCGTTCAAGCGAGATGTGGCCGCGGTGGGTTGCTCCCCCGCCTATTCACTTCTCCCTGACAGCCTGAGCCGCAAATCCGCGGCTCTTTCTTTGTGTCTCCGGCCGACCGCGGCTTGCGGTCGCGGCAAAGACCGTTGCAACTTGCGAGCTGCCATGCGAGGCTCGTCGACGCTCGATCGAAATTAAGGTTAAAAAAATCCTAAGCGAGCGGGAGGGGGGCATCTGGGCTAAATTGCGTCACGTGAGAACCAGGGGCGGCGATCCCCGGCGTCAAGCAGCGCGAGCGTGCCATGCGTGTGAAAGAATCCTCGAGCGAGGCGGCGGCGCCCGTCTCCTTTGCTGAAAAACTGGCTGGTTCCGAGGCTTTCTGCGCTTTGTTTCGCGAGGGCATGGCGCTCGTCGAGGAGGCCGCGGCCTATCTCGACGGGCAGGGGCGGGAAGAAGCGAAGGCCCTGCCGCGGTCGGAAGCCCTGGCCTACGCCGCCGAGAGCATGAGGCTGACGACCCGACTGATGCAGATCGCCTCATGGCTCCTGCTGCAGCGGGCGGTGAACCAGGGCGAGATGACGCGGGCGCAAGCGGCGAGCGACCGCCACCGCGTGCGGCTCTCACAACAGGAGCTAGCCTCGAACCCGGAAATTTTCGCCGTGCTGCCGCAAAAGCTACGCGAGCTGTCGATCAGCTCAGTGCGTCTGCAGGCGCGCATCATCCATCTCGACTCTCTGATCTATGCCCCGCCGGCGAAGCCGCTGGCGCAACCCGCGGTGAGCCCGATCGAGCAGCAGATGGAAATGCTGCGCAGCGCCTTCGCCACCCGGTGAGACATTCTCCTCTCTTGAGACATTCTCCTCTCTAAAGTCCTGAAGTCGCGCCCGGCGCGCCGGCCTAGGGGGGAGCCCCGCCGCAGTCCGCGATCGCCTGCGCCATGTGCGCCGGCGTCGGCGCCTGCGCGGCGATCGGCGGCTTGCTGTCCTGCATCGGCACGACGATCGCGCGCGCATGGAGATGCAGCGCCGGCGCGCCGTCGCGCTTGCCGTTCCCGTAGACGGGATCGCCCAGGATCGGCCAGCCCATCGCTTGGCAATGCACGCGCAACTGGTGCGTGCGCCCGGTGCGCGGCTTGAGCTCCAAAAGCGCGAGACCCGCGCCGCGGCCAAGGACGCGCCAATCGGTCACTGCCGGCAAACCCAGCGGGTCGACGCCCATCCACCAGCCGCGTTCGGCGTCGAGCCGCGACAAGGCCAGCTCGATTCGACCCTCGGCGGCGTACGGCGCGCCTTCGACGACGGCCCAATAGGTCTTCTCGATGCGCCCGTTCTTGAAGAGCCTCCCCAGCCTCTCCAGCGCCTTGCGATGGCGCCCGAGCACAAGGCAGCCTGACGTGTCCTTGTCGAGCCGATGAGCGAGGGCGGGAGCGCGCGGCAGTCCGAAACGCAGCTGATCGAACTGGTCTTCGAGATTGTCTCCGCCTTTGGGGCCGCGATGCACAGGCAAACCCGCGGGCTTGTCGACAATGAGGATGAGCCCGTCGCGATAAAGCAGGCGGGAGACGAGATCCAGAGGCATGCGGCCTGCTTTACGCGGGCGGAAAAGCGCCCGCAACCCGCGCGCTATCGGAGGGCCACGACTATGGCCTGCTTGTGGCGGCGTGAGCGCAGCGTTACACCGCGGACGACGCCTCCAGCCATTGGACCAAAGCCCTTGACCGCCGACTCTTCGCCTCGCAAACCTCTCCATCGCCAGCTTTATGCGCAAGTGCTCGCCGCGATTATTCTCGGCGCGCTTTTCGGCGCGCTGCTTCCGCAATACGCCGACCGCGACGGCGTGCGCGCGCTCGGCGAGGGCTTCATTAGGCTCGTGCGCATGACGATCGCGCCGATCATTTTCTGCACGATCGCGAGCGGCGTCGCTCATATCGACGACGCCAAGAAAGTCGGGCGCGTCGGCGTCAAGGCGCTCGTCTATTTCGAGGTCGTCTCGACGCTCGCGCTCGTCATAGGGCTGCTCGTCGGCGAGGTGCTGCAGCCGGGCGCGGGCTTTCCTGGAAAACCCGACGCAGCGGCGATCGCGGCCTATGCGCAAAAGGCGCATGAGCAGCGCAGCCTCGTCGAGTTTTTGCTCGACCTTATACCGGATACAGCCGTCGGCGCATTCGCGCGCGGCGACATCCTGCAGGTGCTGCTGTTCGCGTTGCTGTTCGGCTTCTCGTTGATGGCGGCCGGCGAGCGCGTCGCGCGCCTGCGCGGCTTCATCGACGACGCCGGCCATGCGATGTTCGGCGTCATCGACATCGTAATGAAGCTCGCGCCGCTCGGCGCCTTCGGCGCCATGGCCTACACCGTCGGCCATTACGGGCTCGGCTCTCTGAAATCCCTGACCTGGCTCGTCGGCGGCTTCTATCTCTCGTCCTTCCTGTTCGTGGTCCTCGCGCTCGGCCTCATCGCACGCTACGCCGGCTTCAGCATCTGGCGCTTTCTTCGCTACATCAAGGAAGAGCTGCTCATCGTGCTCGGCTCGTCGTCCTCGGAGGCGGCGCTGCCCTCGCTCATGGAGAAACTCGAGCGCCTCGGCTGCTCGGAGTCGGTCGTGGGGCTCGTCGTGCCGACCGGCTATTCCTTCAATCTCGACGGCACGAACATTTATATGACTCTCGCGACCGTCTTCATCGCCCAGGCGCTGGGGATCGAGCTGACCATCCTGCAGAAGCTCACGATCATCGGCGTGGCGATGCTGACCTCGAAGGGCGCCTCGGGCGTTTCTGGCGCAGGCTTCATCACGCTGGCGGCGACACTGGCGGCGGTCGATCCGCGCCTCGCGCCCGGCATGGCGCTGGTTCTGGGCGTCGACAAATTCATGAGCGAGTGCCGGGCGCTGACCAATTTTTGCGGCAACGGCGTCGCGACGATCGTCATCGCAGCCTGGGAGGACGAGCTTGATCGCGATGCGCTCAACCGCGAGCTCGAGCGGACATCGACATGAAACGGCAATCAACCCGGTCGACTATGCCCACATTTCTTGAAGGTGGCGGCGCGGGCCGCGACGAGGTGGGACGGACATGGGCGACGCAGAGCTGCTGACGCAAAATCTCGTCGAGGGATACGAGGGCTTCCTCGCCGGCCGCTTCCTGCGCGAGCGGCGGCGGTTTCGCGATCTCGCCGAGACTGGCCAGCATCCGCATACGCTCGTGATCGGCTGCTGCGACTCGCGCGTGGCGCCCGAGGAAATCTTCAACGCCGAGCCAGGAGAAATCTTCGACCTCCGCAACGTCGCCAATCTCGTGCCGCCCAATACGCCGCAAAGTTTCCACCATGGCGCTTTCGCGGCGATCGACTATGCCGTCGCTATTCTGCGCGTGAAGAACATCGTCGTGCTGGGGCACGCCAAATGCGGCGGCGTGCGCGCCTATGTCGAGGGTCATCTGGGCGGCGCAACGCCCGACCCTGACGCCCTCGATTACATCGGCGATTGGATCATGGGTCTGGCGACCGCGGCACAGCGGCTGGGTCCGCCGCCATCGCGCTTCGACGCCGATTACGCCGAGAGGCTCGCGCGGGAATCGGTCCGTCAGGGATTGATCAACCTGCGCAGCTTTCCGAAGGTCGTGGCGGCGGAACGCGCGGGGACGCTGAAATTGCACGGCGCCTTTTTCGGCGTGGGCGACGCGCGCCTGCTGGCGCTCGACGAGGCGGGCGGCGTCTTCATGCAGATCGCCTCGAAGGCTCATGCGGCGGCCCTAGCCGCGCCGAGGTTTTAGCGGCGAGGCGACGCTTCTTGTCGCAATGACCTCACTGGCTCGCGTAGCGCATTGCGTGGGGCGGGGTTCCGGTGATCGAGATGCTGGCGCCTTCGCGCTGGACCATCTCGAAAAGCTGCTGCGCGTGCACGGGCGAGAGGCGCACGCAGCCATGCGAGGCGGGGCGGCCGAGCTGCGCGGTCGCGTAAGTTCCATGGATCGCGTAGCCGCCGCGAAAGAAGATCGAATAGGGCATCGGCGCGTTGTCGTATTTCTTCGAATAGTGCATGCGCTCGAGGCCGATCGGCGCGAAACGGCCGCGCGGTGTGGAAAAACCCGCCCGCGCCGTCGAGACGGCCCAAGTGTAGGCGCCTGCGGACGACTGCACATGCATGGTCTGCGACGACAGATCGATGTCGATGACGACCTCGGCCTTCGCGGCGGAGCCGAACATCGCCAGACCGGCGAAGAACATCGGCGCGGCGACGCCGACAACGCCTCTTGCAAACAGCTTGCCCATCTTTCCCTCCTCCTGGTTCACGGCTCAATGCGATTGAGCGCATGGTTAACCTACGGAGACTGGGCAGAAATGTTTGTGCGCCGGCGCACGCGGCGAAGAGGCCGATCGGAAAGCTTCCTTTCGCCACAACCCCGGAAAGACGTGCTATTGTCCGATATCTTCTTCAGGCATGAGGCGTCATGATGCGAGCGCGCGAAACAGCGAAGCTTTCGGCCAAATTCCAGATTTCCATCCCTCGATCCGTTCGGACCGCGAAGGGTTGGAGCCCCGGGCAACTCTTCGCCTTCATCCCCAAAGGCGAAGGCGTCTTGATCGTGCCCGTGCCCGAGGCGGAACGTCTCGCGGGGATCGCATGCGGCGCGAGGCCGGAAGGTTATCGCGACCCTGCCGACCGAGTCTGATGCGCCTCGTCGACAGGTCGGCCCGCATAAAGCGAAATTTGGTGAATAAACGAGCATTGACCCACTTCGCACGTCAACAATCTGGGGTTCCATTGAAATATGTGCCTTGAATATTGTCATTTATTATCTGTCCAACTAAATCTTCGCGCCACACAACACCGAGATGGACACTTTCTTGATTCTTATTGGTCAAATGGGACGAGTATATACCAAGCAGGCGAGTCCTTATAGCTGGTCCATCAAGAAAGAGACTTATAATTGGGGTGCCGTTTGTAAACGTACCGTTGTCGATAAGAGCAGGTCCATAAGATCTAATCAGAACAGGGGAACCAGACATTCCCCCAAAGGTCGTCGCGTCTATGAGAAATGCGGGCCTCCCGTCCCAAGGAAAGCGCGGCTGCGTTGCAATTACCGCGCTTTTCCAAATGACGCTTGTGAATCCACCTTTATTAAGGTCATTCTTGTCATCCGGAAAGAACTTCTCACCAAATAGCGGGCATCCAACAACAAATGCTTGAGAACCAACCTCACAGTATAGCTTACTAAATTCAATTCGATTCAAAACTCCATCTGTTGGATGCGTTGGGCCAACCTTTAGCGCAGCGATGTCGATGCGATGCTTGATGAAGTCCCGGTGTTGTAGCCAAAGCGGCCTACCTTCGTCGTCTATCAATCTAAGCTCGTAGTTATTTCTACCCAAGAGGGTAGTCCAAGGAGGCTCTCTTGGGCCATAATATGATACCGAAAAACTAACCTTTTCTGGGCGAGCGCCTCCTTTGTTCAAATATTCACCAGAAAATGCATGTTGCCCTGAAAATACATGCCAGTTGGTAATAAGGTATAAATCGTTGTTAAAGTTCCATATGCTTCCTGTAGCATGTACCGAAGATTGGCCAGGGCAACATATTTCTACTACCCTCACCGCGAGGTTGACGCTCTCAAGGCCGAGATTGATTGAGCTTGTTTGCATCCTCACCTCGAAAACTTCTTATACTTCAGCCGATGCGGGATCACCGAATCGACGCCAAGGCGCCGCTTCTTGTCCTCCTCGTAATCGGCGAAGTTGCCCTCGAACCACTCCACATGCGAGTCGCCCTCATAGGCCAGCATGTGCGTCGCGATGCGGTCCAAAAAGAAGCGGTCGTGCGAGATGATCACCGCGCAGCCGGCGAAATCCGTCAGCGCCTCCTCCAGCGCCCGCAGCGTCTCGACGTCGAGATCGTTCGTCGGCTCGTCGAGCAGCAGCACGTTCGCCCCGCTCTTCAGCATCTTCGCCAAGTGCACGCGATTGCGCTCGCCGCCCGATAGGCTCCCGACCTTCTTCTGCTGGTCCGCGCCCTTGAAGTTGAAGTTGGAGCAATAGGCGCGCGAGTTGATCTCGCGCCTGCCGAGGTAGATCACCTCATTGCCGCCGGAGATCTCCTCCCACACGGTCTTGTTGGCGTTGAGCGCGTCGCGCGATTGATCGACGTAGCCGAGATGCACGCTCTCGCCGACGGTGATCGTGCCGCCGTCGGGCTTCTCCTGGCCGGTGATCATGCGGAACAGCGTGGTCTTGCCGGCGCCGTTCGGGCCGATCACGC
>DASPSI010000080.1:0-20435 GCA_035624015.1 Methylocystis sp.
AGCAGCGCCGGCCCCTTGATCGTCTCGCCCGCGATCTTCCCCGGCAAATCGGCGATCGTGCCCGAAATGATCCGCTGGTCGGGCAGCGACGCGCGCTCGATCAGAAACGCCGGCGTCTCGGGGTCCGCGCCGTGCTCCAGCAGGCGCTGCGAAAGCTCCGGCAGCGTGCGGTTGCCCATGTAGACCGCCGTCGTCGCGCCCTTATCCGCGAGCGCCGTCCAGTCGAAATCTTGCGGAAGCACGCCCTCCTTGCTGTGCGCGGTGATGAACTGCACGCGCCGCGCCGTCTCGCGACTGGTGAGCGAAGCGCCGAGCGCCGCCGCGCCCGCGAGCGCCGCCGTGACTCCCGGCACGACGTCGACCTCAAATCCAGCTCCCCGCAAAGCGGCGATCTCTTCGTTGGCGCGCCCGAAAATCAAAGGATCGCCGCCCTTCAGCCGCACGATGTTCTTGCCCTCGCGCGCAAGACGCAGCAGCAGCGCGGTGATCTCCTCCTGCTTGACGGAGGGCGCGTAGCCGCGCTTGCCGACATTGATGCGCGCCGCCTCGCGCCTCGCGAAATCCAAAATCGACGACGCCACGAGATCGTCGAACAGCACGACGTCGGCGCCCGCCAGCACGCGCAAGCCCTTGAGCGTCAGAAGCTCCGGATCGCCTGGCCCTGCGCCGACGAGCGTCACGCGCCCGCGCGCGCTTGACTCGCTCGCCGCGTGCGCTTCCTCGAGCAAGCTGTCGCGATCTTGCAGGCTCGGGGGCTTTTCGACGCGCGCGAAGGCGAGGCGTGTGAAGCGGCGCCAGAAATCGCGCCGCGCTAAAAAGTCGAGGCCCGAGGCGAGCACCTCTGGGCGCCAGCTCCGCGCGGCTAGCGCCCAGGCCTTGAAGCTTTCGGGAACGAGCGCCTCGATGCGCCCGCGCACCGCCTGCGCGAACACGGGCGCCGCGCCCCCGGTGGAGACGCCGATGACGAGCGGCGAGCGGTTGACGATGGCGCCGAAGGAGAAATCGCTGAACCTCGGACGATCGACGATGTTGATGGGCGCGCCCGCCGCCTTGGCCGCGCGCGCCAGCGCGTCCGCGCCCGCTTCGTCCGCCGCCGCCGCGACGATCAAAGTGGCGCCCACAAAATCCTGCCCGGTCCAACCGCGCGCGAGGATCGTCACATTCCTGCGCGCTGTGGCAACCTCGCGCAGCGCCGCCGATGGCGTGGGGCTGAGCGTCTCGACGACGGCGCCCGCCGCGGCGACGAGATCGACCTTCCAAGCGATCGCCTCGCTCTCGCCGACGACGACCACGCGCTTGCCGGCAAGATTGAAGAACACCGGCAGACGCTCGAGCGGCAGCATGCGTTCATGCGGGATTTCGTCGGCGGTGCGGGTCAAGCGGATCGGTCTCCTCGAGCGCGCTCAAGATCGCCGCGTCTTAGACCCGCTCGTGCGCCAGGGCAAAGAAAAAGCGGCCCCGAGGGGCCGCTCCTCAACCACGAGCGCCGTTGCGCCTACTTCTTCTTGCCGTCGGCGCCGAAGCTCGCGAGATAGGCCCAGACATTGGCCGCGTCGGCGTCGGAGGGGAGGCCCTGGAACACCATTTTGGTGCCGGGAACCTTGGCCTTGGGGTTCTTGATGTATTCGCCGAAGCTCGCCTCGTCCCAGGTGATGCCCGAGTTCTTCATCGCCTCGGAATAATTGTAGCCTTCCGCCGCCGCGGCCTTGCGGCCGTCGATGCCGTTGAGCTCCGGGGCGATGGCGTTCTTGGCCCCCTCGCCAACCTGATGGCAGGCCTTGCATTTGGCGAACACCTTCTCGCCCGCCGCAGCGTCGCCGGCCGCGAGAGCCTGGCCGGAGAAAGCAGCAAAAGCGACGCCCGCCGCGAGCGTCAACAGCGAAACAGACTTCATCCTCGTTCCTTTCCTGATAGCGACGGGCGCTGGACCTAACCGGTCTCTTGGGCAAAGGATTCCTGCCTTGCGCCCCTCGTCCCGCGGGCGAAACTATAACGGCGCAGCGCAAGACACAAGCGGGCGTTCGTGTTCCTGCCCAGATCGACTCCAACCAGCACAAATTTCCGTGTAGCCTACCGCATGGACAGTCTCGCCTCGAGTGATCGCCGATTCGACCACATCCCTGGCGCTTTGACGCCGTCTGGTGGGGGTGTCCACACTATCGTGCCGGCGAAGAGTAACCGCAAAGACACAAAGCACACCAAGGCGTTCACGAGGATGTGAGCGGAGAAATGACGGATCCAATCCTTATACGCGAGACGCGCGCTCCGCCTCGGGACGAAGCGCCGCCGCACGCGCCGCGCGGCGGACGGACGGCGCTCGCCATCGGCGCGCTCGGCGTCGTCTACGGCGACATCGGCACGTCGCCGCTCTACGCCGTCGACCAAATCTTTCTTGGCCCTGCCGGCGTCGAGCCCGTGCGCGAAAACGTGCTCGGCGCGATCTCGCTCGTCATTTGGACGATCACGCTGATCGTCTCGCTCAAATACGCCATCCTCGTGCTGCGCGCCGAGAACGACGGCGAGGGCGGCGTCTTCGCGCTCTATGGCCTGCTGCACAAATTCAAGAAGCAAGGCGCGACGCCGCTCCTGTGGTCGCTGATGCTCGGCGCCGGCCTGCTCTTCGGCGACGGCATGATCACGCCGGCGATCAGTGTGCTCTCCGCGGTCGAGGGGCTCGACGTGGCGACTCCCGCCTTCGCGCCTTTCGTGCTGCCGATCACGCTCGCCTTGCTCACCGGCCTCTTCGCCATCCAGTTCCGCGGCTCGTCGGGCGTCGGCTTCGTGTTTGGACCTCTGTTGATCTTATGGTTTGCGACCATCGCGGCGCTCGGCCTCGCCGCGATCGCCAGGGAGCCGTCGATTCTCGCCGCATTCGATCCGAGCTACGGCTTGCGCTTTCTCTCGCACGCGGGGCTGCGCGAGGCGCTGTTCATCTTGAGCGCGCTGATGCTCGTCGTCACCGGCGGCGAGGCGATGTACGCCGATCTCGGCCATTTCGGCGCGCGCGCCATTCGCCTGAGCTGGTTTTCGGTCGTCTTTCCGGCGCTGCTCCTCAACTACCTGGGACAGGGCGCGCTCCTGCTCTCCGGCGCGAAGATCGCCGGCGGCAAGCTGTTCTACAGCCTCGCGCCGGAGCCGCTGGTCCTGCCGCTCGTTTGCCTCGCGACGCTTACGACCGTCGTCGCCTCGCAGGCGCTGATCTCCGCGGCCTTCTCCTTGATGTCGCAGGCTATCGGCCTGGGCCTCTTTCCGCGTCTCTTCGTGCGGCACACGCACGACAAGCAGGCCGGCCAGATTTACGTCCCCATGGTCAACTGGTCGCTGTGGCTAGGCTGCCTCGCGCTGGTGCTGGGATTCGGCTCCGCTTCTGCGCTCGCCGCCGCCTATGGCCTTGCGGTCTCAGGCGTCATGACGATCACCTCCGTCGCTATGTATCCCGTCTCGCGTCGCTACTGGCGCTGGAGCGTCGTGCGCGCCGGCGTCGTTTGGGGGTCGCTCACGGCGCTAAACGGCGCCTTCCTCGTCGCGAGCTCGATGAAATTCGTCGAAGGCGGCTATGTGCCGCTGGCCGTCGGCCTCGCCGTCTTTCTGGTCATGGCGACTTGGCGCTGGGGCCGCAAGGCGACCACGGCCGCGTACAAGGCGCGCTCGACGCTCTCCATGGCCGAGGTCGTCGAGCTGCACCGCCGGAGCGTGAATTTTCTGGAGCGCAACGCTCTCGTCATGGCGGCGGCGGCGGTGCGCCGTCCCAATGACCGAGCCCCAGCGCTCGTCGGCCTCTTGTGGGAGCGCTATGGCGTCTTTCCGCGCAACCTCATCCTCGTCGAGGTCACGCATGCCAAGGTCCCGTACATTCATCACAACCGCTATCATGTGACGGTGTTCGATCGCGACCGCGAGCGCGGCAGCGTCCTCGGCGTCGAGCTGCGCTTCGGCTTCATGGAGGAGCCCAATGTCGAGCGCTGCCTGGAGGAGCTCGCACGGCACAAGGAGATCGACCTGCCGGCGGACCCGCGGAGCTGGGTCGTGCACGTCTCGCACGAGCATCTGCTGCCGGCGACGCGGCTTGGCCTCTTCAAGCGGCTGCGGCTGCGGCTGTTCCTTTTTCTGCGTCTCCTCTCCCGGCCCGCCTTCTATCACTACGGGCTTGGCGACGAGGTGCAGCTTTCCGCCGAGATCATGCCGGTGCGAGTGAGGTAGACCATGGACAGGCTCGAACGCAACGCCTTGCAAAAATTCGTTGTGCTCACCGCAGCCATGGCCGCCCTGCTCTTCCTGCCCGCCGGGACGCTGCGCTACTGGCAGGCGTGGGCCTATCTCGCCGTCTTCTTCGGCGCCGGGGGGACCATCACCGCCTATCTCATCCGGCGTGACCGCGCTCTCCTGGAGCGGCGTCTCAGCGGCGGGCCTTTCGCCGAGAAGGAGCCGGCGCAGAAGATCATCATGACCTTCATGAGCCTCGGCTCGATCGCGCTGCTGGTCGTTCCCGCTCTCGACCGCCGCTTCGGCTGGTCCGAGACGTCGGCCGTCCTGGCGCTCGCCGGCGAGCTGCTGTTTCTTTTGGGATATTACGTCGTCTTTCTAACTTTTAGAGAAAATAGCTTCGCCGCTGCGACGATCGGGGTCTTCCGAGACCAGAGGGTGATCGCAACAGGTCCTTACGCCCTGGTGCGCCACCCGATGTACGCCGGCGCGCTCGTCTACTGCGCGGCGACGCCGCTGGCGCTCGGCTCTCTGTGGGGGCTCCTGGCGGTCGCCGCGGTGGCGCCTTTCATGCTTTGGCGAATTGTTAATGAGGAAGAAATTTTGTTGCGGCGCTTGCCAGGCTATGCGGACTATTGCGCCAGGGTGCGCTGGCGCTTGATCCCGCACGTGTTCTAGGAGTGGAGAGCATGGAAGCCAAGAATCTGCCGTCGGTCGCGATGCTGCTGGCGTTGCCGGCGCTCTTTGCCGCCGGAGTTCTGTTCAGCGGCGGCAACTCCGCAAGCAAGGATCCCCTCGAGGCGGTTCTCGTAGCCGAAGCCGCCGCGGTGAACGCGACGCTGCCCGAGATGGTCAGCGAGAACGTGCGCCTCGACAAGACGGCCGCCGGCCCTGGCAACGCCTTCACCTATTTTTACACGTTGACGGACGACGCCTCGGCGAAGGAGATCGCCATCAATTCGGTGCGCGGCGACGAGCTCAGGGTGCAGCTCACGGAGCGCGTCTGCACGATGATGCCGGAGGTGAAGAAGCGCGGGACCTATGTGATTTACTCCTTCAGGGACAACGCCGGCGCCGCCGTCGCCGAGGTCAGGATCAAGGCCAAGGAGTGCGATGCGCCGCAGACGAAGAAAGGGTGAGGCCGGGGTGGAGCATGGAGCGGCTCATCCCTCGCCGCCGTCGAGCTGCGAGAAGGAGAAGGTGAAGGCGCTGCTCTGGTCGAGCGCGGCGCACAGAATCGGCTCGGCGGTCAGGAACGGGCGCCAGAATTCGGCGTAAGCTTGCGCGCCGGTGAGGCCGGAGCGCCGGAAGCGCCGCTCGCCGGGCTGATGCGGATCCCAATTCGGGTTCTGGAAGTTCTTGACGAAGCCGAAAGCGGAGACGACAGTCAGTCGCGTCTTCGCGTCGGGCTCGGAGACCTCCAGCCGGCGCAGAACGTTGAGCCAGGGCGCCGATTGCACGGCCTTGCGCACGACATGGAGGGCGACGGCAGGATCGCAGGCGTAGGTGAAGGCCGCCGGACCGAACTGCACAAAGAGCTTCTCATAGCGCGAGAAGGCGACGATGAAGCGCTTAGCTTTGCGCTCCCTGGCTTGCGCCAGCCGCTCAAGCAGCCGCGCGAGATCGGGAACAAAGGCGCTGTCTTCGACGCGCGCGAGCGGCAGCACCAGCACGATGGCGTCGGCGCCAAGCAGCTTCGCGGCGAATTTTTCCTTGGCTGCGAAGGACGGAGTTTGCGCGGCGACGGAGGGCGCCGCGAAATCGCCGCTGCCATCGGTGATCTCAATGAGATGACGCGTCCTTGCTCGCGGGTCCGCATCGCCGTTGATCGTCAGACGGAAATGGTAGTCGAGCGCTTCAGCGGCCGGCGTCGGGGCGCCGCCCGCCGCAAACTCGCCGCGCAGGCGCTCGTAGTCGCTAACGAGATTTTCGAGGAGCTCGAATTTCGAGGCGGCGGGGGTTCCCTCCTCGAACTCCATGCGGGTGATGGCCTGCAGCGTGGGCCGCAGCTGCGGCGGATAGCCGTAGGCGCTCTGCATGACGCTGTCGACGAGAGAGGCGAGGAGCGAGGATTTGCCTGCGCCCCTCGGCCCGAGGAAGCAGATCTTGAGCTTTTCCGTCATAGGCCTTTCTAGCATGAGCCGAAGCGCTCCGCGTTAGCCGCCGCCGGTGAAGAAGCTGCGCACGCGCGCAAGGAGGCTTGCGGGCTCGTGCGTCTCGGCTGCAGGCGGAGCCGCTGGATGTGCGCCGTGCTCGACCTCGCGCCAATAGGCGTCGGCCTCGTCGACGATGCGGGCGAGGATTTCCGCATCCTGCAGCAGGGTCCATTCGCCCTCGCGGCGACGCAGCAGGTAGTCGCGCAACGCCTCGCCCTGTTGCTGATGATGCTGATCCTCGCACCAGATGGCGGCGCGCTCGACCATGGCCTCGTCCGCGAGCGATCGGGTCACATGCGCGGCTTTGCGCTCGAGATTGTCGCCGCCGTCGAGGACGATGTGCGTCGCGGCGAGCCGCCGCGCGAAAGCCGTTCCGGCGAGGCCGGCCTGCGGCGGAAGCATGAACAGCCGCCATGAGGCGCTTTGCGCCGCCGCCTCGACGCCCTGCGCCAGCACGCGCGAGAGCCCGAGCGCGGCAAGATAGCGATAAACGAGCGAAGGCGACGCGAGCCGCAGCTCGCGCAGCGACGTTTCGCTCAAGCTCGGTGGAAACTCTTGTTGCCGCACCAGCGCGCGCACCAGCGCGGGATCGGCGCGGAAGGCAGAAAATCCGCCGATCTTGTGCAAGAAGACGCGACCGAGCGGCGCAGCGTTCTCGATGAGAGCGACGAACTGCGCCATGAGGTTCGGCTCGAAGACCTCCCAAATCTTCTCGGGGGTGAGCCGCCGGTCGAAATCTGCGGCGGCGAGGGCAGAGTTGAGCTCCACGACGAGCTTTTCACGCCGGGCCTGCGCGCCGAGCGTCTTCTCTCCGGAACGGGCGCCGCCGCCGACGCCCGCGCCTTCGCTCGCCTCGGCGATGCGCAGGATTTCCTCGAGGAGAGGATCGTCCTCTTCGATCCGGCGCGGCGCGAGCCCGTCGCGTTCGATGCGAAACAGCCGGACATAACGGGCGCCGCCGGGATCTTCCGGAACGACGCCGAAGTCGCCGGCGTCGGCGCCGGCGGAAACGAGGCCGATATCGTCGCCGAGCGCCGCGCCGTAAAAATCGATCTCGACGGCGACGCTCATGTCAGAGGCGCCGTTGGGGCGCCGCCGCAGCGAAACCCCGTCGAACTCCGCGACGCCGCCCGTGACGAGCTTCAACAAATTATGGACGATGATCGGCGCGCCGCCGACTGCGGCGTCGGGTTTCTCCTGTTGCGAGCCCGTCGCGTGGCGAATGTCGCCGAGCGTCAGCGCGTCAGTGACCGCGCCGCCGAGCCGGCGCTGCTCAGCGTTTTGCGCGCGCAACCGCCGGCGCTGGTGCATGACGAGCACAACAGAGACGCGGGAAAGGAATGCCTCGCTCTGGTCGAGACCCGGAAAGCGCAAGCGCAGCGTCGCCATGGGCGCGCCGGCCTCGCTGAGCCAATGCTCCATGACGGCGAAAGGGGCTTTCAACGGCGCGAGCCGTTGCTGCGTCAGGATCTCGAGCGCTTCGACTATGAGCCGGCTCTGCTGCGTCGGATAAGCCATTTGCGCAGGGGAGAGCCGCACGAGCGGCAGGGGGGCCTCGCCGTCGGCCTCGAAGCCCATGGCGGTCTTCCGGCGCCGCTGCGAGATCGCCCAGACGAGCTTGGAGCCGCTGCCGGCGATCTCCTCTCGCGTCAGCCGCTCCAGATCGCCGCGCGCGGAGAGATGCGCCGTGCGAAAGACGACGCGCGCCGCTTCCGTGGCCGCCGCCTCCTCGACGAGCAGTAGCCGCCATTCGCCGCTGGTGGACGCCTCATCGTCGCCGAGCGCGAAGCGCGCCTCGGCGCCGTCGGCTGCGCAGACGCTGACGAAGGCGTAGCCTTTGGGGAGATCGAGGACCGAACCGCCGCGCCGCCACTGTCTCGCTTCAACGAAATCGAGCAGCGCCGCGTCGGCGAAGCTTACGTCCCTGGCGGCGAAGACGGCGAGATCAGGCGCGCCCCCGGCCTCGGCGTCGAACACGCCGAGCGCCAAGGTTCGTCTGCCGTCCCAAAAGACGTCTAGCCGATCTCGCCACATGAGGGGCGCTTACCCTGTTCGGGAGCGTCTCGCCAGCCCGAACTGCAACGTTTCGCGCAGGGGTTACAAAAAAGTCGCGGGGTTCGCCGCCGCGCGGCCCGATCGACATATTTTAGTGGGTCACCGCCGGCTCGACGCCATCGACTTCCGCTGCGGCTTGAGCAGCGAGCAGCCTCGCCGCTTGCTCGCCAACTTGCATCCAAATGCGGAAGCCTTCGGCGTCTCCTTTCGCCATGAGATCGTGCGCGCGAAGCCTCGCCACGAGCCGCGACCTTTTGCCGGCGCGGGACTTTAGCGCGCGCGCGTGGATCCCGATTGCGTCGTCTAGGGAGACGTCCATTGTGCTTCACTCGTCGCGCCGCCACACCGATGACAACATTTAGACATTTTTTTCCGTGGAGGCAACTAAGTCTTCGCTATTGCAGAATTGCCCATGCGTTGCACGGCGCTAAGGTGTTGTCGCGACGAGGCCGCGACGAACGCGACAAATTGCCGCGCTCTTTCGAAATAGTCCAAAGTTAAGGGGCGCATCGTCGATCGATGCGGCATCGCGCGACGCGTCCCCTGCCGCGCGGCCGAAATGAGGGGCACGCTCAGGCCTTCGCCAGTTTTTACAGTTTTTCCCGCCGAACGTCCTACTTCTTCTCCGACACGCTCGGCTGCCCAGTCTCGGCGATGATCTTGTCGAGGTCAGCGATCTTCATCTCGCCAGTGAACTTCACGCCGTTGACGAAAAAGGTCGGCGTCGCGCGGATATCGAACTTCTCCGCCGCGCGATCACGTACGGCGTTCACGTCCTGCTGGAGCTTGGCGTCCTTGAGCACCTCCTCAAGTCGAGCCTGGCCGATGCCGGTCTGCTTCAGCACATTGGCGAGGCCGTCGAGGGGGCTGTCGGTGAAAGCCCAGTTCTTCTGCTGCGCGAATAGCAGATCCACGGCTGCGCTGCGTTTGTCGGGCCCCAGCGAGCGCGCGAGCATGAAAGCCGCCGTCGCCACCTCGTCGAGCGGAAACTCGCGCAAGATGAACTTCACCTTGCCGGTCTCGATATAGTCCTTCTTGATGATCGGGTAGACCTCGCGGTGGAAGGCCGCGCAATGCCCGCAGGTCATCGAGGCGTATTCGACGATCGTCACCGGCGCGCTGGCCTTGCCCTCGACGATGTCGGGCAGCGCGTTCGGCGCCATGAGTTCGGCCACGTCGACCTTGCCGCCCTGACCCTGCTCGGCGGCGAGCGGGACGGCAGGAACGGCCAGCAGGCTCAAGGAGAGGACTGCGGACAGCAGGACGCGGCGGGACGGCGTGAAGGCGGCGATCGTCATGTTCGCTCCAGGTTTATTGGCTGCGGCAAAAGGTCGTCATTGCGAGCCGAAGGGCGTCTTTTTAGACGCCCGTCTAAGGACGGGCTTTGGCGAAGCAATCCTGAAGCCGCGACGGTAGCCAGCCAGCAGGAATCTCTGCTTGCGGCTCCTGGATTGCTTCGCCTGCGACTCGCAATGACAGGGTACGTCAGCGCGAATAATATTCGATGACGAGGTTCGGCTCCATCTGCACCGGATAGGGCACCTCGGTCGCGTGCGGCACGCGCGTGAGCTTTGCCGTCATTTTGCTGTGGTCGACGTCGTAATATTCCGGCACGTCGCGCTCGGCGAGCTGGATAGACTCGAGCACTGTAACGGCCTGCTTCGAGCTTTCCTTGACCTCGACCAGGTCGCCGGGCTTGACGAGATAGGACGGGATGTTGACCCGTCTTCCGTTGACCTTGACATGGCCGTGGTTGACGAACTGGCGCGCCGCGAAGACCGTGGGCACGAACTTCGCCCGATAGACGACGGCGTCGAGCCGGCGCTCCAGCAGGCCGATCAGATTGTCTGAGCTGTCGCCCTTGAGGCGGAGCGCCTCGGCGTAATATTTGCGGAACTGCTTTTCAGAGATGTTGCCGTAATAGCCCTTGAGCTTCTGCTTGGCCTTGAGCTGGGTGCCGAAGTCGGTGGGCTTGCCCTTGCGGCGCTGGCCGTGCTGGCCAGGGCCGTATTCGCGGCGGTTCACTGGGCTCTTCGGGCGGCCCCAAATGTTTTGGCCCATACGGCGGTCGAGTTTATATTTGGCGTCTGCGCGTTTCGTCACTTCAGATCTCTCGTCTGGCGTGGGCCGGCGCGAAAAAGCGAGAGACGCGCGGGCGCTTTGCGCGCCGCGACGTTTTGCCCGCGTTCCTCGCTTGCCCGCGGAATTCGCGGTTTCTAGCGGAAACGCGCCCTCCTCTGCCGGATCTCTCCGGCCGACAGGCCGCTCGCGGGAAGGCGGGCCGCCACGGGCGCAGTGGGGCGCGAGCAGGACCCGCGCCGGGAAGTGCGCTGGATACAGGGTGCGGGGAACGAAGTCAACGGAAACGCAAAGAGCGGAAACGCAAAGAGCGCTCGCGAACCCCATGGGATCGTGACCCTAAGTCAAGAGGATCGACGGTCGGAAAGACGCTTCGGGGGAGTTTCGCAAGGAGCGCCTTGCGCAAGAGCGCCACATGCAACTTTTGGTCTCCCTGTTTACCACGCGCCATCAATACTTGGTGACAACGGGAGAAGGGCCCCATGCAAAGTGATAGATCAATTCCGGGCGCACGACGTGATCCGCAAACTTGGCGTCGGATTGCGCCAGAAGACGAGCGGCGAAGGTTCCGGGTGCGTCGCTGAGACTGTTGAAATACTGTCCACCGAGGGCGACGGCCCCGAGATCGTAATGGAGAGATACTCGATCTTTCCGCTCCGGTTCGGCATGAACATCCACTCTGCGCCGGCGCCTGCGGTCCAACTAGGCCGGGTCTGCAATGAGTTCAAGATGCAGATACCGGACCCTCGCGGCAAGCAGGGGCAGGATTATCGGATTTGGTCGATCCTCGGCTCGGTCGTGGTCTCGAAGAGATGAAACACACGAAAATTCCACGAAGGGTTGAGCCGCCGAACGCCTCAGCCTGTCTAACCGAGGGCGTTCTCGTCCGCCAGCCGCTTTAGCCACGCTTCGGCCTGTGCGCGCACATTGGACGGTGCGGTCCCGCCGTAGCTCGTGCGGCTCTCGACCGAACGGTCGACGCCGAGCACAGAAAACACCTCCGGCGTGATCCGCGGCTCGACGCTCTCCAGCTCGGCGAGCGCCAGCTCTTCCAGGCCGACGCCGCGCGAGGCGGCGAGCGCGACAATGCGGCCCGTCACGTGATGCGCCTCGCGAAACGGCAAACCCAGCGCCCGCACGAGCCAGTCGGCGAGATCCGTCGCCGTGGCGTGGCCTGCGCCCGCAGCCTGCCGCATCTTGTCGCGATCGACTTTCATGTCGCGCGTCATCCCGGCGATCGCCGCGATGCAGAGCGCAAGCGAATCGAGGGCGTCGAAGGCAAGCTCCTTGTCTTCCTGCAAATCCTTGGAATAGGCCAGCGGCAGCCCCTTCATGACGACAAGCACCGCTTGCAAAGCCCCGAGGATTCGGCCCGTCTTGCCGCGCACGAGCTCGGCCGCGTCGGGATTTCGCTTCTGCGGCATGATCGACGAGCCGGTCGTGAACTTGTCGGAGAGCGAGACGAAAGCGAATTGTGGCGTCGTCCACAGCACGATCTCCTCCGCAAAGCGCGACAGATGCGTCGCGCAGATTGCGCAGGCCGCAAGCGGCTCCAGCACAAAATCACGGTCGGAGACCCCGTCGAGCGAGTTCGCCGTCGGGCGGTCGAAGGCGAGCGCTTTGGCTGTCATCTCGCGGTCGATCGGAAAGGACGTGCCGGCGAGCGCGGCGGAGCCCAAGGGCGACTCGTTCAAGCGCGCGCGCGCGTCCGCAAACCGCCCGCGGTCGCGCGAGATCATCTCGACATAGGCGAGCAGATGGTGGCCGAAGGTCACCGGCTGCGCCGACTGCAGATGCGTGAAGCCCGGCATGACCGTTGCGGCCTCGTCAAGCGCCCTCTGGACAAGCGCGCGCTCAAGTGCGAGGAGCTCGGCGTCGAGCCGCTCCAGCTGATCGCGGATGAACAGGCGGAAATCCGTCGCCACTTGATCGTTGCGCGAGCGCGCCGTATGCAGTCGGCCGGCGGCGGGGCCGATCAGCTCGGCCAGCCGCGACTCGACGTTCATGTGGATGTCCTCGAGTTTGCGCGAGAACTGAAAGCCGCCGGCCTCGATCTCGCCTTTGATGCGGGCGAGCCCCTCGGCTATCTTCCCGGCGTCGTCCCTGGCGATGATGCCGCAGGCGCCGAGCATGGCGACATGGGCGAGCGAGGCTCTGATGTCCTGGGGCCAGAGCCGCCGATCGAAGTCGATCGAGACGTTGATCGCCTCGAGCACCGCGTCGGCTTTGTCCTGGAACCGCCCGCCCCAGATTTTGCTTGTCATGAGACCCCTCGGAAAGACGTGAAAGATGACCGAGCAGCCGGCAAGACCTTCGCTCAATCGCAGAATGCTCGCGGGCGCAGCCGCTTTAGTCGTCGCCGTCGCCGCGTATCTATACACGAACTCGCCGCCGCGCGAGCCCAAAGCGCCGAATCCGGCCTGCGTCGCGGCCGCCGCGCTCGCGTCCTCGCTCGAGCCGCTGGCGAAAGGGGAGGTTGCGGCGTTTGCGCCGGCGAAAGCCTCCGAGCCGATGGAAACGTTGGCCTTCAACGGGTCGGACGGCGCGTCGACAACGTTGGAGGCTTTCAAGGGCAAAACGATCCTCGTCAACGTCTGGGCCACCTGGTGCGTGCCCTGCCGCCAGGAGATGCCGGCGCTCGATCGGCTGCAAGGCGCAATCGGCGGCGACAAGTTCGAGGTCGTGGCGATCAACGTGGACACCTCCCGGCTCGATCGACCGAAAGCGCTGCTCGCCGAGCTCGGGGTCAAGAATCTCAAATTTTACGCCGATCCCAAGGCGGACATCTTCTTTCGCCTCAAGCAGGGCGGTGAGCTTTTGGGGCTGCCGACGAGCTACCTCCTCGATCCCAACGGCTGCGCGCTCGGTCAGCTTTCCGGCCCTGCCGCCTGGGACTCTGTCGAGGCGCAGGCGCTCGTGCGCCGCGCCGCCGGGCTGGAGCGATGAGCGAAGAGATACTCGCGCCCTGGCGCGCGGAAAGCTCGCGCGTGCTCATCGAGTCGCCGTGGATTAGGCTGCGCGCCGAGCGCTGCGTGACCCGGCGCGGCGCCGTGCTCGACCCCTATTACCTGATCGACTATGCGGAATGGGTGCATGTCGCGGCCTTCGACGACGAAGACCGGCTGTTGCTCGTGCGGCAGTATCGTCATGGCGCGAAGGCGGTTTCGCTGGAGCTGCCTGGCGGCTGCATGGACCCCCATGAAACCGACGCGATAGCCGCCGGCGCGCGCGAGCTGCTCGAGGAGACGGGATATGCTGTCGCGACCGTGAGCCACGTCGCCCGGCTATCGCCCAACCCCGCCTTGCAGACGAACGGCCTGCACCTTCTGCTGGCCTTCGGCGCGAAGCCGACGCAGGGGCAGCGGTTGGACGCGACCGAAGACATCGTGGTCGAGCCGACGCCCTGGCGCGAGGCGGCGCGGCTCGCTCTTGCGGGCGACATGATCCACGCGCCGCATGTCGGGCTGCTCCTCATCGCGCTCGCCAAGGCGAAAGGGTTGAGTTTCGGCTGAGAGGTCCCGCTCGAAACGCTGCAACCGCCTCAATTGTCCAAGAAGCTCCTGAGCTTCCGGCTCCGTGACGGATGCTTCAGCTTCCTCAGCGCCTTCGCCTCGATCTGACGGATTCGCTCGCGCGTCACCGAGAACTGCTGGCCCACTTCCTCTAGCGTGTGGTCGGTGTTCATGCCGATGCCGAAGCGCATGCGCAGCACGCGCTCTTCGCGGGGCGTCAAGGACGCGAGCACGCGCGTCGTCGTCTCGCGCAGGTTCGACTGGATCGCCGCCTCGATCGGCAGCACCGCGTTCTTGTCTTCGATAAAGTCGCCGAGATGCGAGTCCTCCTCGTCGCCGATCGGCGTCTCGAGAGAGATCGGCTCCTTGGCGATCTTCAACACCTTACGCACCTTCTCGAGCGGCATGGCGAGTTTTTCAGAAAGCTCCTCGGGTGTCGGCTCGCGGCCGATCTCGTGCAGCATCTGGCGCGAGGTGCGCACGATCTTGTTGATCGTCTCGATCATATGCACCGGGATGCGGATCGTGCGCGCCTGATCGGCGATCGAGCGCGTGATCGCCTGACGAATCCACCAGGTGGCGTAAGTCGAGAACTTGTAGCCGCGGCGATATTCGAACTTGTCGACCGCCTTCATCAGGCCGATATTGCCCTCCTGGATCAGATCCAGAAACTGCAGGCCTCGGTTCGTGTATTTCTTGGCGATCGAGATCACGAGCCGCAGATTGGCCTCGACCATCTCCTTCTTGGCCTGGCGCGCCTCGCGCTCTCCTTTCTGCACGACCTGCACGATCTTGCGGAACTCGGAAATCTCCAGTCCCGTCTCCGTCGCGAGCCCATGAATGCTCGAGCGCAGCTCGCGGATGTTGTCCTTCTCGTTCGCGACGAACTCCTTCCAACCCTTCGAGCCGAGCTTCGCCACCCGTGGCACCCATTTGGGGTCGAGCTCGGAGCCGTGGAACTTGTCAATGAAGTCTTCGCGGGCGACGCCGTGCGACTCGGCCGAGCGTAGAAGCTTCGTCTCGAAGCCGATGAGCCGCTTGTTGATGTCGTAGAGCTGCTCGACCAGCGCCTCGATGCGGTTCTGGTTCAAGGAGAGCGACTTCACGTCGACGACGATCTCTTTCTTGAGCGTCTTGTACTTGCGCTCCTGCGCGGGAGTGAGCGTCTCGTTCTTGAGCCGGTTCTCGACGTTCTGGTCCTGCAGGCGGCGCAGCTTCTTATAAGCGTCGGCGATGCGCGCGAATGTCTCCAAGACCTTCGGCTTCAGCTCCGTCTCCATGGCCGAGAGCGAAACGGAATTCTCGAGATCGTCGTCTTCTTCGAAAGTCTCTTCGGGCGGCCGAGCGTCCTCGTCGCCGATCCCCGCGGGCGGGGTGCGCGGGGCGGTCGCCGGCGCCATGCCGACCACGGGCGGCGCCTCGGCGGGCTTCGACGCGGCGGACTTCCCGTCTGGCCCGGCGTACGTCGCCTCCAGATCGATGATGTCGCGCAGCAGGACCTTGCCAGCCTCCAGCTCCTCGCGCCAAATGATGATGGCCTGGAAGGTCAGTGGGCTCTCGCAAAGGCCGGCGATCATCGCCTCGCGCCCAGCCTCGATGCGCTTGGCGATGGCGATCTCGCCCTCGCGCGACAGAAGCTCGACCGAGCCCATCTCGCGCAAATACATGCGGACGGGATCGTCGGTGCGGTCGGCGGGCTCAGACGCTTTGGTCGCGACGGCGGTCGTGCGCGAGGCTTCGACGAGGTCGCCGCTCTCGGGCGCCTCTTCCTCCTCCTGCTCATCCTCGCCGTCGTCGGCATCGTCGCCTTCCGTGACTGTGATGCCCATCTCGGAGAGCATCGAGATCACGTCCTCGATCTGGTCGGAAGACACCTCTTCAGACGGCAGCACGGCGTTGAGCTCGGCGTAGGTCACGAAGCCGCGCTTCTTCGCCTGCTTGATCATCCGCTTGACGGCGGCGTCGTTGAGGTCGAGCAAGGGGCCGTCGGAGCTTTCCGCGATCACCGCGGTTTCGCCCTCGACCTTTTCCTCGTCTTTCTTGACCATCTTCAGCTCCGAACCTATCCACGGCCGAACGCCGCCTAAAGCGGCCTTACGGGCTTCACAGCCCGACAAACGGGCGAAGCCAAGCGCAAAGCAAAGCTCGAGGCGGCGAAAATCTCATGATTGCAGCCAAAACGACTGCGGGCTGCGACACGCCCTTCGGCATCGCCAGTCCAACATGGCTTGCGACGACCTAAGGCTTCCTTAACCATATGAACCCGGGAGGCGGCAAGCTTACAAGATTCGCCTGACGCGCCCCGTCGTCAGACCAAAACCCTCAAGCGCGGCTTCCGTTCCCTCGAGCGTCGTCAAATGTTTTTGGATTTCGGCCAGCCTCGCTTGATCCTCCTGCGTTGGGTCCGCCGCAAGACGCGCCTCAGTTGTGTTCTTTTCCCTACTTAAGGGGCTGGCGCGGCGATGCAAGGCCAGAGCTTGCTTAAGCGACACCTCCGCATCGAGGCTTGCGGCGCCGGGCCGCACATTCCATAGGCTCGCATGCGCCTCCATGCCCCGAAGCCGCGACAGAAAGGCCGTCAATCCTGCCCTGTCAATGGCTTCTATCAAAGTCGCGGTTTCGGCTCCAGCGTCCTCTCCGCCGAAGTCGAAGGCGCTCTGCAACAGCAGATTGCGCAGGGCGTTCGCCTCGGCCGCCTCGAGCTCCAGCGCAGCAAGCTCCTCGATGTTGTCCGCCAGCAGCCGGGGGTGATTGACCAGGATCAGCAAAATAAGGCATTCGCGGGGCGACACCTTCTGTCTTTCGCCTTTGAACAGCGGCGAGTTGCCGAGCGCCGAGCCGATGCGGACGGGGCCGGAGGGTTCGTTCGGGCCTGCCCGCCAGGACCGTTCGGGACCAGAGCGACGGAGATATTCCCCGCGCGGACGAAACCGCTCCTGCGACCTTTGGCCGCCGAATAGCCGACTGAGGCGGTTGGCGAGGTCCCTCCTGTACTCCTCGCGCAGGGTCTGGTCTTGGATCAGCCCGGCGATCTCATTGAGGCGCCGCTTCAGGCCCGCGCGCTTTTCGGGCGTGTCGAGCCCGGCGTCCTGCGTCTCGCGTCGCCAGAGCATCTCGACGAGCGGCAGCGGCGCGGAAAGCGCCTCTTCTACTGCGGCTCGCCCGCCTGCGCGCAAGAGCTCGTCCGGGTCCTGGCCGCCCGGCAGCAGCGCGAAGCGCAACGTGCGGCCCGGCCCGAGCAGAGGCAGCGCCGTGTCGACCGCTCGATAGGCGGCCTTGAGCCCGGCCTTGTCGCCGTCCAGGCACAGCATGGGCTCCTCGGCCAAGCGCCAGAGCAGCTCCAGCTGCTCGGGCGTGATCGCCGTGCCGAGCGGCGCGACGACGTTGGGAAAACCGGCCGCGGTCATGGCGATGGCGTCGATGTAGCCCTCGACGGCGATCACCGTTCCCGCCTCATGCGCGGCCTTGCGGGCGTTGTGGAGGTTGTAGAGCGTCGCGCCCTTGTGGAAGAGCGGGGTCTCAGGCGAGTTCAGATATTTAGCCTGCGCGTCCGCCTCCAGCGCCCGTCCCCCAAACGCGATCGGCGCCCCCGCGCGGTCGCAGATCGGAAACATCAGCCGGTTGCGGAAGCGGTCGTAGGGGACCGGAATGTCCTCGCCATGGATGAGCAGGCCGGTCTCGATCATCGCCTCAAGGCTCACGCCCTTGGCGGCGAGGTCGTCGCGCAGCGCGTAGCGCGAGGCGGGCGCGTAGCCGAGGCGAAAGTGCTTCTGCGACGTGGGGGCGATCTCGCGCCGCTCGAGATAGGCGCGCGCCTCGCGTCCCTCCACTCCCTTGAGCTGCTTCTCGAAGAACGCCGCCGCAAGCTCCAGAACCTCGGTGAGCGACGCGCGCTTCTTCTGCTGCGCCTCGTCAGCGCTCGTGCGCACGGGAAGCGGCAGCCCGGCTAAGGCCGCAAGCCGCTCGACCGCCTCGGGGAAGGAGAGGCCCTCGGTCTCCATCAAGAAGGTGAAGCCGTCGCCGTGCTTGCCCGAGGAAAAATCGTGCCAAAAGCCCTTTTGGTCGTTGACGTAAAAGGAGGGGGTCTTCTCAGCGTTGAAAGGCGAAAGCCCGCGCCACTCCCGCCCCTGCTTCTTGAGCTTAACCTTAACGCGCGCGACCTCGGAAACCGGCACGCGGGCGCGGATTTCGTCGAGGAAGGAGGGGTCGAATCGCATTGGGGCTCACTAGCTCAGGATACCGCTTAGCACCCGAGCGAGCGAGATTTAATCATCAATTTTCAACGGCGCCCGCTGTCCACAAATGAAAATAAAGAGAGCGACCGGATGAGCCATCCGGTCGCCCGTCGGGGTTTCAGCCGGCGCCCTTACAATTGGGCCAAGCCGTTGAGCGGCCTGGGAACGCCGTAGCCGGTGCAGAAGCTCCAGCTAGACCCGGCAGCGTATGCGTAATTGAAGCCGCAGTAGCCGGATGTGACGAGGGTGCGCTCGGCGCCGCTGTAATGATAGAGCACTCCCAGGTAGGCCGCGCTATTCAGCGCAAAGTTTCCGGCGGCGTTGTCGAGGCCCGCGGTGATCGGAGTCGCCGCGCTGGTGCCGCCGACCTGCCACCACTGGGCGCCCCGCTCATAAGTGGTGTTGTAGACCCACACGCCGTTGTTCGGATCGGCGAGCGCCGCCACGTCGGGCGCGCCGCGCATGGAGCCGATGACGCTGGCGGCCGAACTCGTGCTCTGGAATGTCGGCAGGGCCTCGTAGAGGCTCGGGCCGCCGCCCGTGGAGCTCCAGGCGAACTGGCCCTCGAAGGCGAAGTTATTGGCCGCGCCGCCGCGCCGATTCGACGTGCCGCCGACGCAAACCACATTGGGCGAAACGCAAGGGTAGATCGTTCCCGGGTTGTCGCCCGCCGCGGCGTAGAACACCACATGGTTGCCGCTGAACACCGAGTCGTAGCTCGCCTCGTAGGAGAACTCGGCGCCGCCCCAACTCATCGAGACCTGTCCTCCGTTCTTGGCCGCCGCGACGTAACCCGCTGCAACCTGTACGGCGGTGAAGAGATCGGCGAAACTCGCAGATTTCGCCTCGACGAGAATGATCTTCGCGTTCGGCGCCATGGCGTGCGCATATTCGATGTCGAGGGCGGCCTCGATATCCCAGCCGCTGCCGGAGCCGTTCGCGGGCTTGCTGCCAGAGGCGTAGACGACCGAGAAATTCGCGGAGGTTGGCGCCGGCAGGCCGAATTGCGCCGAGAACGCCGCCAAATCCGCCGCCGCCGCCGGATAGTCGTAGGCGTCGACGATGGCGATGGTCGACGAGTTTGAGCCGAGCGAGGTGAGCGGGACGACCTGGTTGGGATTGCAGGCGGTGGCACCGCTCGACTGAAAGCCATAAATGCATTGCAGAGACCCGGGGGTCTCGATGCCGTAACCGGAATAGGGAGGCAGGCCGGCTGCGGCGCGAGTCGCGACGTTCTTGGCGCCGAACTGCGGCTTCATCATCTTGATGAAGGTATGGACCGCAACGCCTTCGTCGGCGGCTTCAGCGGCGTTGGAGGGCGGCTCGAACAGGACGCCCGCCGCGCTTACGCCGTCCGCGCGCGCCGCGGCGCAGCTGGCGGCGAGGACGAAAGCGCTCGCGAGAACCCGGCGGGCGTGGCGAGAACCGGAGATCGTACCGACAATGCCAGTATGATTAGACGAAGGCATGGCGTTTCCCCTTGCAAGAGTCGAGGCGTCTCGAATCGGCCCCGGCCCGTTGTTTCCCACGCGGCGAGCGGCGCCGCAACGCCGGAGCTGTTTCAACATTTAAAAATTTTGAAGACCTGTTTGGGCCTTTGAGCTATTTCGCATCCACAGCTCGCCGTCGGCCGGCGCGGCTCAACCCTTAATCGTATTTTGCGTTGATTGCAATTCGTGTCGATGCTCCCCCCGCTGAATCATCGCGCGCAGGACATGTGAGCGCGATCCATGGGCCCGCGAGCGAGGCGGCTCGGCACAAGTGGCTTGTGGATTCGGGCGGGCGTCTGCTTTGGCGGACGCTCAAACGCATGCAGCTCCATTGGGCCGGTCAGGCGCCTTTCGACGATGAGATTCCAGCTGGAATTGCCGGGCGGCGCGGAGAGCTCTTGACGCGACGGCGCGGGGCGCCTATTTATTCCCCGCGCCGCTAGCACTCAGCATGTGCGAGTGCTAGCGGCGCTTTCCCTTTTCCCTTCGCCGGGCCCCTCCCGGCGCAAACTAGGAAGATTGCTACATGGCGTTCCGTCCTCTGCACGATCGCGTCGTGGTCAAGCGCCTCGAAGGCGAGGAGAAAACCAAAGGCGGCATCATCATTCCCGACACCGCCAAGGAGAAGCCGCAGGAAGGCAAGATCGTCTCGGTCGGCCCCGGCGCGCGCGACGAGAGCGGCAAGCTCGTCCCGCTCGACGTCAA
>DASPSI010000085.1:0-11692 GCA_035624015.1 Methylocystis sp.
AGGCGCAGCTCATCGTCAACTCGGATCTCGAGCCGGTGGTGGCGTCGGCGGACGGCGTCCTCCTCGGCAAGAGGCGCAGGGGCCAGAAGCGCCTTTTTGTCCTCTCCGACCCCGACGTTTTGGCCAATCAGGGGATCGGGAAGGGCGACAACGCCTATCTCGTCGAAGGCGTGATGCCGTTCCTTGGCGGGGCTGGGGCGCGCATCGTCTTCAACGAGGCCATCCACGGCGAGACCGGCGATCCGCGGGCGCCGCCGCCGGATCTTTTAAAGCTTCTGGCGCGCTTCCCCTACCCGCTCGCCGCGGCGCAATTGCTGCTCGGGCTGCTGCTGCTGTTCTCAGCGACGATCGGCCGCTTCGGCGCGCCGCAGCCGGCGCCGAAGCCGCTCTCGGCGGGAAAGCGCGGCCTCATCGCCAACACCGCGCGGCTCCTGGACTATGCCGGCCACCGCACGTCGGTATTGCGCCGCTATGTCGAGGTCACGATCCGCGACACGGCGCGCCGTCTGAAGGCGCCAAAGCAACTCGACGAGACGGCGCTGATCTCGTGGCTGCAACGGCTCGGCCGGGCGCGCGGGGTAAAGAGCGACTGCGGCGCGATACTCGCGGACGCTGCGCGCGCGATCGCAAGCGACAGACAAACGCCTTTCGCCGCGGCGCGGGCGATCCATGCCTGGAAGATGGAGATATTGGATGGACATTCGGAACATCGGCGCGATCGCTGACGATATTCTAGGCGAGGTCAAGAAGGTCGTCGTCGGCCAGGACGCAGTGATCCGGCTCATGCTGACGAGCCTGCTCTGCGAGGGGCACATGCTGCTCGAAGGCGTGCCCGGCACGGCCAAGACGCTGCTGGCGCAGGCGTTCTCGACCGCCCTCTCCTTGAATTTCGGGCGCGTGCAGTTCACGCCCGACATGATGCCGGGCGATCTCATCGGCACGAGCGTGTTCAACTTCCAAACGAGCGCCTTCACGCTGACGCGCGGCCCCATCTTCACCGACATCCTGCTCGCCGACGAAATCAACCGCACGCCGCCGAAAACCCAGGCCGCGCTGCTGCAGGCGATGAACGAGCGTAGCGTCACGATCGACGGCGCGACGCACGAGCTCGGCGACGACTTCATCGTGCTCGCGACTCAGAACCCGATCGAGCAGCAGGGCACCTACCCCCTGCCCGAGGCGCAGCTCGACCGCTTCCTGTTCAAGATCCTCCTGAACTACCCCGGCCGCGACGAAGAGCGCGAGATCGTCACGCGGCACGGACGCCGCTCGTCGATGCCGCGCCTCGCGGAGTTCGGCCTCAGGCCCGTCGTCTCGCGCGAGCGCCTGGCCCAGGCGCGCGGGGTTGTCGCCGATATTCGTCTGAGCGAGCCGCTCGTCGACTACATCGTCGACATCGTGCGCGCGACGCGCGAGCATTCCGCGGTCGAGAACGGCGCCTCGACGCGCGCCGCCAACATGCTGGCGTCCGCTTCGCGCGCTCATGCGGCGATCGAGGGCCGCGACTTCGTGATCCCGGACGACGTGAAAACCTTAGCTCCGCCGCTGCTGCGCCATCGCATCGTGCTCACGCCTTCCGCCGAGATCGATGGCCTGAGCCCCGACGCGGCGCTGCGCGAGATTCTCGACAATGTGGCGGCGCCGCGGTGATCCGGCCGACGCAGCGCGCGGCGCTGCTCTTCGCCGCGACAGAGACGCCGGCGCTTCTGCTCATGGTGGCGCGGGAGGAGTTCTGGCCGCTCTCCGTGGGTCTTGCTGCGCTCGTGCTGCTGCTGATCGGCATGGACGCGCTGCTCGGGACGCCGGCGTCGCGCCTCAAGGTTTCGGTGACCGCGCCGTCGCGCTTGCCGGTCGGAAGCTCGGGCGAGATCATTGTCGCGATCACGGACGCTACGGGCGCGGGCGTCACGATCTTCGAGGCGCTCGCCGAGCACAGCGGCGAGATGGGCCCGCCGCGCCCGGCCTTCGCCCGGGCGGATCGCCAAGGCCGCGCTGTCGCACATTTGGCGCTCGAGGTTATGCGCCGCGGGGTCGTCCGTCTCGACGCGGTCTGGCTGAAATGGCGCGGCCCCTTTGGCCTTACCGAGCGCATCCGCCGCGTTCCACAGGCCAAGTCGATCGACGTGATCCCGGACGTGCGCGGCGTGCGCGCCGTCGCGCTGCAGTTCAACGCGCGCGAGAGCCTCTATGGGATCAAGGCGCAGCAGCAGAAGGGCGAGGGCGCGGAGTTTGAATCGCTGCGCGAGCATGCGGCGGGGCTCGACAACCGCTTCATCGACTGGAAGCGCTCGGCGCGCCACCGCAAGCTGCTGTCGAAGGAGTTCCGCACCGAGCGCAACCATCATGTGATCCTCGCCTTCGACACCGGCCATCTGATGGCGGAGCCGATCGATGGGCTGAGCCGGCTCGATCATGCGATCAACGCCGGGCTGCTGTTGAGCTATGTGTGCCTGCGCAGCGGCGATCTCGTCGGCGTCTACGGCTTCGACGCGGGCGCGCGCCAATTCGTGCAGCCGGGACGCGGCCTGTCGTGGTATCCGAAGCTCCAGCGCAGCGTGGGCGCGCTCGCCTATCAGACGGTCGAGACCAATTTCACGTTGGGCCTGGCCGAGCTGAATTCTCGATTGCACCGGCGCGCGCTCATCGTGCTGTTCACCGAATTCGTCGACGAGACCACCGCGGAGCTGCTCATCGAGAGCCTGCAAGGGATGGCCAATCGCCACGCGGTGGTGTTCGTGACGCTGCGCGATCCGCAGCTCGGAAGACTGTTCAACGCGCCGCCGGACCGTTTCGTCGCGGCGGCGGAGGCCGTCGTCGCCTATGATTTTCTGCGCGAGAAGGCGATCGTGCTCGAGCGGCTGGAGCGGCTCGGCGTGCATTGCCTGGAGACCACGGCGAAGGGGCTTTCGACGCGGTTGATCAACCGCTATCTGGCGATGAAGGAACGGGGATTGGTATGAGGGTTTCGTGAAATCTTTGTGTCCTTTGCGCCTTTGTGGTTGATTTTGGCCACCAAGACACAAAGGACACGAAGTCTTAGAGGGCGCATTCTATGATGACGAGAGACGCTGCATGAAGCCCGCCCCCCGCCCCGCGCTCGTCTTGCGCAGCGCCGAATTCCGCAGGGGCCGCGAGACCGCCTGGCGCCAGCTCGAGGACGCGCTCGCCGGCGTCGAGAAGCGCGGGCTCCAAAACATCTCCGCCGAGGAGCTGCGCCAGCTGCCCCTGCTCTATCGCACGGCGGCGTCCTCGCTCTCCGTCGCGCGCTCGATCGCGCTCGACCGCAATCTCATCCTCTATCTCGAAAACCTCACGCTGCGCGCCTATTTCGTCGTCTACGGCCCGAGGATCGGCGTCGTCGAGGGGCTCGCGAGCTTCCTATCGCGCGACTTCCCGCGCGCGGTGCGCGAGTGCGCCTGGCCGATCCTCCTCGCTTTTCTCGCGATTCTCTTCGGCACGTTGGTCGGCTATGCGCTCGTCGACGCCAACGAGCAATATTTCCAGCTCTTCGCGCCCGCCTGGCTTTCCGGCGGCCGAGGCCCTCACAGCACGGCGACAGAGCTGCGCAACGGCGAGATCTTCGCGCCCTGGCCTGGCTTCGAGGAGTCCTTTCTCGTCTTCGCCAACGCCCTCTTCCGCCACAACGCCCAGATCGGCGTCATGACCTTCGGCCTCGGCGTCTTCGCCGGCGCGCCGACGCTCGTGCTGCTGATCTATCAAGGCCTCATGTTCGGCGCCTTTCTCGCGCTGCATGCGCATCGCGGCCTCCTCGTCGACTTTCTCGGCTGGGTCTCGATCCATGGCGTGACCGAGTTCGGCGCGCTGATCCTCTGCGGCGCCGGCGGTTTCGTGATCGCCGGGAAAATCCTGTTCCCCGGGCAATATTCGCGGCTCGACAATCTCGCGCTGAACGGACAGACAGCGGCGCGACTCGCGGGCGGCGCGGTGCTCATGCTGTTCCTCGCCGGCCTCATCGAGGGCGGCTTCCGCCAGCTCGTCAGCGACACGCCGGCGCGCTTCGTCTTCGCGCTCGCGACGGCGGTGATCTGGCTCGCCTATTTCTTGCTCGCAGGCCGAAGCGATGACGCAAGACGGTCTTAAGCGCATCAACCGCTTTCTCGAAGGCGTCGACCGCGAGACGCGCGAGATTGAGACGCCCGAGGGCGTGACGCTCGAGGTCGAGGTTGCGAACGGCGGCGCGCGTCTCGCCGCCTTTCTCATCGACATGTTCTTCTGGTGCGCGGCGACAGTGGTCCTTTATCTGCTCGCCTTCGTCGCGCTCACGCAGGTGAAGGGCGAGCTGGCGTTCACGGCGGCGATGTTCTCGGCCTTTCTGCTGCGCAATCTCTATTTCATCCATTTCGAGCTGCAGGCGCAAGGAGCGACGCCCGGCAAGCGCATCGTCGGCCTCAAGGTCATCGACCGCAAAGGCGGGCCGCTGACCGCTGGCGCGATCGTCGCCCGCAATCTCACGCGCGAGGTCGAGACCTTCCTGCCGCTCGTCCTTCTCTTGAGCCTTGCCGGCGACAAGAACGGCTGGCTGCCGCTTTCCTATCTCGCCTGGATTCTCGCGGTCTCGGCGCTGCCGCTCTTCAATCGCGATCGGCTGCGCGCGGGCGACCTCATCGCCGGCACGATGGTGATCTCCCTGCCCCGCCGCCGCCTGCTCGGCGATCTCGCGCAGGCGCAGGAGCGTTTCGTCTTTTCGAGCCGGCAGCTCGGCGCTTATGGCGCCTTCGAATTGCAGGTGCTCGAGGAAATCCTGCGCCGGCCGCCGGGCAAGGAGACCGCGGTTCTACAGTCGGAGGTCTGCCGCAAGATTTGCGGCAAGATCGGCTGGAGCGAGCCCGTCGCGGCGGCGGACGCGCCCGAATTTCTGCAAGCTTTCTATACCGCCGAGCGCGCCCATCTCGAGCGCGAGCAGCTCTTCGGCCGGTTGCGCGCCGACAAGGAGAGCGCCGCGGCGACAGCGCGAGAATAAAGGCGCGTCGCTCAGGCCTTGCGCTCGACGCGCAGCCGCCCCGCGTCCTTCGGCGCCGCCGGGCGGCGCCAGGCGAGAGCCTGCGGCGCTTCGTCGCGCGTTTGCGCCTTGCGCGGTCCGTCGCGCTCGAAGCGCGCGGCGCCGGTCATGGCCGCGACGATGCGCGCCGCCGCCGCCGTCGGCGCCGAGCGCATCAGGGCGCGCAGCTCGCGCAGCCGTGCGGCGTCGCGCCCATAGCTTCGCTCGCCGCATAAAAAGATTTTGGTCGCGGTGTCGACGTCCATGCCCAGCGCGACGAAGGCGAGAGACAGCGCCTCGCCGCCCTCGTCCTCGAAAATCTTGCGCACGCGGCTCTTGCGGGCGTCGAGCGCGTCCGCCACCACCGTCACCATGGCGTCGTGGCACTGCCGGACCGCGAGATCGAGCAGCAGCGTTGCAAGCCCGGCGCCCGCCCTCAGGAACCTGCGTCCCTCAGCGCCCATGTCGGCGGCGGGCGTCAGCATGGCCAGGCGACAGGACGCGAGCAGGATGGCTGAGCGCTCGGCTGCCGTCGCTGCGAGAAACAGCGGCTCGGGATCGAGATCGAGGTCGTCGCGGTCGAGCAGGACGCGTGCAAGCACGAGGTCGTCCCGCGCCGCCTGCATGAGCGCGCGCAGCGCGCCGCGGTCGAGCCGAAGCAGGCGATTGGCGGCGAGCGCGCGCAGCACGTCAGGCTCCGCGCGCGCCGAAAGCGCGGCGACCAACTCGCGTGAAAGATCCGGACGACGGGCGATCGCCGCGGCCAACTCGGGGGCGCCGTGCTCGGCGTTGACGACGAGCTCCGACACGGGCGCCATGGGCGCAAATTCGAACGCGACGCGCGCACAGGCGCCGCCGCGACGGAAGAGCCGCGCGATGAGGCTTTTCGGGGTTTCCAGATGGAGGCAGAGCGTCTTGGCGACGGCGGCGACGCTGTCGTTCTCAGCGATGTCGATGAGATCTCCGGCGAGCCGCTCGAACTGGCGAATATCCTCCGGCCGGTGCCCGGAACGTTCGGCGAATTGCTCAACGATCGTCTGCAACAGCGCGCCAATGGCGCTTTGCCGCTCTTCCACTCGGGCGCCCATGTTCAACCCGCTCCACGCGCTACGCAAATTACTGCAACAATAGAGCGTTGATGTTGACGGAACATTAACTGTCGCGAGCTTCCTATGGCGTTTAAGCGGCAAATCAGCGGCCGCTTTGGCGGGGCGAAGGCAATGGCGCAGATCATCTCCTTGGAGCAGCGCGCGCAAGGCCGCAGACATGCGGCGCCGATCGATGGCGGCGGGCAAATCCTATTCTTTCTCGGCGTGCGCTACACGCGCATGGAAGAGCCGCCGCTCCACATGCTGCCAAGCGAGCCGAGCGAGGGCGGCGGGAAGAAGAAAAAGCGCCGCGCCCGCGCGTGAGCTTTCAGTCCGCGAGCAGCAGAGCCCAATAGACCCGATATTTGCCTTTTTTCGCATAGGCGGTGGCGAGCCCCATGCGCCGCGCGCCCGCAGCAAGCATCCGGGCGTTGTGGGGCGGCGATTGCCGCCAGCCCGAGAACGCCTCGGCCAGCGTCTGGTAGCCCGCCGAAACATTGGCCGCCCCACTCTTCGTTTGGACGCCCGCCGCCTCGAGGCGGCGTTCGAGATTGAGAGCGCTTTGCGGAACCACCGCGCTCCGGGACGCCATTTCATCCGCCAGCCGCTGCGCCGCCGCGCTCAGCCTGTCGTCGAGCGCGAGCGCGCCGAGCCCGTTGTTGCGCCGGTATTGCGAGATCATGTCGCGCGCCGCGTCCTGATCGACGGCGGCGCCCGCTCGCGCGAGCGAACGATAGAAGCTCGGCTCGGCCGAGGACGGCGGCGGGGCTGAACGCTCCTCCACGGGGGGCGCGCAGGCGGAAAGCGAGGCGGAGAGGCAGAAGAGAAAGAGACGCGCGCGTTTCATTGCAATTCGTTTCTCCCATGGCGCTTGCCGGCTGGTTAACGTTGGGGCGATCGTCAGGCGTCCGGCGCCTCCACATAGTCGTGCGTCGCGCCGAACCGATCCTGGATGCGCCAGCGCCTTGCGGACATCCTCGCGACATGCGGCTCCTTGACGGGGACTTTCCCGAACCCTCCCGGAATGTCGAGCACATAGCGCGGGGCGTCCTGCCTAAGCGCCCGTTCCAGCTCCTTGTGAATTCTGCGCCCGCGGTCGAGCGAGACGCGAAAGTGCGACGTGCCCGGCGCCTTGTCGGGATGATGCAAGTAATAGGGCTTGACGCCAAGCGCCAACAGCTCGCGCATCAACGCCTCGAGCAGGCGCGCCTCGTCGTTGACGCCGTTAAGCAGCACGGTCTGCGCGAGCAGCGCCGCGCCGCTTTCGCGAAGCCTTGCGATCGCCGCGCGCGCCTCCGAGCCAAGCTCGCGCGGATGATTGACGTGCAGGGCGACATGGAGCGCCTTGCCGCTTGCGCGCAGCGCCGCGATGCGCTCGGTCGTGACGAGCTTCGGCGCCGCGGTCGGAACGCGCGTGTGCGCGCGCAGCTTGGTCACATGCGGGATTTGCGCGAGGCGGGCCGAGACTTCGGAAAGACGCGCCGCGGACGCTGCGAGTGGGTCGCCGCCGGTCAAAATCACCTCGCAGATTTGCGGCCGCGCCGCGACATAGTCGAGCGCATTGGCGATCTCGTCGCTCGAAAGCGCGCGCCCCTTGCCGCGCCCGACGCTCTCGCGGCGGAAGCAGAAACGGCAATAGACCGGACACACCGACGCAAGCTTCAACAGCACGCGATCGTCGTAGCGGTGGACAAGTCCCGCGACCGGGCTGTGGACGTCGTCGCCGATGGGATCGGTGAGCTCGTCCGCGCGCGTGATCAATTCGCGCGCGTCGGGCAGAAACTGCCGCGCGATGGGGTCGCTCGGGTCGCTGGGATCGATGAGCGCGGCGATCTCCGGCGTGACCGCGACGCTGTAGCGGGCGGCGACGGCCGTTAGAGCGTCCGAGGCCTCGAAGGGGTCCGCGGCCGATGGATTGCCGAAGGGCGGGAGGAACGTCTCACAAAGCATGCGGAAGCCAGCGTGGATAGCGGCGAGCACCTATAAAGCGATATGACAAAAAAGGTAAAGTTGGGCGGCGTAGGGACGACGGGGCAATCGGCGCTCTCCCGTCTTGCGCGTCGCGCGATCTCAATAGGTCAGCAGCGGCGTCTGCCGGAAGAAGGTGAAGCCCTCGAGCTGGTTCAAGACGAAGTCCGCCACGTCGGCGCGCGATATCCTTCCGGCGGTCGCGCCGCTCAAATCCGTCAGCGCGCGATATTTTCCCGTTTTCGGCCCGTTCGTCAGCAGCGCCGGGCGCACGATGAGCCAGTCGGCGTCGGAGGCCTTGATCAGCGCCTCCTGGCGGTCCTTGTCCTCATAGATCGTCTTCAGCAGCAGCGGCTGGAAAATCCGGTCGTAGAGAAACCCGCCGTGCCCGCGGCTGTCCCCCGCCCCGATCCCGGTCACGCTGACGAACTTGGCGCCCGGCGCCTCGCGCAGAGCCGCGAGAATATTGGCTGCGCCGCGCGAGAACAGATGCACCGGCTTCGTCGTGAAACCCATTCCGACGCAGCTGCAAACGGCGTCCTGGCCGGCCAAGGCTTCGCGCACGTCGCCGGCGTTCAACGCGTCGCCGCGCCGCTTGACGAGACACGGATGGGAAAGCCCGAGCTTTCCCATGTCGCGCAGCAGCGCCGTCACGTCGTGACCGCGCGCCAGCGCCTGCTTGACGAGCTCCAATCCGACGCCGCGCGAAGCGCCGATCACGAGAATCTTCATGGCGCGGCTCCTCAAATGTCGAGCTTTCCGCCCCCCTCCGCCACCGGCGTCCAGAGCACCTGCTCGATATGCGTCGCGCCGAGCGCCAGCATGACCAGCCGGTCGAAGCCAAGCGCGACGCCAGAGGCCTCCGGCATCGCTTCCAGCGCCGAGAGAAAATCGGCGTCGACGGGGCAGGCCTCGCCGTAAAGCTGCCGGCGCAGCGCGTTCGCCGCCTCAAACCGCCGTCGCTGCTCGGCGGCGTCGTTGAGTTCGCCGAAGGCGTTGGCGATCTCCACGCCACAGATATAGAGCTCGAAGCGCTCGGCGAAACGCGGATCTTGCGGCTTCGCTCGCGCCAGCGCCGCCTCGCTCAGCGGATAGTCGCAAAGAATCGTGGCGCGCCCGCGGCCCAGCCGATGCTCGACCTTCTCGCTCAGGATCTTGCTGAAGAGATCGGACCAGCTGTCGTCAGGCGCAACGCGCAGGCCATCCCGCGCGGCTGCTCTCGCGAGCCCCTCGCGGTCGCCGAGCAGCTTTGCAAGATCGACGCCGGCGTGGCGCTCGAAGGCCTCGCACACGGTCAGAATTTCCGGCTCCTCGAACGGGTCTGCGGTCCGATCGCGCCAAATGAACGTGTCGGTCCTGGCGGCGCGCGCGGCCACAGTGAGCAGGTCGGCGCAGTCCTCGACGAGCCGCGTCAACGGCTCGCCGGCGCGATACCACTCCAGCATCGAAAATTCGGGGTGATGCAGGGCCGAGCGCTCGCGGTTGCGGAACACGTGCGAGAGCGTGAAGATGCGCTGCTCGCCCGCCGCGAGCAGCTTCTTGCAGGCGAATTCCGGGGAGGAATGCAAATAGATCCGGCTCTTCGCGCCGGCCCCGTCGACGAACTCCACAGGCATGGGCGAGACGTGGACCTCATTCCCGCCCGAGACCTGCAAGGCGGCGGTGTCGACCTCGACGAAGCCGCAAGAGACGAAAAACTGCCGGATCGCCGCGGCGATGGCGGACCGGCCGATAAGAAACGGCCTGCGGTCGGCATGGACGTCCCTGGCCCAGAAGGGCGAAGCGGGGCTCATGTCTTTAGCGCTTCCTTATAGCTCCAGGCGCGCTCAAGGATTGCCCGCGCCGACGAAGTGTGGTTTTAAGCCGCACGAGTTTCGCGCCTCTTCTAGCTCATCGGGGCGCGCCCCAGCAAACCGCCAAGGGACAAGCCGTGAAAGTCATCGCCAGTTCGATCCGCAAGGGCAATATTCTCGAGAGAGAGGACGGCCAGCTCTATGTCGTTTTAAGCGCCGAAAGCTTCTTTCCCGGCAAGGGCACGCCGACGACGCAGATCGACATGCGCCGCCTGTCGGATGGCGTGAAGACCACCGATCGCTACAAGACCACCGAGCAAGTCGAGCGCGCCTTCGTCGAGGATCAGGACTATGCCTATCTCTATGGCGACGACGACAGCTACACCTTCATGAACCAGGAGAATTACGAGCAGATCATGGTGCCGAAGGACGTGATCGGCGACCAGGCGCAATGGCTGCAAGAGAACATGGTCTGCATCCTGTCGATCTTCAACGGCGTCGCCGTAGCGATCCAGCTGCCGCCGCGGGTGACGCTGGAGATCACCGAGACGGAGCCGGCCATGAAGGGCCAGACGGCGTCTTCTTCTTACAAGCCGGCGAAGCTCTCGAACGGCGCGCGCGTGATGGTGCCGCCGCACATCCAGCCGGGCACGCGCGTGGTGATCCAGACGGAGGACGGAACCTACGTCGAGCGCGCGAAGGATTGAGAGACGCCGACCGCGGCGGCGACCTTCTCCCCTTACGGGAGAAGGTGGCGCGAAGCGCCGGATGAGGGGCGGCGCCGCTTCACGAATTCCGACTTTGACGACGGTCCGACCCAGCTCGGCGCTTTCCACCGTCTCCTTGGCTTTTTTTAGGGACTTATATATTTGACTCCCTCGAACGGGGATGGCGAAGTCTTTGCGCTCGCGCTTTTGTTCTCGCCGTCTATGGGTCTGTGGGCTTTATTCCAACGAATATTTCAGCGGCTACAGTTGGCTCCGCTGGAGGAATCGTAAGGCTGTATGCGGAAAAGGCACCGGGGACAGGACCTCTCACCGGAGATAAAGATTGCATAGCTTTCAATAGCGCGGAAACTAATTCCTCGTCCGATCCAGTCACGATAACGCCTACGCGCGGGACGGCAGATGAAATCATGGCCCCTCTGCTATCGATGATTGGAGCACTGGCCGCATCAAACGCGGACTTTATTTGTGTCGCGAGCAATCTTCCTTCTATGTCTAATCCATATGACCAGAGACTGATTTTGCGGTCGCTGAATGACGCAGCTACGTTTTTTATGGCTTCGATTGCATTCGGCGGTAGCTTGCGCGGCGCAATCTTTGCTTCAAGCGCCAAGTTCTCAGAGCGGAGATTCTCTGCCACTATTCGCAAGTCCGCTATTTTACGGTCAGAGTCTCTTTTTAGCTTAGCATCTTCCGATTCAATTCGCGTTTGGAAAAATAATTCTCCGGCTAATCCGACGACCAGCAAAGCAAACCCAAATTTGGCTAGTTTATGCTTTGCACGCATCCACCCCGACGCTCTCAATTCGGAGAATATTTCCTCTCCTTCCATAATAACGCCAACAATTACCAAAAGCGTGAACAGCGTCAGCCACCAATATAATGAGTTGAGCATAGCATACCCTCCGGTTGAAGTATCTCCGGAATGGAGAAAGGCGGATGAGAACTACAATGTAGCGTTGCGCGGAGAGAGGTTCCAGTTACGGTGACATGATATGAATTGCCAAATTGGGCGTCAAGGATACGATTCGTCGAGAAGGCGGAACGCCAGCTGGGGCGAAAGCCGCAACCTGGCCGATGCGGACCGAAGCCGAAAGCCGAGAGAAATTAATACAATTG
>DASPSI010000089.1:0-9765 GCA_035624015.1 Methylocystis sp.
CTCTGGAGCGCCTCCCGCCGCTATCGAGGCAATTCTAAAGGTAGAGACGCGCCGCGCACGGGCAAGCCTTAGCGCCGCGCGTCGTGCTCGAGCCCGTCAGGCGCGCCGCCGCCGCTCGGCCCGCAGGCCTTGCGCGACGAAACCCTTTTCGCCAAGCCCGCGTTGGAAATCCCTTGCGCCCAAAGCGGATGTAATGAGCAGGGCGGCGAAGGCGGCGCCGACAGAAACCGCCTCGACATGCGAACAAAACTGTTCGCGTAGCGCTGTGAGCGCCCCGCCCTCAGTGCGGAGACTCGAGCCGGCGCTCGCGAAGCGCAGCAGCAGAAACGCCGCTGCCGCGTTGGCGACGGCGAGCAGCATCACGGCGGCCGCGAGCCCTTTGGGTTGCGAGAGCAGCAAATCGAGCAGGCGAAGGAGCGCATAGGCGCCGCACAGGCCGATCGCCGGCGGGAGCCATCGATTGACGTCCGCCAGCGCAGGCGGCGGCGCAAACGACACCGAGACGACGAGGACCGCGATCAGGGCGAGCGCGTCGAATTTGACGAATTCGGGGAACTTGCAGCGAAGTCCCAGGAGATTTCGCTTCTCGACGAGGTCGACGAGGACCGTGCAGGCGATGAAGCCGCCGCAGAAACCGCCGAAATGCGCCGCCCAGTCGATATGCGGCGTTCGCGTCGCGAAGACGATGTTCAACGCGAAATTGATCACGAAGAAGCTCGCCGGCAAATTGATCTCTCCCAGGATCCACAGGGCGAACAGCGCCGCGAACACGCCGTAAATCGCGCCCGACGCGCCGACGCCAAGATAGGCCCCGGGATGAAGTCCGATGCTGGCGACGCTCGATCCAATCAGGGAGACGAAATAGATCAGCACGAAATAGCTGGCGCCGAGCCGGCGCTCGAGATGCGGCCCGAGAATGACGAGGCTGATCATGTTCATAATCACATGCGCCGGATTGGCGTGAAGGAAGCCGGCGGCGATCAATCGCCAGTATTCGCCGCGGTCCAGCGCCCAGGGGACGAGCGCGCCATTGGCGACGAGCACGTCGGCTGGAATTTGCGCGCTTCCCCCCGCGCGCAGGCACAGCAGGAACATCGTCGCATTGGCGACGACGAGCAGCAGAAGGAAAAAGTGCGGAGGGGCGAGAAACCCCGATGTCGCAAAACGCGCCATGACGATCGTCCTGTCGTTGGACTTAAAACAAGAAAGCTTTTGCCCTAGTCTGATTTCTTCGCCGCCTCCGGCTGCTGCGGCTTTTCGACCTCCGTCGGCGGCGGCGCGCCGTCGTGATCGCGCCTGTGTCGGCGCTCGCCGCCGCCCGAGGATTTAACTCCTTCTGCCGCCGCCTTGTCCTTCGGCGCGGCGGCGCCGTCGTCGCCGGATTGCACGACAGTCACCTTCACTCCGTTCGAGAGACGCTGAACGCCGTGCGTGACCACCTGCGCGCCGACGTCCAGCCCCTGCGACACAACGGCGATGTTCTCATCCTGAAACGCTGTCGTCACCGGAGTCTGCGTCACCGCGCCGTCCTCCCCGAGCAGATAGACAAAGGAGCCGCCGGTGGGACCGGACTGGATCGCGACCTTCGGAACCGTCAATGCATTCTTAAGCGTGTCGAACTCCACGGCCGGCTTGACGAAGTCGCCCGGCCAAAGCGCGAGATCGTCATTGGGAAAAGTGGCTTTGATCTTGACCGTCCTGGTCGCCGGATCGATCTGGTTGTCGACCACGGAAACCTGGCCGTTGGAAATGGCCAGCTCCTTGACGCCGCCGCGTCCGTCCTGGATTTCCTTGATCACGGTGACCTTGGCCGGTCCCTTGGCCATCGCGCGCTGCAAGGTGGGCAGAAACTTGTCGGTTATGTTGAACGTCACATAGATCGGCTTGAGCTGCGTGATGACGAGAATGCCCGTCTGATCGACCGCGTGCAGGATGTTGCCCACGTCGACGAGCCGGATGCCGGTGCGACCGTCGATCGGCGAGCGGATCGTGCAGTAGTCGAGCGTCGTTTTGGCGCTGTCGATCGCGCCCTGGTCGGCGCGCACCTGCGCTTCGAGCTGAGCGACGAGATACTTCTGCGTCACCCATTGCTGCTGCGAGCCGTAATTGCTCTTTGCGAGCTTTTCGTAGCGGACGACGTCGATGCGGGCGTTCGCGAGATTGGCCTCGTCTTGCGCCTTCTTCGCCACGGCCTGATCATAGGCGGCCTGATACAAATTGGGCTCGATGAGGGCCACGACGTCGCCCTTTTTCACGTCCTCGCCTTCGTTGAACGGCAGCTTGATGAGCCTGCCGTCCACCTGGGTGCGGATCGTCGTGGTGTTGAGCGCCAGCACTGTCCCAGTGTACCAATCGACCGTGAGCGGCACGTCCTGCAGCTTCGCGCGCGCGACGGTCACGGGGGCGGGCTCGTCGCCCTCCCCTTGGTGATGGCGTCCGTCGCCTCTTTCGCCGCTTGCGCCCCATTCCGGATGCTCGGGCCTCGGCGCGAAGGGCGGCAGCCCCAGCCGCCAGGCGGCGAGCGCAGCGACGGCGACGAGCAGCGCCGCGCCGATCAGCAGGCCCCGATATCGAGCGAGCAAATTCATGGCCAGGGGCCTCTATCCGCCGCATAAGCCTCGTCGGCGCGGGCGATCTCGGCTTCGCGCGTGGTCGGCGACCAGCCGCCGCCGAGCGCCTGATAGAAGGTCGTCGCCGCCTGGAAATACGTGAGCCGCACCTGCTCCAACGTGAGCTGCGCCTGAAAATAGGCGGTCTCATTGGTGGCCAGCGTCACGACGTCGATCGTGCCCTCGCGCAGCCGCGCCTGCGCCGCGGTCAGCGCGGTTTTGGCGGCGTTGACCGAGTCCTCCTGCAGCCGCAATTGCCGCCCCGTCTGCGCGACGGCGATCAGCGCGTTTTCGGTGTCGGAGAGGGCGGTCAGCGCCTGCTTGCGGTAATCGGCGGCGAGCTCGGCGAATTTGCCCTTCTGAAGCTCGTACTGCCCTTGCAGGCTCCAGCCGTCGAATATGGGCTGCGTCGTGCTGGCCAGCACTTGCCAGGCGATGGCTTGGGGCGTGGCCAGATTCTTCCACACGATGCTCTGCACGCCATACTGGCCGGTCAGCTGGATTTGCGGAAAGAAGGCCGCACGCGCTTGCAGCACCGAGAATTCCTGCGAGGCGAGCTTGGCTTCGGCTTCGGCGACGTCGGGACGGCGCAGCAGCACCTCCGACGGCAGTCCCGGCTCGATCTTCGGGAAGCGCAAGCTTTTGAGCGTCGTCCCCTGCGTCGAGAAGCTCTCCGGCGTGCGTCCGAGCAGAACGGCGAGCAGATTGCGCTGCTGGGCGACCGTCTGCTCCAGCGGAGGGATCATCGCCAGCTGGGTGTCGAGCACGGTTTCCTGCTGGGCCGTGTCGAGAATGGTCGCAGTGCCGACCTCGAGCCGCGCCTGCAGCGCCTTAAGCACTTCCCTGGCTATGCGCGCGTTCTCATGCACGACCCGAAGCTGATCCTGTGCATTGACTACGGCGAAATAGGAATTGAGCACCGACGCGACCGTCGCGATCTCGACGACGTTGCGGTCGTAGCGGCTTGCGTTGGCGAGCAGCCGGGCCGCCTTGGAGGCGTCCTCGTTCATGCCCCAGATGTCGATCGTGTAGCTGGCGTTCAGCCCGAGCTTGAACAGATTGGTGCGCGTCGCGCTGTAGACGCCTTCGTTTTGAACGAGGGTCGTCGGCTTGCCGGCGGCGGCGAGAAATTGTTGCGCCGGGTTGTAGTTCGGCGTCGAATAGACCGACGTTCCCGGCACCTGCGTGCGCTGAACCGAATTCACGTTGGTGATCGTCGGAAACAGCGGCGCGCTTGAAACTCGCGCCTGGGCGTCGGCCTGGGTGATGCGGGCGACGGCGGCGGCGATGTCGTTGTTGTTTGCGAGCGCCTCGTCGACGATGCGCGAGAGCTCCTTCGAGCAGAACCGTTCGACGAATTCATGCGCTGAATGGAACGAGGGCGCGGATTTCGGCGCCGTCGCGCGAAACCGCTCCGGCAGCGGCGTGCTGAGGTCGGGCTTTTCCCAGGTGAGGTCGCAGCCGGCGAGCATGAGGGCAGCACAAAGCGCGATCAGCCGGCTGCAACGCACGACACGGACTGGCAAGGGGGAGCTTTCCTCTCTATCGCCGCTGCAAAACGGGCGCAGAATCGATGCAGCCGTCGATGAAGGCTTGGCTACTCGATTGACGGGGCGAATTCAAGTTGCGAGGTAGGAAATGCGCCGCCGAGGCCCCGAAAAAATTACCTTTCAATATCAATACATTCCTGTCGTGAGCAGCTTTTGCGCTTCTCCCCCCGCGAAGAAGCGGACAAAGATGGGACATAAGCCAACCGGAGAACGCAGCGCCACGCATGCCGCCGCCGCGGGGCCCCCTAGCGGTCGCCAGCCGGCTCCGCCGGGGCCCCGACCCATTCCGAGCTCGGCGGCAAGCTCTCGCCCTTCATGACCACAGTGAGCGGTCCAAGCCGCGCGAAATCGCCGATATGGGAGTCGTAGAGCACCGTCGACCCCGCGCCGACGCAGACGCCATCGCCCAGCCTGATGCGCCCGACCTTCATGACGCGGTCTTCATATAGATGCGTCTGCAGCGCGCTGACCATGTTCAACGCGCAATAGTCGCCGACGCGGATGCAGTCGAATTCGGTGATGTCGGTCATGTCCATGAACACGCCGGCGCCGATTTTCGCGCCGAAGAGCCGCAGCATCCAGGGCAGGAAGGGCGTGCCGCGCAGATGTTCGAGCAGCACCTTGCCGGCGAGGCCCCAGTAGAGCACGGCGCAAGCCTCCGTGCGCATGGCCCAGAACGACCACATCGGCTTCACTTGCGGCTCGTAGCGGCCCATCGTCAGCCATTTCACGGCCACGACCGAGAGCGTCATCGCCACCGAGATCAGCACCGAGTCGAGGATGAACATTCGAAAGACCGTCGCGTATTCGCCGTCGATCAGCGCCTGACCGAAGCTCTCCACGGCCCAGGTGCCGTAGGTCATGAACAGCATGGTCGGAAATGAGACGTTCACCGCCTCGTACGCCGCGCGCATGAACTTCTTCCAGGCCGGCGGCTGGTAGGTCCAGGCGGCGCCGCCGCCGTCGAACTTCTGGCGGACGGGAAGCTTGATCGGCGGCGAGCCGAACCAGGTGTCGCCCGGGGAAAGCTCGCCGTTCGCCGGCGGTTTCGACTTGATGCCGATGAGCGCGCCTGTCGGGATTTTTGAGCCCGGCGGCACGACGGCGTCATTGCCGATGAACACGCGGTCGCCGGTCTTGACGGGCTTCAGATACATATAGCCGCGGCGCACGTCCTCGTCGCCGAGCACGACCTCGTCGGCGATGAAGCATTTTTCGCCGATCTCGACGATGTCGTAGCGGCCCGCGATATTGGTCGATATCTCAGAGTCCTTGCCAATTCGGGCGCCCATGAGCCGATACCAGCTGCGCATGTAAAGCGTCGCGAAGAGCGAGGACAGCGTCTCGAGCGTGACCTCGGTCGCGAGCGCCACGGCCCATTTGCGCAAGTAGAACGAGGACCACACCGAGTAGGCGCCGCCCCGCACGCGCAGCGGCATGAAGGTCCAGCGGAACACAACGATGAAGGCGACCGTCACCAGCACGAGCACGAAGGCTGTCGGCCAGGCGAAGAGCGGAATGGCGACAAGGTACCACACGTGATCCGAAGCCGCGACGCCCATCCACTGATCGAGCTTGTCGAAGAGCGCGAAGGCGGGGAAGATAGGCAAGAGGCCGAGCGGCGGAATCGTCAGCACGAGCAATGCGAACAGCGCGGTCAGGACCGCGCGCCGCTGCGGGCTCGCCTGCGCCTGCGCGTCGAGCTGCGACTCGTCGACCGTCCCAGTCTTGCGCGCGGGGGAGCCGTTCCAGATTTCATGCGCCCCGATGCGGGCGCCCGCAGGGGCCGAGGTCAGATCCTCGAGCGCCGCGCCGGCGCCGATCACGACGTCCTCCTCGATGGCGCAAGACGAGCCGACATAGGCGTCGGCGCCGATGTCGATCGCGCCGATGATCAGCTCATTGCCAACGACGCGGGCGTTGGAGAGCTTCAGCTTGGCGCCGAGACAGGCGCCGTCGCCGATCGAGACGAGATCGATGGCGCCGGCCTCGAACTCGCTGATCTGCGCGTCCTTGCCGATCCTGGCCCCGAGCGCCTTCAGATAAAGGTTCATCAGCGGCGAGACCTGGAACCACTTTGCGTGCGTGAGCCCCATGAGCCGCTGCGCCAGCCACCAGCGATAGTAATAGACGCCCCACAACGGGTAGCGCCCGGGCCTGGTGCGCCCGATCACGAGCCACTTGCCGAGGATCGAGACCGCGACGGTCGCGAGATTGACGCACATATAGACGCCGAGCAGCGTCAGAGATTCCTCGAGGAAGGTCGCGTCCTCGGTCGTCAGCAGCAGATAGGAGACGAAGACGCCGAGCCATTGCGCGGTGACGATCGCGAGAATGAAAGGCAAGGCCGCGGCCTGCGCGAGGCCGCACAGAAACCGGCGCCATAGCGGCGGCGGCGCAAAGGAGAGATCGCGCGCCGGCGCATCATATTCGGCTTTGCCGGAAAGATGCGCCGCGAGCGCGCGCAGCGTGCGGTGCGCATAAAGATCATGCAGCGTGACGGTCGCGAGCGCCGGCGTCTCGCGCACCGCCCCGACGAAGCGCGCCGCGAGCAACGAGTGGCCGCCGAGATCGGTGAAGAAATCCGCGTCGAAAGGGACGGCTCCCGGCGGCAGCACGCGCTTCGCGGCCTCCAGGAGCTTCGCCTCGGTCTCGTCGCGCGGAATCTCCTGCTCTTCGTCTGCGCTCGCGGGCGCGGTGAGCTCTACACGTTTCAAAGCCTTACGATCGACCTTGCCGGAGGCGAGCTTCGGCAGGTCGTCGAGGAACTCGTAGCGCGCGGGAACCATGTAAGGCGGCAGCACCGCGCGCAAATGGGCGCGCAGCTCCTGCGGCTCGGGTTCTTCGCCCTCGGTGGTCAGAAACGCGACAAGCTCGTCGAGGCCGCGCTCGTTACGCAGCGCCACCGCGGCGGCGCGCACGCTGGGCTGGTTCGTGAGCACGGCTTCGATCTCGCCGAGCTCGACACGGAAGCCGCGGATCTTGATCTGGTCGTCGATGCGGCCGCGAAAGACGATATTGCCGTCGTCGTTGAGCAGCGCCGCGTCGCCGGAACGATAGAGTACGGGATCGGAGCCGTCGGATAGAAACGGGTTCGGAATGAATTTTTCGGCCGTGAGCGTGTCGCGCTTGAGATAGCCCCGGGCGACGCCGGGGCCGCCGATCAAGAGCTCGCCCTCGGTATTGGGGCCTACGAGATTGAGCGCGTCGTCGACGATGTAGCAGCTATAGTTCGGGATCGGCTTGCCGATCGTGACCTGCTCCTTGGGCCAGACCTCGGCGATCGTCGCGACGACGGTGGCCTCGGTCGGACCGTAGCCGTTGAAGATCGTTCGCCCGATGCGGGTCCAGCGTTCGGCGACCGACGGCGGACAGGCTTCGCCGCCGAGGATGATGACGCGCAGCGTTTTCACGTCGCGCGGCAGCACGGAGAGAAGCGTCGGCACCGTGTCGAGCACGCTGACCTTGGCTTCCTCCATGATCAACGGCAGCTGCTCGGTCTCGCCCAGGACCTCTGGCGTCGCGACAAAGAGCGTCGCGCCGACGAGATAAGGAATCCAAATCTCCTCCATCGAGAGATCGAAGGCGACCGAGCCGCCCTGAAACATCACGTCCGAGGACTTGATATCGTAGACTTCGTTCGACGACCGCAAGTAGTGGCAAATGTTGCGGTTGGAGATGACGATGCCCTTCGGCGTTCCCGTCGAGCCCGAGGTATAGATGATGTACGCTGGCGCGTCGGACGTCGCGCCGCGCGCGCGCGGATCGGGCAGCGGCAGCTCGGAAAGCGCCGCGATCTTCTCGTCGACCCAGAGCGGAAAGGGGATATTGTCTTGCGCCCTGGCGGCGAAGGCTTCCGAGGCGAGCAGGCCCTTGGCGGAAGCGTCGGCGAGACATACGGCGATGCGGTCTATCGGCGCGTCGGCGTCGAAGGGCAGCCACGCGGCGCCGGTCTTGGCGATGGCGATCTGCGCGATCAAGAGCTCCGGGCCGCGCGCCATCCACAGGCCCACGACGTCGCAAGGCCCGACGCCGCGCTCAACGAGTCCGAGAGCAATAGTCGTCGCGAGGGCGTCGACCTCTCGATAGGTGAAGCGGCGCTCCAGCGTCGTCAGGCAGATCGCGGCCGGCGATTTTTTCGCTGTGGCGGCGAAGATTTCGCAGAGCAGCTCGTCGCGCAGCAGGCCGGGCATGCTCTTGCCGCGCAGAAAAGCTCGGCTCGGCTTGGGCTTGAGCTCGGCAGAATCGTCGCCGCGTTCGAGGACGAGATCGTCGCGCGCGTCGCGGAACGGGTCGGTCATCAGGCGATTCGGGTCCTTCGCTAGCCAGGGCGGCCCGCTCTAGCACAGAGGGCCAAGGCGCGTCACGCGCGGCGACCGGCTCTGCAATGAGGCGTCGAAATTGAGACGCGGACGATCGCCAGCGCGGGCGCCCGCGCTCCGGCTGCCGTAAGTCCCCTCCTCAGCTCAGTAGGCGACCGTAATCACAATGACGTCGCTGTAACTGCCGGGGGAAGGACTCTGGCCTGCGGCAATGCGGCCATACACCGGGATGGTTTGAGCGCCGCCGCTGCCGACGCTGGCATGAGCGTTTGCGCTGGAAGCGCCCCAAGGCAAGCTGCGAGCCGCGTCGCGATGGAGTGCGTAACGGATCGAAGCCACGCCGCTGGTCATCTTCCGCTGTGTTGGATCTGAAGCCCGCGAGCGTCCGCCGTCCAACGCGATCGTGTAAGAAAGGCCGGCGCTGCAGCTCACGCTTATTGAAGTTTGCGCATCCACTGGACGGCTGAAGTCAGTCAAGACGCCAAAATTCAGGTCCGAGGCGGAGACGACGCAGTTCGGGTCCACGCGGGCCGAAGCGCTGAAGCCGAACGTCGTCCGCTTTCCCGCGAGCCCGAGGCAGGGCGCCTGGCCGACGTCGAGCGCATTTTCTGATTGTGTGCACGGGGTTTGGTCCTTTGAATCTGCGATCTTGTCGCTTGCCATTCATAACTCCAACGCAACCACACTATAAACCTTCACAGCTTTCACAGACTATTCGACAGTCGGCGCGAAGTCAACGAAATAGGCATGGTTTTTCTGACAGTTTATAGTCAAACTGACGCGGGCTACTGTCTACTAATATTTCACAAATCCATATAGCTCCTACAACAGCAGTCGCGCCTTGCGAACGATCTAAAACTAATATTGCCCAAGACTGCGCAGGAATGAAGACAATAAGGGCAAGCTAATCCGCCAATTTACAACTATCGGTTGCATACCGTCGAGTCCTGCGGCCCGCCGGGGCGGCGCGACGCTGGCGAAGATGAGTCGAGCTTTGCTTAGCTCCTGCTTTCCATTCTGATAGCCTTCTCGCCGCCGACAAGGGCGCGATCCTCGGCTCTCTTCTCAAGTGGAGGAGTTTTGCGGCCGGTTGGCTGCGTTGGAGGCCGATAAGACCGCGCTTTGCGCCGGCGCCGAGCTCAAGGCTGATTCGGCCTGCCGCCAAGAAGAAGATTTCTGACAACTCCGGCGCGCCAAGCTCGGCGACGACGGTTTGGGCCCGCGTCGACGCGGGGACGAAGACGACGCCGTCTCCATGATGGATCGCCTGTTGAGGCTGCGCGG
>DASPSI010000127.1:0-9361 GCA_035624015.1 Methylocystis sp.
CTTGGGGCGGCCATAGTGCGCGAGGAGGATCACCCTGCCGCCCTTGTCGGCGATCTCGGTGATCGTCGGCAGCACGCGATCGATGCGGGTGGCGTCGGAAACGCGCCCGTTCTCCATCGGCACGTTGAGGTCGACGCGCAGCAGCACGCGCTTGGATTTGAGGTCGGCCTGGTCGAGAGTTTTGAAGGCGGTCATGGGTGGAGGAACTTTCCTGCGGTGAACATGAGGCCGGCAAGGCCGATGAGAAGCGTGGCGATGATACCGAGCATGCCCCAAATCGTCGGGATTTGGCTGAAACGGCCTTCGATGCCGGCCAACCTGCCCTTTATCTCCCCAATGTCGGCTTGCACTTTGGTAAGATCGGCTTGTTGGGCGGAGGTCGCTTTAACTTCAGCGACCTCCACCTGAAGTTTATGGAGATCGGTCTGCTTGGCGCCAGTGGCCTTAATTTCGGCGACCTCGAGTTGCAGCTTGTGGAGATCGGCCTGCTTGGCGCCGCTCGTTTTAATCTCCAAAATATCTGCCGACTGCTTGGCTTGGACCTCAAGGATTTTTTGCACCATCCCGTCGATCCGCAAAACCGCAGCCTCGATCCGGTCTGTTTTCTCTTCGAGCCTGCCGACGCGCTGTTCGAGCATAGGATCCTCCGGGCCATCGCCATCACCCGAAGATGCAGCAGGCGACGGATTGCTAGCAACAAGCTTTAAGGATGTCATTTTTTCCGCTCCGCACGCTTCAACAATTCGTCCTCGGAGAAAAACAAGAAGTGACCACAGTCGTCACAGTGCACGGCCACAGCGTCCACGAAGCCTGTTGGAATGCGATACTGAGGAGCATAAATAGGAATTTTTGGAGAAAATTGAAGCTTAAAATGACGCACAAGCACAAACGTATCGTTGTTGCACACAGGACATTTGAGATTAGGCAGTGCTGAATCGAGAAGTTTCTGGGCTTCGCTCAGCGAAGCCCCGAAACCGGGCGCAGGACCGCTGGCGTCAGCGGCAGGCAGTTCGATTTCTTTTAGTTTTGCCATCCGCCCCTCAAGTTTCAAATCACCTTCCCGATCGCCACCGCCGTATCCGTCATGCGCGCCGAGAAGCCCCACTCGTTGTCGTACCACGACAGCACGGAAACGAGCGTCCCGTCGATGACCTTGGTCTGATCCATATGGAAGGTCGAGGACGCCGGGCAATGGTTGAAGTCGCTGGAGACGAGCTTGTCGAAGGTATAATCCAGCACGCCCTTCAGCGGCCCGTCCGCCGCGGCCTTGATGGCGGCGTTCACCTCGTCCTTCGTCGTCGCGCGCTTGGCCACGAACTTCAGATCGACGAGCGAGACGTTCGGCGTCGGCACCCGCACGGCGTAGCCGTCGAGCCGCCCGTTGAGCTCCGGCAGCACAAGGCCCACGGCCTTCGCTGCGCCCGTGGAGGTAGGGATCATCGACAGCGCCGCGGCGCGGGCGCGATAGAGGTCCTTGTGCAGCGTGTCGAGCGTCGGTTGGTCGCCCGTGTAGGAGTGGATTGTGGTCATGATCCCCTTGTCGATGCCGATCGCGTCGTTCAGCACCTTGGCGACCGGCGCGAGACAGTTCGTCGTGCAGGAAGCGTTGGAGATCACCAGATGCTCCCTGCCGATCTTCTGGTGATTGACGCCATAGACAACTGTCAGGTCGGCGCCGTCGCCGGGGGCCGAGACCAGAACGCGCTTGGCGCCGGCCTCGAGCAGGAGCTTGGCCTTCTCGCGCGCCGTGAACAGCCCCGTGCACTCCAGGGCGACCTCGATGTCGAGCTTTTTATAAGGCAGCTCGGCGGGGTTCTTGATCGCTGTGACCTTGATCGGCCCGCGTCCGGCGTCGATCGTGTCGCCATCGACGGTCACCTTGTGGGGGAAGCGGCCATGGACCGAGTCGTAGCGCAGCAGGTGGGCGTTGGTGTCGACCGGGCCCAGATCGTTGATGGCGACGACCTCGATGTCGGTCCTGCCAGACTCGACAATATAGCGCAGGATGTTGCGCCCGATCCTGCCAAATCCGTTGATCGCCACTCTGACGGCCATTTTGTCCTCCACTGGCCGCGGCGGTTCTCGGGCCGCGGCTGCCCTCCGGTGCGACGCTCGAGGCGCCTCTCGCCGAGGCGTTTGATCGCAACTCGCTTCCCCTGTCAAATAGGCCAATAGGCCGGTTTCGTGCTAGCTTCGCGTCCGCAAAGCTCCCGGCGCGATTCGTCCGCCGTTTCGCGCCCACGCGGCTTTTCGCCGCGCCGCGCCTCTCCAAGGAAAGCGTTTCGCCGATGTCGCCTCCCCCTTCGTCAGGCGCAGAGTTGCCGCCAAGGCTCGCAGCGGCGATCGCGCGTTTCGAGACTGCGCTCGACGCGCTCGAATCCGCCGCTGCGGACCGGCTGGAGAGCGATCTGTCGTTGACCGATTTCGAAGAGGAATTGGCGATCATGCAGGACGACCGCAACCGTCTGGCGCAGGACCTCGACGCCGCGCTGACGCGAGCCGCGGCGGTCGAGAAGACGCGCGACGAGGTTCTGCGCCGGCTCGAGCGGGCGAGCGGCAGCGTCGCCGCGGTGCTCGGCCAGTCGCCGCGTCTCGTCCGGGAGGAGTGAGCCCATGGCCGTCGCCGTCGTCACCGTCGCCGGGCGCATCTATCGCATCGGCTGCGCGGAGGGCCAGGAGCCCCGCATCAGCGAGCTCGGCCGCTTGCTCGACGAAAGGATCGCCGCAATGCATAAAAGCTTCGGCGAGATTGGCGATCAGCGCATCGTCGTCATGGCGGCGCTGGAGATCGCGGACGAGGGCGCCGACGCCAAGGACCGCGTTTTGGCGCTGCAATCGGAAATTGAGGCGCTGCGGGACGAGCTCGCGCTCCGCGACCGCCGCGACGCCGAGCTCGTGGGGCAGCTGGCGGAAAGCCTCGACGTCGCCTCGCAGCGGCTGGAGCGCCTCGCCAGGGATCTTGCGCGCGACGACGCGGCGCTGGAGCTGCCCTGAAGCCGCCTCTTCTCATCGGGGGGCGGCGCCTGTATAGCTTTGCCGCCCGCATAGGCGGGCCTTCAGCAAGGCTAGGAAGCACATGAACGATTTGCGGCTGGCCGTGGTCGGCGCCGCCGGCCGCATGGGCCGGATGCTCATTCAGACGATTCCCGACACCCTCGGCGTGCGTCTGGTCGGCGCGCTCGAATCTCCGGTTTCGCCCGAGCTCGGCCATGACTCAGGGCGGCTTGTCGGGGTCGCCGAGAACGGCGTGATCGTCAGCGCCGACGCCGAGGCGGCGCTCGCCGACTGCGACGCGCTGATCGACTTCTCCTCGCCCGCCTCGACGGTCTCTCTCGCGCCGCTCGCCGCCGAGCGCGGCGTGGCGCATGTCATTGGCACGACCGGGCTCTCGACCGAGGACCTCGGCGCCCTCGTAGCGGCCGCCGAGAAGACCGTCGTCGTGCGCTCCGGCAATATGAGTCTTGGCCTCAACCTGCTGGCGGTCATGGTCGAGCGCGCGGCCGAGGCGCTGGGCCCGGCGTGGGACGCCGAGATCGTCGAGATGCATCACCGCATGAAGGTCGACGCCCCTTCGGGCACGGCGCTGCTGCTCGGCGAAGCCGCGGCGCGGGGGCGGGGAGTAGCCCTCGCCGAGCACGCCGTGCGCGGGCGCGACGGCTTCACCGGTCCCCGCAAGGCCGGCGACATCGGCTTCGCCGTGCTGCGCGGCGGCACGGTTGTTGGCGACCACAGCGTGATCTTCGCTGGCGCCGGTGAGCGCCTGGAGCTGTCGCACCGCGCCGAGGACCGCGGCATTTTCGCCCGCGGCGCCATCGCCGCCGCTCTGTGGACGCGCGGGCGGCCGGCGGGACTCTATTCCATGGCCGACGTGCTCGGCCTCTCCGCGGCGCGATGACGAAGGCGTCCCACATGAACCGCACGCTGGTCCTCGTTCGCCACGGCGAGAGCGAGTGGAACGCCAAAAATTTGTTCACGGGCTGGCTCAATCCCGACCTCACGGCGAAGGGCGAGGAGGAGGCGCGGCGCGCTGGCCGGCAGCTGCGCGAGCGCGATATTCTGTTCAGCGTCGCCTTCACCTCCGCCCTGAAGCGGGCGCAGCACACGCTGGATTTGATCCTGGAGGAGCTCGGCCAGTCGAACGTGCCGATCCTGCGCGACCGCGCGCTCAACGAGCGCCATTACGGCGACCTCTCGGGCCTCAACAAGGACGAGGCGCGCTCGCAATGGGGCGAGGAGCAGGTGCAGCTGTGGCGGCGCTCCTACGACGTGGCCCCGCCCGGTGGCGAAAGCCTCAAGGACACGGTCGCGCGCGTGCTGCCCTATTACTGCCAGCGCATCCTGCCGCCGGTCATGCGCGGCGAGCGCGTGCTCGTGGCGGCGCACGGCAATTCCTTGCGCGCGCTCGCCATGGTGCTTGACCAGCTGACGCCGGAAAGCGTGCCGGCGCTGGAACTTTCGACGGGCGTGCCGCTTATTTACACGCTGAACGCCGATTCGACCGTGGCGTCAAAGGAAGTGCTGGAATAGCGCCCGGCGCGCGCCGCTTCAGGGGGCGTCACCCTCGAGGACGGCGAGACCATTAACGGCGCCTTTCGACCGCGATTGTCGGAAGGACGGGCCATGAAGCTGGGCATGGGGTGACCCATGTCCCTGCCGCGACCCAATTTTTTGCGGGTCTTCCGGGACGAACCCACTTCGACCGCCCCTTTAAGGGCTTCGCAACGCCATCCTTGCGCCGTATATAAGCCCCACACGAAAGGCCCTCGGCGCGCCGTTATCGGCGGCCCTGACCCGCAAAACTCAGGGACTTGAACTTGTCCATTCCTTTCCGCTATGTCGCCAAGGTCGGCGCTTACCTTCTGCGCCAGCAGCTCTCGGGCAAGCAGCGCTTTCCGCTCGTGCTCATGATGGAGCCGCTGTTTCGCTGCAACCTCGTCTGCGCCGGCTGCGGCAAGATCGATTATCCCGACGAGATCTTGAACCGCCGCCTCTCGGTCGAGGACGCGCTGGCCTCGGTCGACGAATGCGGCGCGCCGGTCGTCGTGCTCGCCGGCGGCGAGCCTCTGCTCCACAAGGACCTTGCCCGGATCGTCGAGGGCGTCGTCGCCCGCAAGAAATTCGTCATCGTCTGCACCAACGCGCTGCTGCTCAACAAGCGCATTGACCAGTTCAAGCCAGATCCCTACTTCACCTGGTCGATCCATCTCGACGGCGACAAGGAGATGCACGACAAGGCCGTCTGCCAGGAGGGCGTCTACGAGCGCGCGATCGAGGCCATCAAGCTCGCGAAGTCCAAGGGCTTCCGCGTCACCACCAACAGCACCTTCTTCTCCGACACGGACCCTAAGCGCGCCGCTTCCTTCCTTGACGAGATGACGAAGCTCGGCGTCGACGCCATGACGGTCTCGCCAGGCTACGCCTATGAGCGCGCGCCGGACCAGACCCACTTCCTGAACCGCGCCCGCACCAAGGAGCTCTTCCGCGCGATCCTGAAGCGCGGACGCGGCGGCAGAAATTGGGCCCTCCAGCAGTCGGGGCTCTTCGTCGATTTCCTCGCGGGCAACGTCAGCTATCATTGCACGCCCTGGGGCATGCCGCTGCGCACAGTGTTCGGCTGGCAGCGCCCTTGCTACCTCTTAGGCGAATCCTACGCCCCGACCTTCAAGGCCCTCATGGAGGAGACGGACTGGGATTCCTACGGCGTCGGCAATTACGAGAAATGCGCCGACTGCATGGTGCATTCGGGCTTCGAGGCGACGGCCGTGGCGGATAGCGTCAAGCGCCCCTGGCGCGCAGCGAGGGTTGCGCTGTTCGGCGTTGCGACCGACGGGCCGATGGCCGAGGACATTCCGCTCGAGAAGCAGCGTCCGGCGGAATATGTGTTCGACAAGAACGTCGCGACGCTGACCCAGCTACGCGCGCACGAGGCCGAACAGCGGGCCAAGAAGACCCCCACAGCGGCCTAGAGTCGCGAAGGCCGCGCTGGAGTCGACGCCGGCGCGGATGAGGTCCATGAGCTGCCGCGGCTCGCGGGCGAGCTCGCGCAGCACCAGCGCCAGATCGACGCCGCCATTTGGCGCGATCGCGCGCGAAGCAAGCGGCGGCAGCGCCCGCTCCGCCGGATCGCAGGCGACACGTACAATGGCAAATGGCAGCCCCTGCGCCTCGGCGAACGCGCCGGCGATATGCGACTCCATGTCCACGGCGATCGCGTTGCTCGACCGCCGCAGCTCGCTTTTGCGCGCGGCGGTCATCGCCGGCGCGTCGACCCCAGCGATGGCGCCCTTCTGCGTTTTGACGCCGGCGTCGCCGAGGCCCTGATGCAGCACGTCGCTAAAGTGGGCGTGCGTCTCGATCGCGCCCGTCTCGCCCACGACGCGCGCGCCGATAACCGCGTCGCCGGGGCGCAGGCTCGGACAGAGGCCGCCCGCCAGGCCGAAGCTGACGACAGCGCCATATTGATTGCGGGCCTTGTCATGCAGCGCGCTACGCAGGAAGCGCGCATCGGCGCCGCTGCACAGGGCGTCGACGCCGTGCGGGCTGAGGCAGGCGGCCTCGCGGCTCATGCCCGTCACGACGAGAATCGGTCTCTCGTGGCCATGATGATGGCGTCGCCGATGCGACATCGCGGCTCCCCCTCGCGCGTCCGGCGTCGGCGCGCGCGACGGGGACTAATTCTTTTAGCTTAAACGAGTGCGTTTGCCTACCGAGCGGCGCCCGATGAAAAGTTGGGCCCGCGTCGCCACATGTCTGAACGCGGAGCGGAGGGGGAGCGTGGTCAAGCGCAAGAAACCGGAACTCGGCGAGGGGCGGATGCGCGCTCAGCGCGCCGAGCCCGCCGACGGGGCGGCGCTCGGGCGTCCGCCGATCCTCAAGTCGAAGAAGGAGCGCCCGGCGAGCAAGGGGCGCGTCCATAAGGGTCGGACGCGAAGTTGATTCGGGCGACGAAAGGACATCCCGTGGCGACCTCGAAGATTATCGCCGCTCTGCTCGGGCCGACGCTCGTTGTCAGCGGCGCGATGGCGCTCTTCAACCTCGACGCGACGCCGGCCATCGTCGAGGAGCTTTCCAAGAGCCCGATGCTTATCGTCCTCGCCGGCTACGCCGCTTTCGTGCCAGGACTGGCGATCGTTTACTTCCACAACCGCTGGACGAGCGGCTGGCCGGTGCTGATCACCCTGCTCGGATGGTTCTCCCTGATCGTCGGCTTCATACGCATTATGTTCTTCCCGCAACTGGCTGGGCTCATGACCAAGGCGGCGCCCGCCTTGCTGAACGTCATACCGGGCCTCGCGGCGGTTTTTCTGCTCGTAGGGGGCGTGCTCTGCTATAGGGCGTACGCCCGCGACTGACGGCTCTAGCAAAACGACAGCTTCGCTTGACCCAAGACTCTCCCCGCATCGCTCTCGTCACCGGCGCCTCGCGCGGCGTCGGCCGCGCGCTCGCTCTGGCGCTCGCGCGCGAAGGCGCGCATGTCGTTGCGCTCGCGCGCACGCAGGGCGCGCTCGAGGAGCTCGACGACGAGATTTGCGCGTTAGGCGGCGAAGCGACGCTCGTCCCCTGCGACGTCACTGATTACGACGCGCTCGACCGCCTCGGCGCCGCGCTCTTTGAGCGTCACGGCCGGCTGGATGTGCTCATCGGCAACGCCGGGGCGCTCGGGCCGATCTCGCCGCTCGCTCATGTCTCCCCGAAGGATTTCGAGAAGACGCTCGCGGTCAACGTCACGGCCAACTGGCGGCTCATCCGCTCGCTCGATCCGCTATTGCGGGCTTCGCCCGCGGGACGCGCGCTGTTCATCACCTCGGGCGCGGCGTCGCGCCGCCCGATGAAGCCCTATTGGGGCCCCTACGCGCTTTCCAAGGCCGCGCTCGACGCGCTCGCGCGCACTTACGCCGTCGAGACGCAGAACGTCAGCAATGTGAAGGTGATGCTGGCCAATCCCGGCCCGCTGCGCACGGCTATGCGCGCCAAGGCCATGCCGGGCGAAGACCCCACGACGCTCAAGACGCCGGCGGAATTTGCGGAAAAGGCTGTGCGTCTGGTCTCGCCGCAGTGGGGCGAGACCGGCAAGCTCTATGACTTTCCGACCGACTGCATAAGCGAATAGCGAGCGGCGAAAAGCGTTTTCGCTCTTCGCCGCCCAATTCGCCAGTCGCCTACTTTCTCGCCGGCGCGGGCGACGCGGGCGCTGGCGCAGGCGCTGTCGGGGCGGCCTGTTGCGGCAGCTGCTGCTTGCGCATTTCCGCGGCCTTTTTCTCGAGTTCCGCCTGCAGCTTCTTCTGCTGCTCCTCGAGCACCTTGGGATCGGTCGCCGGACCGTCGTAAGCCTTGCCGAAGCCGGCGAGCGGCACCTTGAGCGTCACCTCGGCGCCGCCGGCATTCTTGACCACGAGCGTGACCTGCTGGCCCTTCTTCATGCTGTCGACGAGCGAGGATTTGAGCTTCGCCTCGGCGAAGCAGCCGGCCTGAAAGCAAACCTCGTAGCCGCCGCTTTCGAAAGGGCTCGAATCCACGGAGATCCGGAATCCCGGCTTGAGCTGCAGGCCGAGCGGCAGCAGCACGCGGACGAGCTTGTCGGTCGCGCCCTTCTGATCGAAGACCTGGAAGGCCATGATGGGCTGATCGGCCTTGGGCCCGAAGTCGCGCACCGTGTAGCATGCGGTGGTTTGCGGGTCGGCTTGACCGCAGACCTTCACCCAGTCCTGCTCGACGCCCACCAGGTCGACGGAAATAGGTCCTTGCGGCTGCCCCTGACCGGCAGCCGGAGCCGGGGCGGGCTGCTGAGCCGACGCCGCGCCGCTCGCCAGCAAAGTCGCCGCGGCGAGCAATCCCTTACGAATTCTGGACATTGGATGCCTCTGTCTTGAACGGTGAAGCCGCCGGCCCCCCGGCTTTCGCGCGGAAGAGGCGAGCGGCCGGATATTTGGATCACTTCTTGGGCGCGGGGGTCGTGGGCGCGGGCGTGGCGCTCTCCTGCTGCTTGCGCTGCTCCTCGGCCTTTTTCTCAAGCTGCTCTTGCAGCTTCTTCTGCTGTTCCTCGAGCACCTTGCGGTCGATCGGCGGACCGTCCCAGGATTTGCCGAAGCCGGCGAGCGGGATAGCGATGGTCGTCTCGGCGCCCGACGGCTGTTTGACGATGATGTTGAGCTTCTCGCCCTTCTTCATGGCGTCGACGAAGGCTGGCTTGATCTTGGCGTCGGCGAAGCAGCCGCCGGGAAAGCACACCTCGAACGAGCCGCTTTCCGGCGGGTTCTTGTCCACGACGAGGCGGAAGCCCGCGCGAAGCGGCGTGCCGAGCGGCATCAGCAGACGAATAAGGTTCGGCTCCGGCGCGCCCTTTTGGTCATAAACCGCGACG
>DASPSI010000132.1:0-3670 GCA_035624015.1 Methylocystis sp.
TGCGGATCGTGCAGCACGGCGCCCTCTTCCTTGCGCGGCGCGAGGCTCCCGTCCTCGGCATAGGCGCGGTCGGCGAATATCTCCTGCGCGACCTTGAGGCCCGCCCTCGTCGCCGCCGGCCCCTGCTCGCTTCTGGCGATGGCGAGCAGCGTTAGCTTCGGGTCGACCTTGGCGACGGCGTTAGCGATGGCCTCGGCGATCTTGTCATCGCGTTCGGCGAGATTGGCGAGCGCGCCATGCGCCTTCACATAGGCGATCTCATGCTCAGCGATCCGCGCCAGGGCCTGCGCCGCGCCGATCTGATAGGCGACCGCATGCTCGATCTCGATCGGCGACATCGCCAGCGCGCGCCGACCGAAACCCGCAAGATCGGGAAAGGAGACATGGGCGCCGACGGCGACGCCGGCTTCTTTCGCGGCGCGAAAGCTCCGGACCATGATCTCGGGATCGCCCGCGTGAAAACCGCAGGCGATGTTGGCGCTCGTGACGAGCTTCAGCATGGCGTCGTCGTCGCCCATGCGCCAGACGCCAAAACCTTCGCCGAGATCGGCGTTGAGATCGATGCTGCGCACGTCGTCGCCTCGCGAGCGGGAGGACTAGGACCAGTTCTAGCGCGCTTGGCTCTCAAACGGAATCTTTCGAGCGAATGAGAATGCGCGCCGGGTCATTAAGCTGCAACGAGTCAAGACGCGGAAGCCCGAAATTCCCCAACGCCGTCATGACCGGGCTTGTCCCGGTCATCCACGTGGGCCAGGGACTCCGGGAGAGCGACTTTTCGCCCGCGGCTTGCCCCGCCCGATCTATAGAACTACTAAAGATATGACCGAGCGCCCGGCGGCCATGAGGTTCGCGTGAGGTTCATGAGATATCTTGTTAGCCCTGCCGCCTCGAAGCTGACCTCTTCGATTCTCGCGTGGCGGCGGCAAAACATTGGCAAGCCGAAGCCGGTCGCCCGGCAGGGCTGTTCAGTTCTCTGATCTTTGATGGCGGCTTTGGGATTCCCGCCGGCGGGGATGTGTGAATCTGGAGGGTTATGTGAGGTCCGCGGCGCGAAGCCGCGACTTGTGAGATGCGGACCTCACATAAGCCGGATTGAACGAAGGCGCGGGTGGTTAGCGGCTATGGGGAAAGCGCGGGAGGCCGGGAGTTGAGGCGGCGGTTGCCGGTCGGCTGCGGCGATGAGGATCGGGGGCAGGAACAGCCGGCGAGAGCCCTTAGACGTTGGCGCCGGAGCCTTGTGGTCACTGCGGGCGCCGAGAACGGCTTCGTCGAAGTGAGACTTGGCGCGCTGAAGACGAGAACCAGCGCGCCGTCGAGGCGCAGCGCGACGAGCGACGAGTGGCTGAGGTTGCTGCGGGCGAAGGGGCTTGCACGGCTCATGACGTATCGCAGAAGAAGGGAGAGCGCCTGAAGGGCGAGACGACGCCGATGCGGCGCATGGGAGCGCCGCAGTCGGGGCATTGCAAGGCGGCGCAGGTTTTGACGGGCTCCTCCTCGCAGGCGGGAGCAATCGGTTCGTCCGGCTGATTGGCGCTGGCGAGCTTTCGGCAGAGTTCGAGTCTTTCGCTGCGGTCTCCTCTGGCCAGGAAGCCGTAGTGGCGAATGCGATGGAAGCCGTCGGGAAGAACATGCAGCAGAAAGCGGCGAATGAACTCCTCCGGCTCGAGGCGCATAATCCTTTGGCGGCCGTTGCGGCGATAGTCCTTGTAGCTGAAGGCGACCTCCTTGTCGGAGACCGCGACGAGCCGTGAGTTGGCGATGGCGGCGCGATGAGTGTAGCGGGCGAGATAAGCCAGGACCTGCTGGGGACCGCCGAAGGGCGGCTTGGCGTAAACGATCCAATCGGTCTGGCGCAACGATCGGAGGCGCGTGGCGAAAGCGTGCGGTTCGGCGAGCGACGCAAGGTCGGCGAAGAAGCGCAACGCGCCATTCTTGAAGGCGGCGTCCAAGCCTTCGAGAAACAGACGCCGGAAGAGCCGCGCCAAAGGCTTCACGTGCAGGAAGAAGCCGGGTTTGCAGGCGATCCAGCGCTGGCCGTCGAGCGAGAGGCCGCCGCCCGGCACGACGCAATGCACATGCGGGTGATGCGTGAGCGTCTGTCCCCAGCTGTGGAGGACGGCAAGCAGGCCGATCCTGGCGCCGAGACGCTTTGGATTTTCGGCGAGCGTCATCGTCGCCTCGGCGGCGGACCGCATCAGCAAGGCGTATACGAGCGCCTTGTTCTGGAAGGCGATCTCGGCAGCCTGAGGCGGCAGGGTGAAAACCGCATGGAAGTAGGGCGCAGGCAGGAGCTCGGCCTTGCGCGCAGCAAGCCATTCCGTCCGCGCCGCGCCTTGACATTTTGGGCAGTGGCGGTTGCGGCAAGAGTTGTAGGCGACGCGGGTCAGGCCACAGGCGTCGCATTGTTCGAGGTGGCCGCCGAGCGCCGCCGTCCGACAAGCTGCGATGGCGCCCATGACGCGGCGCTCGCTGCGGCCAAGATGCGCGGCGTGGTCGCAAAGATAGGCGTCGCCATGACGGCGAAGGACATCGGCAAGCTCCAGCGCCGGCCGTTCCACCCGGCGCCTATTCGGGCGGCGTCACCTCCAATGACAGCCGGTCCAAGGGGCTCGTCGTGGCGCCGATCAGATGCGTCGAGACCCTTGTGTAGCGCGCCGTCGTCGACAGGTTCTCGTGACCGAGCAGCACCTGGATGATGCGGATGTCGACCCCGCTCTCCAAAAGATGGGTGGCGAAGCTGTGGCGCAGGACGTGAACGCTCACCCGTTTGTCGATGCCGGCCGCCGCGCGCGCCGAACGGCAGGCCGCATATAGAACTGTGGGCTCGATCGGCTTGTCCGGCGTTCGGCCCGGAAACAGGAAGCCTGTGGGCCGCGCGAAGCGCCAGTAGCTGCGCAGAATGGCGAGCAGCTGCTGCGAGAGCATGACGTAACGCTCCTTGCCGCCCTTGCCGCATTCGACCCGGATGACCATCCGTCCGCTGTCGAGGTCGCCGACCTTGAGGCCGGTCACCTCCGAGACCCGCAGTCCAGCAGCATAGGCCGTCGTCAGCGCCACGCGCGCCTTGAGGCTGGAGACGGCTTCGAGGAAGCGAATGACCTCCTCGCCGCTGAGCACTGCCGGCAGCTTACGAGGCTCGCGGGCGTAGGCGATCCGTTCCGGGATCGTGTCCAGGCCGAGCGTGACGCCATAGAAGAAGCGCAAGGCGCAGACGATCTGGTTGAGCGAGGCCCAGGAAATCCCGGTGGACGCGAGATGCACCTGGAACGCGCGCACATCCTCCAATCCCAATCGATCCGGGGAGCGGCCAAAATGCCGGCTGAACTTCGAGACCGCATGGATATAGGATCGCTGGGTCGCCGGCGAGAGATTGCGGATCGTCATGTCCTCAATCATGCGACGGCGCAGAGGGCTGATCTCGGCCATCTCGGAACCTCCTGTTTGAGAGTGGGTTGCAACGCCCAAATCCTCTCAGACAGGAGGCCAATCACCAGACCTCGCCGCCCCCGCCGCGATAGCGGCTTCGTTCAATCTATGGGCGACACCCGAATCGGAGGTTGTCGCATGCCGGTCTCGCTCTTGGAGGTTTTGCGGTCCATTCCGGACCATCGTCGCCGGGAAGGCAAGCGCTTCGACTTGGCCACGGTGCTGCTCTACGCGATCCTCGCCG
>DASPSI010000139.1:0-3911 GCA_035624015.1 Methylocystis sp.
GCGCCTCGGGGGGCGCGCGATCCGCCTCGCGGACCGCACCGAGGTTGAGCGCGAGCTGGAGGCCGCGCAAAAAATGGGCGTGCGCTTGGTCGCCTCTTGCGACTCCGACTATCCGCCGCTGCTGCGCGAGATCGAGGACGCCCCGCCGCTGCTCGCGCTGCGTGGCGACGCCGCCGCGCTGAAACGCAGCTGCGTCGCCATCGTCGGCGCCCGCAACGCTTCGTCTGCGGGGCTCGCTTTTGCGCAGCAGCTCGCGCGCGCTCTCCTGCGCGAGGATTACGCGATCGTCTCCGGCCTCGCGCGCGGCGTCGACGCCGCCGCCCATCGCGCGAGCCTCGGCGCCGGCGCCGTCGCGGTCCTGGCCGGCGGTCACGCCCGCCCCTATCCGTCTGAGAATGTCGAGCTTCTGGCGCAGATCGTGGACGCGGGCGGCGCGGCGATCTCCGAGATGCCGCTCGATTGGGAGCCGCGCGGGCGCGACTTCCCCCGCCGCAACCGGCTGGTTTCCGGAGTCTCGCGCGGCGTGGTCGTCGTCGAGGCGGCGCGGCGCTCTGGCTCGCTGATCACCGCGCGTTTCGCTGCGGAACAGGGGCGCGAGGTGCTCGCCGTGCCGGGGTCTCCTCTGGATCCGCGCGCCGAGGGGACCAACGATCTGCTGCGCGAGGGCGCGACTCTTTGCGCCGGCGCGGAGGATGTGACGCGCGCGCTTTCTGCGGCGAGGCGGGGGCCGATCTTTTCCAGGATGGCGGGCGCTTGCGTGAGCAGGAGGAGCCGTTGTTCGACGAGCTGGATTTGTTCTCGCTCCAGCAGAGCCCGGGTTCATTCCCGCCGCCGCTTCCCGAGCCGCTATGGGCGCCGCCGGAAACGGCGCCCGCCCCGCCGCCGCCGGCCTTGGCCGTCGACGCGCGCGAGACGCTGCTGTCGCTGCTGTCGCCGACGCCGGTCTCGCTCGACGAGCTTATCCGCGCGAGCGGGCTTTCCGCGCGGGAAGTTCGGGGGGCTCTATTCGATCTCGATCTGGAAGGACGCCTCGAACGTCACGGCGGCGCGCTGGTCTCGCTGCTTGCAAAGCCGCCTCGCGACTAACGCCGCTCACCCCGTGTTGCGCAGGCCCGCGGCGACGCCGTTGATCGAGGTGAGAATTCCCTCCTTGATGTCGTCGTCGGCGCGTCCGGAGCGCCAGCGCCGGATCAGCTCGATCTGCAGATAGTTTAGCGGCGCGATATAGGGCATGCGCAGCTGCAGCGAGCGCGCAAGCTGGGGATTGTCAGCGAGCCGCTGCTTTTCGCCCGTGACCTCCTCCAGCGCCTTCTGGGCCCGCGCACATTCGGCTTCGATGCGCGCGAAGATCTCGCCGGCGCGCGAGCGATCCGGCGCAAGCTCGGCATAGTGGCGCGCGATCGAGAGATCGGCTTTGGAGAGGATCATCTCAATGTTCGAAAGCAGCACCCGAAAGAACGGCCAGTCCTTGTTCATGCGCTTCAAAAGCGTGAGCCGTCCCGGGTCCTTCTCCAGGAACGACTCGATCGCCGAGCCGAAGCCGTACCAGCCTGGCAAGGCCACGCGCGCCTGGCCCCAGGAGAAGCTCCACGGGATCGCGCGCAGATCCTCGATGCGGCGCGAGGGCTTGCGCGAGGCGGGGCGCGAGCCGATGTTGAGCGAGGCGATCTCGGCGATCGGCGTCGCGCCGAAATAAAAGTCGACGAAGCCGTCGGTCTCGTACACGAGGTTGCGATATGCGGCCACGGCGGCGCGCGAGAGTTCGTCTGCGGCTTCCAGAAACTCCTGCGGCGGTGCTTGCTGCTCGGAAAGAAGCGTCGCCTCGAGCACGGCGGCCACGAGCAGCTCGAGCTGCACGCGCCCGATCTGCGCATTGGCGTATTTCGCCGCGATCACCTCGCCCTGCTCGGTGAGCCTGATCTGCCCTTTCACGGTTCCCGGCGGCTGGGCCAGAATGGCGTCGTAGCTCGGGCCGCCACCGCGTCCGACTGTGCCGCCGCGGCCGTGGAACAGCCGCAGAGTGACGTTCGGCTTCGAGGCGAAGAATTCCGCCAGTGCGGTCGAGGCGCGATAAAGCTCCCAGATGCTGGTGAATATTCCCCCGTCCTTGTTGCTGTCGGAATAGCCGAGCATGATGTCCTGCGTCGCGCCGGAATTGGCGACGAGCTTCGCGATCCCTGGCAGGGCGTAGAAATCGCGCATGATCGGCGCGGCGTTGCGCAGGTCCTCGATCGTCTCGAATAGCGGCACGATGATGAGATCGGCCGAGGCCGCGCCGGCGTCGCGCGGATCGAGCGTGCCCTGCATCAGGCCGCTCTCCTTTTGCAGCAGCAGCACCTCCAAAAGGTCGCTGACCGTCTCGGTGTGGCTCACGATGTAGTGGCGGATCGATTCGTCGCCGAACTTGCGCCGCATCTTCGCGGCCTTGGCGAAGATCGCGAGCTCATCCTCGATGGCCTCCGAATAGTCGACGCCGACGAGGCGTACTGGGCGCGGATCGCAGAGCAGGCGCAGCAGCAGCTGCTGCTTCTCGGCTTCCGGCAGCGCCGCATAATTCTCGGCGACGCGGGCGACGCGAAACAGCTCGGCCAGCGTCTCCTCATGACGATCCGAGCTTTGACGCAGGTCGACGGTCGCCAAATGGAAGCCGAACACCTCGACGGCGCGGATCAGCGGCTCCAGCCGCTGATTGGCGATGACCTCGCTGTTGTGCGTGCGCAGCGATTCGTCGATCGTCACGAGATCGGCCAGGAACACCCAGCTGTTGGGATAGGGATTGCCCGGCTGCACGGCGTGGCGCAGCGCCTCCTCGCCAGTGAGCTTCTCGAGCGTCGCGGCGAGGCGCGCATAGACTCCGATCAACGCGCGGCGATAGGGCTCGTCGTTCCGGTGCGGATTGTCGTCGCCGGACTTTTCAGCAAGCTCCTCCACGGCGGCGCTGCAGCCCGCGTATTTGCGGGAAATCGAGAGCTCGCCGCCGAGCATGTGAACCTCGGTGAGGTAAAAGCGCAGCGCGACCTCGGCCTGCATGCGTAGCGCCGTCTCCAGCGATTTTGCGGTGACGTTGGGGTTGCCGTCGCGGTCGCCGCCGACCCAGGCGCCCATGCGCAGGAACGGCGGCACGCGCAACCCCTCGATGCGCTGCTCGATGTCGGCGTAAAGCTTGGGGATCTCGTGCAGGAAGGTCGTGCGATAATAGCTTAAGGTGTTCTCGATCTCGTCGCGCACGGTGAGGCGGGAATGGCGCAGGAGCTGCGTCTGCCAGAGCTGCGAGATGCGGGCGCGCAGCTGCGCCTCGTTCTGCGCCAGCGCCTTCCTCGAGTGCAGGTGCTCCCGCGTCGCGAGCAGGGAGAAGAGCGCATGGTCGGCGTCGAGCAGGCTCTTGCGCCTGACCTCCGTCGGATGTGCGGTAAGCACCGGCGAAATCCACGCGCGCGCAAGCACGCCGGCGATTTTGCCGGCGCCGATCCCCGCCTTGCGCAGATGCTGGAAGGAGCGCGACAGGCTTGGTTGCGAGAACGGCCCGATCTTCTCGGCCGCGGCCTCGGCGCGCGCGCGCTGCTGCAGCGGATGAAGGTCCTCGGCGATATTGCCGAGATGCAGAAAATAGCTGAAGGCGCGGATCACCGCTAGCGCCTCCTTCGCGGTCAGCCCGCGCAGCAGCTGATCGAGCTTGCGATCGGCGTCGAGGTCGCCCTTGCGGCTCGCCGCGACCGAGAGGCGGCGGATCGTCTCGACGCGCTCGAAGGCTTCGATCCCCTCATGCTCGCGCACGATCTCGCCGAGCAGGCGCCCGAGCAGCCGCACATCCTCGTGCAGCGGGTCGCTTTTGGCGGGCTCGGGCTTCAGGGGAGGGGCGGCCTCGGCGCTAAGCGCGAGAGAGCTGGTTTCGGCGTGCATGGCGACCCCTC
>DASPSI010000145.1:0-24604 GCA_035624015.1 Methylocystis sp.
GCGCCTCGAAGGCGAGGAGAAAACCAAAGGCGGCATCATCATTCCCGACACCGCCAAGGAGAAGCCGCAGGAAGGCAAGATCGTCTCGGTCGGCCCCGGCGCGCGCGACGAGAGCGGCAAGCTCGTCCCGCTCGACGTCAAGGCCGGCGACCGCGTGCTGTTCGGCAAATGGTCCGGCACCGAGGTCAAGATCGACGGCGAAGACCTGCTCATCATGAAGGAAAGCGACATCCTCGGCGTCGTCGAGTGAGCTTTTCCATAAAGAACCGCAAACCTTTCCCCCTAACGGAGTAGTGCCGACATGGCCGCGAAAGACATTCGCTTTTCCTCCGACGCGCGCGACCGCATCCTGCGCGGCGTCGAGACTCTTAACAACGCCGTAAAGGTCACGTTGGGCCCCAAGGGCCGCAACGTCGTGATCGAGAAGTCCTTCGGCGCCCCGCGCATCACCAAGGACGGCGTGACCGTCGCCAAGGAGATCGAACTCGCCGACAAGTTCGAGAACCTGGGCGCCCAGCTCGTACGCGAGGTCGCATCGAAGACCAACGATCTCGCGGGTGACGGCACCACCACCGCGACCGTGCTCGCCGCGGCGATCGCGCGGGAAGGCTCCAAGGCCGTCGCGGCCGGCCTCAACCCGTTGGACCTCAAGCGCGGCATCGATCTCGGCGTCGAGGCGGTGGTCGCGCATCTCAAGACCAACTCCAAGAAGGTGACCTCCAACGACGAGATCGCCCAGGTCGGCACGATCTCGGCGAACGGCGACAGCTTCATCGGCCAGGAGATCGCCAAGGCCGTGCAAAAGGTCGGCAATGAAGGCGTGATCACGGTCGAGGAGGCGAAGAGCCTGGAGACCGAGACGGTCATCGTCGAGGGCCTGCAGTTCGACCGCGGCTATCTCTCTCCCTACTTCATCACCAACGCCGAACGTCTCGTCGCCGAGCTCGAGGATCCCTTCATCCTGATCCACGAGAAGAAGCTGTCGACGTTGCAGCCGCTGCTGCCGATCCTCGAGGCCGTGGTTCAGACCGGCAAGCCCCTGCTTATCATCGCCGAGGATGTTGAGGGCGAGGCGCTCGCGACGCTCGTCGTCAACAAGCTGCGCGGCGGTCTGAAGATCGCGGCCGTCAAGGCGCCGGGCTTCGGCGACCGCCGCAAGGCGATGCTCGAGGACATCGCGATCCTGACCGGCGGCGAGATGATCGCCGAGGATCTGGGCGTCAAGCTCGAGAACGTCACGCTCGCCCAGCTCGGTAAGGCCAAGCGCATCAAGATCGAGAAGGAGAACACGACGATCATCGACGGCGCCGGCGAGAAGAAGGACATCGAGGGCCGCGTCAACCAGATCAAGGAGCAGATCAAGGAGACGACCTCTGACTACGACCGCGAGAAGCTCCAGGAGCGTCTGGCCAAGCTCGCGGGCGGCGTCGCGGTGATCCGCGTCGGCGGCGCGACCGAGGTCGAGGTCAAGGAGAAGAAGGACCGCGTCGACGACGCGCTGAACGCGACCCGCGCGGCGGTCGAGGAGGGCGTCTCGCCCGGCGGCGGCGTGGCGCTGCTGCGCGCCACTGCGGCGCTCGATAGCGTCGCGACGGCGAACGGCGACCAGAAGACCGGCGTCGAGATCGTGCGCCGCGCGATTCAGGCTCCGGCGCGGCAGATCGTCGACAACGCCGGCGGCGACGGCGCCGTCGTGGTCGGCAAGCTGCTCGAGTCCAAGGACTACAGCTACGGCTTCGACGCGCAGAAGGGCGAGTATGGCGATCTCGTGAAGCTCGGCATCATCGACCCGACCAAGGTCGTGCGCACGGCGCTGCAGGACGCCTCCTCGGTCGCCGGTCTGATCGTGACGACGGAAGCCACCATTACCGACCAGCCGAAGAAGGAATCCCCTGGGATGCCCGGCGGGCACGGCGGCATGGGCGGGATGGATTTCTGATCCTTCGCCGGAGAAGTGGAGTTTCGCCCCGGACGTGCGAGCGCCCGGGGTTTTTGATTTGACGCTTGTCCATCATCTGTTCAAAGAATTCTCAAGAAAGCGGTCACAGGATTCCGGGCGGCTGAGAGTCGCGCCGCGCGCAGTAGTCAATTCGGCGAACCAGCGGGTCTATTTCTGCCCCCACGAAGCCCGATCAGCCTCGCGTCCCGGCTCATCTTCCTCTTACGGCAAAACCCGCGCCCGGCCGCGCTTGGGCCAGCGCTTCGGCCACAGCCGAATAAAATCTGGCAAATCCTCCTCGTCGACCTCGCCCTCGTCTGCCTCGACCCGACCCCGGACCGAGGCCCCTGCGCGATGCACGGTTTCCGCGTCGCCGCTCTTGAGCGGGTGCCAGTCCGGCAAGTCCTTGCCTTCGAGCCGCAAGCGGTAAGCGCAGGAGGGCGGCAGCCAGCGGATCTTGGCAAGGCGGGCGAGGGTCAGCCGCACGCAGTCCGGGACGATCTTCTTGCGCGCCGCATAGTCACCGCAGCGGCAGCTTTGCCGATCGAGCAATTTGCAGGCGACGCTGGTGTGGTGGATCACGCCCGTGTCCTCGTCCTCGAGCTTGACCAGGCAGCAGCGCCCGCACCCGTCGCAGAGCGCCTCCCACTCCTTGCGAGTCAGCTCGGCGAGCGGCTTGGCCCAGAAGGGCGCCGAAGCGCCACGATTTTGCGTCATTCTCCTCTGGCCTTCGCGCCGCTGGCAACCATAACGGCAATGAGCGCCGGGACGCCAGTCGTCAAGATGGTTTAAGAAGTGCTAAGATGGCGTCTGAGCCGGCGGGCCCAGGGAGTGCGGGGATTTGTGGGAGCGGATTGGATCGTCGCGCGTCGTAAAGCGCATCTCCCGGATTCTGCTGGGGATCGACGCGCTGATCGACTCCAGCATGTTCGACGGCGGCCGCAAGTCGCGGGAGAACTACGAGCGTTTTTCCGCGTTCATGGGCCGGTTCCAGGTTTCGGGCGTCACGCGCCTCGTGGTCGAGGCTTGCTGCGAGGGCCTGACGCTCGCGGTCGGCGCGGGTTTCCTCGCCATGGCGCTCGCGGCGCCCGCCATGCGCATGACGAGCGAGCGCGACTGGCTCAAGCGCACTGACCTCGCCATCACCTTCTTCGACCGCTATGGTGCCGAGGTCGGCCAGCGTGGCATCAAGCATGACGACGCCGTCCCGCTTGAGGAATATCCCGATTATCTGCTCAAGGCAGTGCTCGCGACGGAAGACCGGCGTTTTTACGAGCACTTCGGCATCGACGTCATCGGCACGGCGCGCGCGCTGACCGTCAACGCGCGCTCCTCCAACGTCGTGCAGGGCGGATCGAGCATCACCCAGCAGCTCGCCAAGAACCTGTTCCTCTCCAACGAGCGCACCTTCACGCGCAAGATCAACGAGGCCTTCCTCGCGCTGTGGCTCGAGCACAATTTGAGCAAGCGCGAGATCTTGCGGCTCTATCTCGACCGAGTCTACATGGGCGGCGGCGCCTTCGGCATCCAGGCGGCGGCGGAGTTCTACTTCGGCAAGTCGGTGCGCGACGTCTCGCTCGCCGAGGCCGCGATGCTCGCGGGCCTGTTCAAGGCCCCGACGAAATACGCCCCGCACGTGAACCTGCCCGCCGCCCGTGCGCGCGCGAACGACGTGCTGCACAATCTCGTCGACGCCGGCTTCATGAACGCAAGCCAAATTCTCCCGGCGCAGCGCAATCCGGCGACGCCGGTGGCGCATAAGGAGGATTCGACTCCGGACTGGTATCTGGACTGGGCCCACAATGAGGTGCAAAAGCTCGCCAACGCCGGCAAGCTCGGCGAGGATCGCGTGCTGAACGTGCGGCTCGCGCTCGACTCCAACATTCAGAAGCAGGCCGACTCGGTGATCGAGCAAAAGCTGCGCGAGGAAGGCCGCAGCTACCATGTCAAGCAGAGCGCCATGGTCATCATGGAGCCGGACGGCGCCGTCCGCGCCATCGTCGGCGGCCGCGATTACGGCGCGAGCCAGTTCAACCGCGCGACTGACGCGCTGCGCCAGCCAGGCTCCTCGTTCAAGCCTTACGTGTACCTTACCGCGCTGATGACCGGAAAGTTCAAGCCGACGACGATTGTCGTCGACTCGCCCGTGTGCATCGGCAACTGGTGTCCGCACAATTTCGGCGGCCGCTACGCGGGATCTTTGCCGCTCGCGAACGCGCTGGCGCGCTCGCTAAACACAGTGGCGGTGAAGCTCTCGATCGCCATCGGAAACGGCAATCCGAAACTCGGGCGCGCCAAGATCGTCGAGACTGCGCGCAAGCTCGGCATCACCGCGCCGCTCGAGGACACGCCGTCGCTGCCGATCGGCGCCGACGAGGTGAGCGTCATCGAGCATTCCGCCGCCTATGCCGCTTTCGTCAACGGCGGAAAGAGGACGACGCCCTACGCCGCGGTCGAGATCACCAATCGCCACGGCGACGTGCTTTACCGCCACGATCGCGACGCGCCGAAGCAGGAGCAGGCCGCGCCGTTCGACAAGGTCGTGGAGCTCGGCTCGATGATGCGGAAGGTCGTCGAGGAAGGCACGGCAAGAAGCGCGCAGCTCGGCCCCGGCATCGACGTCATCGGCAAGACCGGCACGACCAACGGCTTCAAGGACGCTTGGTTCTGCGGCTACTCTGGCACTATGGGCGGCTGCGTCTGGTACGGCAACGACGACGGCGCGGAGATGAACAACATGACTGGCGGCAGCCTGCCGGCGCGAACTTGGCACGACATCATGGCCTATGCGCATCAGGGCTTGCCGATCAAGCATATCGTCGGCATGGCGCTCGAGCCGCAGGAGCAAGCGCTGGCCACTGAGGCTGCGCCGGTGAAGACGCTGGAGCTCGGCGCGCCGCAGCGGCCCGCCACGCTCTCGAAAGGGGCGGTCGAGGCGCTCGGCGCGATCCGCACGAAAATCGAGACGCTTGGGGGCGGATCCGCCGCGCCCCCGCCTACGGCTAGCAAGAACTCGGGCGCCTCCGCGGCGCCCCCGGAGAGCCGCGCGCGCAGCGCCGCCGGCGCGCCGGGAAGCGGGCGCGTCGTCGAATGAGCGCAATCTTCTGGCGGACGCCGCGCAAGGTCGCGCTGCTGCGCGATCCCTTCGACAAGTATTTTCGCGCCGCGGCGGCGATGACGATCGGCCTCGCCCTGGGCTTTCTGATGACCTCTGCGAGCCTGCGCGCCGGCTATGGCTTCGGCGAGATTTCCGTCGGTCCCTGGAAGGCCTGGCCCAATCTTGGCGGCGACGAGATCGACCCTTACGCGCGCGCTTCGGTTGCGCGCCGCGGGATCGCGCCGCTCGGGCGCAGCGAGGGTCTCGTTTTCGTCGCACAGTCCGACTCGTTCGGCGCGCCGCTTGAGGGACGTTGCGACTATCGCATCTTCGGGACGCCGCCCGCCGCGCGCTTCTGGACGATCGGCCTCGCGAGCGCCTCCGGCGCGCCACTCGGCAACGCCGCGGAGCGCTATGGCTTCGCCTCGAGCGAGGTGGTGCGGCGGGAGAACGGCGATTTCGAGATCACGGTGGCGCGCGAAGCGCGGCCCTGGAACTGGCTCTCGCCGGGCGACGCGCGCAGCTTTGTGGTGACGCTCCGCCTCTATGACTCGGCGCTCGACGCCGCCGCGATGCGGCTCGACCCCGCGCATTTCTTGCAGATCGTCAAGCTGAGCTGCGCATGACGCTCAAAGATCGACTTTACGACAGTCTGCCTTGGGCGGCGGCGGCCGTGCTGCTCGCGCTGACCGTGCATCTCGTCTCGGTGTTGCTGATGCCGGTGGTCGCGCCGCGCGACGCTTTTGGCCGATTGCGGCAAGCCGAGGCCGACCTCGAGGTCAACAAGAACGGTGTGCTGCTGCTACCGCAAGTCGCGCCCGGCGAGCAGCTGCTTCCCTTCGAGGATCCGGCGACAGCTGAAGGCGTGTGCTTGTTCGATCTCTCGAAGGGGATCTTGCGGGTGCGCGCGCCGGTCAATGGCGACGATTTCGTGGGCGTGTCGCTGCACGAGCCCTCGGGCGCGGTGTTTCACGCCTTAAGCGACCGCGCGGCGATCAAGGGCGTGGTCGAGATCGTGGTCGGCGACGCGCGCCAGATCGAGGAGCTCGAGGCCGAAGACGAAGAGGGCGCGGCGGCGCCGGAGGTGCGCGTGGTCTCGCCCTCGACGAAGGGCTTCGCGCTGATCCGGGCGCTGGCGCAACGGTCCTCGGACGCCGACGCTGCGAAGGGGCTGGTGGCGGCGGCGAGCTGCAAGATGGAGACGGAGTAGGGCGAGCGGCGTTGCGTCGGGCGCGGAATCGTATCCAACCCTGTGAATATCCGAATAGCTGATGAGCGCTAATCGCACGTCGCTTCTTCCCAAGTGAGCCGAGACGGACAAGGTTCGGCGCGCCGCGAAGCAGCCGAGAAGCTCTGCCTTTGCTTTTTATCGCCAGGACACGGGTTGTAACGCCTTTCTGAATGCCCCAAGCCGTTTCGCTTTCGCATTAGCCGCTCCTTTACATTAACGCGCTACCTTCCCGCCCAGGTTCAGAGAACCCGTAGCGTTTGTCGGCGTCGCGTTATCCGAGTGGGTCGTTCCGATGCGAAGGCTTTTGTTGAGCCTGTCGACGTTCGCCGTCAGCGCGGCGAGCCTTGCCGCCCCGATTGACGACGCGGTCGCTCTGCGGCCGACGCTGCCGCCCCAAGCCGGTCCCCAGGCAAAAACGGCGAACCGCTCAAGCACCGACGCCACCCCGCCGCCGAAGCCGATCTTTACCGTCCGCGGCGTGACTGAAGATCGGGGGACCGGTCCCGCTTTCAACGCTCCGAGCAGCTCGGCGCGCCTTCATAGAATCTTCTCTTTCCTGGATTTGGAGGACGCGGGCCTCCCGGACCTCGCAGACCATCCCTTCATCGCCACGGAAAATCTCGACTCCGCGCTCCGGCGACAATTCGGCGGGACTGAGCCTCTGGAATGGCAGTATTTTTTCATCGGCGGGCGGGCGCCAGCGTGGATCGGCGCCGGCGCGGCCTATGACTTCTTCCGCCGCCAAGACCGCGCGGATTGGGGCCTCGGGCGTTCGACATGGAAAGGCGGCTGGGAGATCGACTTCGCGCCGACGGGCTGGACCATGGCCTATGCGAGAGGGTTGACCGCGGACGCCGCCCGCCGAGCGCTGGTCGAAGGCAAGCTCGGCCTCGCGCTGTTTGACGACCTGTCCCTCCCTGGGCTGCCGTCAGGCAACCTCTATCTTGGCCCTTTCGCGATCATCCATGGCCTGCGGCTGGACGAGGACGCCAAGCTCGGCATGCATATGACCTTCGGCCAAATCGGCGCGTTCCACATCGGTGTCGCCGGCGGCTATGCGCGCGGCAGGTTCGGCGAAGGCGGCGCCTTCGGATTGCTGGAGTCGTCGTTCCGATTTTGAGATAGAATGGCGGCCGCCTCGTCTGAGGGAGTCGCCCGTGATCCACAACTTGCCCGCGCTCGCCGCGCGGGGACTGATCTTCGCCTATCGCATCAGCTTCTCGGCCTTTGCCGGGCGCTGGTGCCGCTACGCGCCGACCTGCTCGCAATACGCCGACGAGGCGATCGCTCGTCACGGCCTCTGGGCCGGCGGCTGGATGGCCTTCGCCCGCATCTGCCGATGCCGACCCGGCGGCGCTGACGGTTTCGATCCGCCGGCGCAGCGTCTGCCCGTCAACGCTTCTGCGCTGACCCCCTGGCGTTATGGCGACTGGCCCGGGCCGCGGCTGACGCCGCGCTGCGAGGCGGTCGATTCAGCGCCTTAGGCGGCGCCGCGAAGCAACCGAATTACACGGAATCGGCTGCCGGCATTCGCCCTACATTCCACTGCCGACCGCCCATTGCCGACTGCCAACGAAATTTGCTCTGCCGCTTAAGACCGCGCCATCAGCTCGATTGCAAGACCGTAGATGCGCTGCCGCGGCTCGGCGGGCAGCGCCTTGAGCGTGTCGAGATAGGTCTGACCCGCGGCGCACATGCGCTGGTCCTCCGGCGGCGGGTCCGGCATTCTGCCGTCGAGCAGTGCGCCGATCATCTCCGGGCCTAGCCCGCGCGCCGCGAGCGCCGCCTCGAGTGTTTTGAAGTCGTCGTCGGTTGGCTTCGCGCGCTCGACTTGCTTCGCCTTGCCGTTGACAATGGCGTCGAGACCGGCGAGCGCCATGTCTGCGACGAGAGATCGCCGCGTCGCTGCAAACCGCGAGAAATCGCCGAGATCCGCGCCGCCATAGAGAAAGGCGACGCAGAGTTTCGCGTCGCGCTCGGCGATAGCGCGCAGGACCGCGGCCTGCGCCTCGAAGACTTTCGCGAGCGCCGCCGGCTCCGCGTGGGCGGCCTCGACGCCGCGCGCCCGCCGCAAGTTGCGCACCGCCTCGGAAACGAGCTGGTCGATCGTCTCCCGATCGCCTGAGGGGGCGTTCAGCTCATCGAGCGTCGCCGCATGTTCGGCGGGAAAATTCTCCCGCAGCCGCTTGAAGAAGAGATCGTATTCCGGCGCGGCGGCGACCATTGCGTCGAGCCTTTGCTGCGGGCCGGCCTTTGCTGCGGCGACCGGCGCCGGCGTCGGCGGCGCGGCTTCCGGGTTCTTTATCGGCTGCTCCGCCGTGGCCGGCGTTTGCTCGGGCGCGGCGGCGACCGCAGCCGGCGGCGGCGCGGCGACCTGGCTCTCTGGTTCCGGCGGTCCCACCAGCAGCATGGCCACCCCGACGCAGGCGAGGACGAACGCGCCGGTCAGATAGAAAAGAATCCGCTCCAAAGACATCACGCTGGCCCTGACGATCGCCTCGCGCGCGTCGCTCCGACGACGCCGGACCCGAGGCTGACACAAACTTTAAGCAATCGCGAACAGACTGAAAAGGGCTCAGTCGCGAAACGCCCGCCTTTCGCGTTAAGTCGACGCTTTGGTCAGTGAAATGCGGCCGGCGCTCTTCGTCAACCACTCTCGGCGCGGCGCGCCTCGGTTTTGATGCGCTCGACCATGGATCTCAGCCCGTTTGCACGCTGAGGCGTCAGATGCTGCGCGAGACCGAGCTCGGCGAACAGCGGCTGCGCGTCGGTCTGGATGATCTCCGTGGCGCGGCGTCCCGAATAGAGCGCGAGCACGAGCGCCACGAGCCCGCGCACGATATGCGCGTCGCTGTCGCCGCGAAACAGCAGCCGCTTGGCGCCGTCCTTGTCCTGCTCGACCTTGGTTTCGAGCCAGACCTGGCTCGCGCAGCCGCGCACCTTGTTGGCGTCGGTGTAAGCGTCTCTCGGCAGCGGCTCCAGCGTGCGCCCGAGCTCGATCAGGTAACGGTAACGGTCGTCCCACTCGTCGAGGAGTTGGAAGTTCTCGATGATCTCGTCAATGGCCATGTTGCTTCCGTGGTGGCGCGGAGACTGGCGCGATGTTCGCATAAATCGCCCGCGCGCCCAAGTTTTCCATGAAGCAAGCGACGCGCCGGCCTTCAAATTCCGCGAGCCAAGGCCTAAAATCCGCGCTAGCGTGAAATTCCTCGTAGGCGCGCCAAGTCAGAGAGCGCGGATCGCGAAGGAGAAGGAGAGGCGTTCGTGACGCAGAGCCAATCGCAAAGTCTTGAGCGGCGCGCGAATGCCGCCGACGCTGAGGCGCGAGCCGAGCTGCGGGCGATCTGCGCGAGCGACGCGCTCTGGCGGCACATGCGCGAGGAGGCGAGCGCAGCGCTTGCGCTCGAGCCCTCGATGACGCCTTTGCTCGTCGGCGGGATCCTCAATTGCGCGAGCTTCGCCGAGGCCATGGTGCGGCGCGTCTCGGCGCGGCTGGGCGCGCCGGCGCTGCCGGCGCAGATGATCGCCGACGCCTTTCACGAGGCGCTGGAGGCCGACCCCGCGATCGTCGAGGCTTTTCGCGCCGATCTCACCGCCGTCGTCGAGCGCGATCCAGCCTGCGGGCGTCTCATCGATCCCTTCCTCTATTTCAAGGGGTTTCACGCGATCTGCGGCCACCGGCTGGCGCACTGGCTGTGGGGGAGGGGCCGCATGGATTTCGCGCTCTATCTGCAGAGCCGCAGCTCTGAGGTGTTCCAGACCGACATCCATCCCGCCGCGCGCTTCGGCAGCGGCATCTTCCTGGATCACGCGACGGGGCTCGTCGTCGGCGAGACGGCGGTCGTCGAGGACGACGTCTCGATCCTGCAGAATGTCACGCTAGGGGGTAGCGGCAAGGAGTCCGGCGACCGCCACCCCAAGGTGGAGCGCGGCGTCCTGATCGGCGCCGGAGCGAAGATTTTGGGCAACATCCGGATCGGCTCCTGCACGCGCATCGCGGCGGGCTCGGTTGTGCTGCGGGATACGCCGCGCAATGTCACCATGGCGGGCGTGCCCGCGAAGATCCTCGGCCCCGCCGGCTGCGCGGAGCCCGCACGCGACATGGACCAGCTGCTGAGCGAGCTGGCGTACGACGCCTTCAGCTACGTGATCTGAGACCCGCGCCCCGTCGGATGGGCAGGCGGTCGCGCACGGAAACGCGGCGCCCTTGGGACGCCGCGATTGCGACTGAAACGAAAGAGCGGCCTCAGCCGCCCCACAGCGTCAGCGAAAACGAGACCATCAACGGGGTCGCCGCCAAAACGCAGATCGCCGCGACGCAAACGACCGTTCGCGCGCTCATCTTTGGCGTCGCGCAGCCGTCCTTTTCGGTAATCGCGAACAACATTACGCTACCCTCCAGCCAGGCCTTCCCCCAGCACGTCGCACGCAGGCTCCATTTCACTCAGGCTAGCCATAAATGCTTAAGGCGTCGCAACGGTTCCCATGCGAATGCCGTTAAAGCGAATAAATTTTTTCGGCGCCTAAGCCGTCGCCACTCGCCGGCGCCGCTTCGGCTCGCCCGAGGTCTCGCTGAAGAGCTCGGCGAGCTTCTCAGTCATGGCGCCGCCGAGCTCCTCGGCGTCGACGATCGTCACCGCGCGGCGGTAGTAACGCGTCACGTCATGGCCGATGCCGATCGCGATGAGCTCCACGGGCGATCTGGTCTCGATCTCGAAGATGACTTGGCGCAGATGCCGCTCCAGATAGTTTCCGGGGTTGGCCGAAAGCGTCGAATCGTCGACAGGGGCCCCATCGGAGATCATCATCAGGATGCGGCGTTGCTCGGATCGCGCCAGCAGCCGACGATGCGCCCAGTCAAGCGCCTCGCCGTCGATGTTCTCCTTGAGCAGCCCCTCGCGCATCATGAGTCCGAGGTTACGCCGCGCGCGCCGCCAGGGCGCGTCAGCCGCCTTGTAGATGATGTGGCGGATGTCGTTGAGCCGCCCGGGCGAAGCGGGCTTGCCGGCGGCGAGCCAAGCCTCGCGCGATTGCCCGCCCTTCCAGGCGCGGGTGGTGAAGCCCAATATCTCGACCTTGACGCCGCAACGCTCGAGCGTGCGCGCAAGAATGTCGGCGCAGGTCGCCGCCACCGTGATCGGACGCCCCCGCATCGAGCCGGAATTATCAATGAGGAGCGTGACCACCGTGTCGCGGAAGTCCGTGTCTTTCTCCTGCTTGAACGAGAGGGGCTGCTGCGGGTCGACGATGACGCGGCTGAGCTTCGCCGGGTCGAGCATGCCTTCTTCGAGGTCGAATTCCCAGGAGCGGCTCTGCTGCGCCATGAGGCGCCGCTGTAGGCGGTTGGCGAGGCGCCCGACGACGCTCGAAAGATGCAGCAGCTGCTTGTCGAGATAGGAGCGCAGGCGCTCCAGCTCTTCGGCGTCGCACAGCTCCTCGGCGCGCACGATCTCATCGAACTTCGTCGTGAACGCGGCGTAATCCGCGCCGGAGCGGTCGCCGCCGGAGATGTTGTGGCGCCGCTGCGCCGCCTCGTCGTCGAGCGCGCCTTCGTCCGACTCTCTGAGCGTCTCGCCGTAGGGGGCCTCGTCCGCTTCCGCCTCGCCTTCGAGCGGGGCCTCCTCGAAGGCCGTCGCCGTCTGGCTTTCGGAAACGTTCTGCGCCTCGCTCTTCTCCTTCTCCCCGGCGTCGCTGCGGTCCTGGTCCCGCGGCTCGTCTTGCGGCTCGGCCTCTGGCTCGTCTCTAACTTCCCGGTCAGGGCCCGACAACTGCAATTGCCCCAGCAGATGGCGCACGATCTGCCCGAAACGGCGCTGGTCGAGCAGCGCATCGCCGAGCCTGTCGAGATCGTCGGCGCCGCGCTCTTCGATGAAGTCGCGCCAAAGCTCGACGATTTTCCTGCCATGGAGGGGCGGGGCGAGGCCGGTGAGGCGCTCGCGGGCGATGAGCGCCAGCGCGTCCGAAAGGGGCGCGTCCTCGCGGATCCCGATCGCGTCGGATTTGCTGCGGGCGTAACGGTCGTCGAGCATGGCTGCGAGATTGCCGGCGACGCCAGACATGCGCTTGGCCCCGACGCATTCGACGCGGGTCTGCTCTAAAGCGTCGAAGATTGCCTGGCCCTCGGCTGTTGCGGGAGCGAGGCGCCGATGTACGGCGTCGTCGTGGCAGGCGAGGCGCAGCGACAGCGAGTCGGCGACGCCGCGCAGGATCGTCGCCTCTTTTAATGTCAACTTCCGGGCGGGCTCGGGCAGGCGCGCGCGATGCCCCTCCTCGCCGGCGCTCAGGGAGGGGCGGTCGGGGGAGAAGGTCACCTCGAGCTTGGGTGATTTCGCCATGGCGCGCATGGCGCCGGCGACGGCGCGCTTGAACGGCTCCTGCGGCGAATCCTTCGGCTGACAAGGCTTGCGGTTGGTGGGCGCTGGCATGGGAGGGAGCTATAGCCCGCGGGGGGCGCGGCGCAAAGCGGGGCGCGCCATGATAAAAATATAGGGCTCTTGCATCTTGCGCGTCGTTGCGGCAAGGAGAGCGCGTCGCCTGTGGCTGCAGGCTCTTTTTTGAGCCTTTGCAGGAGTGTAGCTCAATCGGCTAGAGCACCGGTCTCCAAAACCGGGGGTTGGGGGTTCGAGTCCCTCCACTCCTGCCAGCGAGGTCAGCGGCTTATAAAGATTTTCCCCGTGAGCGCGGCGCCGCCGCCACGATCCCCTCGCAAAGCTGCGGAGCACCGACGGGGCCGGCGATTCATGGCGGTGGGGCTCGCCGCTTTTTCGGGCCGATCCACCATAGGCCTGACACAATTCAGAAACATATTTTTTAGCTTAGCTTACGTTATAGGCCGGGAGGGAGATTGATTAACCACCTCCTATAGGCCTGTACTGTAAACAGTGACGGGGGCGCGCTCGGCATGGCGCCTGGCGAACGGCAGAGGGTCTGATGCGGAAATTGGCTAAAGCATTTTGGCGCGACGAATGCGGGGCGACGGCCATCGAGTATGCGCTGGTGGCCTCGCTGATTGCGATCGCGGCGATCGCGGCGATGAAAAGCGTCGGCAGCCGCGTCAAGCTGACCTTTGGCGACGTGGCCAACAATCTGTCGTCTTACTGACGTCCTTCGCGCCCGGTGGAGGGCGGCGGTCGTCCGGCGAGATTTATCGCACGTCGGGGAGGCCTACTCGCCGAACACCCGCCTGAAGATCGTATCCACATGCTTGAAATGATAGGAGAGGTCGAACAGCTCGTCGATCTCCTGCGGTGAGAGTTTCGCACTCACATCCTTATCGGCGCCGAGTAGGGCGCGAAACTCGCCCTCGCCACGCCAGACCGGCATGGCGTTCCGCTGCACCAGCGCATAGGCGTCCTCGCGCGAGACGCCCTTTTGCGTGAGCGCCAGAAGCACGCGCTGCGAGTGCACGAGGCCGCCCAGCAGATCAAGGTTCTTCTGCATATTCTCGGGGTAGATCAGCAGATTCTCGACGACGCCCGTGAGTCTTGAGAGCGCGAAATCCAACGTCACCGTGGCGTCGGGGCCAATCATACGCTCGACGGAAGAATGCGAGATGTCGCGCTCGTGCCAAAGAGCCACATTTTCGAGCGCCGGAATCGCCATGCCGCGCACGAGACGCGCGAGGCCGGTCAGGTTCTCGCTCAGGACCGGATTGCGCTTATGCGGCATGGCCGAAGAGCCCTTTTGGCCTTCGGAGAAGAACTCCTCGGCCTCGAGCACCTCGGTGCGCTGGAGATGGCGGATCTCGATCGCGAGCCGCTCGACGCTGGACGCCACGACCGCGAGCGTCGAGAAGAAGGCGGCGTGGCGGTCGCGCGGGATGACCTGCGTCGAGACCGGCTCGACCGCAAGCTCCATCTTGCTGGCGACATGCTCCTCGACGCGCGGATCGACATTGGCGAAAGTGCCCACCGCGCCCGAGATCGCGCAGACCGCGACTTCCTTCTTCGCTGCGGCCAGGCGCTCTCTTGCGCGCGAGAACTCGGCATAAGCCTGCGCGAGCTTCAGGCCGAAGGTTGTGGGCTCGGCGTGAATGCCATGCGAGCGGCCGATCGTCGGCGTGTATTTGTGCTCGTATGCCCGCTTCTTGATCGCGACAAGCAGCGCGTCCACATCGGCGATGAGGAGATCGGCGGCGCGTGAGAGCTGCACTGAGAGGCAGGTGTCGAGCACGTCCGAACTCGTCATGCCCTGATGCACGAAGCGCGAGTCCGCGCCGATGAACTGCCCAAGGTGTGTCAAAAAGGCGATGACGTCGTGCTTCGTCACGCGCTCGATCTCGTCGATGCGGTCGATATTGAAAGTGACGTTCCCGGCCTTGTCCCAGATCGCCTCCGCACTTTCCTTCGGGATGACGCCGAGCTCGGCGAGCGCGTCGCAGGCGTGGGCCTCGATCTCGAACCAGATTTTGAAGCGGGTCTGCGGCTCCCAGATGTCGGTCATCGCTTTGCGGGAGTAACGCGGGATCATGGGGCTGCTCGCTTGGCTCGATTTTGGAAGGAGCGGCCCTAACATGAGGGGTGAAGTGCGGCAAGGGCGTTGCGGATTCGCGCCGGACTGCATTATGACGACGCAAAAGGGGAGCTTTTCCATGCCGCTCGACGCCGTTCTCGCCGACATCGACAAAAACGCCGACGCCGCCGAGGCGCGGCTGATCGAATTCCTGCGCATTCCGTCCGTCTCGACCGATCCGGCCCACGCCAAGGACTGCCAGCGCGGCGCCGACTGGCTCGTCGATGAGCTGCGCGGGCTCGGCTTTGAGGCGGAGTCGCGGCTAACGACCGGCCATCCAATCGTCGTCGGCCACGCCAAGGCCAAGCGCAAGGACGCGCCGCATGTGCTGTTCTATGGTCATTACGACGTCCAGCCCGCGGATCCTTTGGAGCTATGGAAGACCGGGCCGTTCGAGCCGCATATCCAACAGGGTAGGGAGTCGCCCGAGATCGTCGCCCGCGGCGCCTCCGACGACAAGGGCCAGCTTTTGACCTTCATCGAGGCTTGCCGCGCCTATGCCGGAAACGGCGGCCTGCCCTGCGAGATCACTTTTCTCTTCGAGGGCGAAGAGGAGACGGGCTCGCCTTCGCTGCCGGAGTTTCTCGTCAGATATCGCGACGAGCTGTCCGCCCCGGCGCTGGCGCTCGTCTGCGACACCGGCATGTGGAACGCGAGGACGCCAGCGATCACGGTCATGCTGCGCGGGCTCGTGCAAGAGGAGGTCGTGCTGACCGGCCCGACCCACGATCTGCACTCGGGCATGTTCGGCGGTCCCGTGGTCAACCCGATCCATGTGATCTCGAAGATCATCGCCGATCTGCATGATGAGAGCGGGAGGGTCGCGCTGCCGGGCTTCTACGAGGGCGTCGCGGAGCTGCCGGAGGACATCGCCGAGCAGTGGCGCGGGCTCGACTTCGATCAGATGGCGTTCCTGCTGAGCCTCGGGCTGACCGAGGTCGGCGGCGAGGCCGGGCGCTCGGTCATGGAGCAGATCTGGGCGCGCCCGACCTGCGACGTGAACGGCGTCTATGGCGGCTATGCCGGCGCGGGCTCGAAGACAGTGCTGCCGTCGAAAGCGGGCGCCAAATTCTCTTTCCGCCTCGTCGGCGCGCAAAATCCCAAGAAGATCGTGGAGAGCTTCCGCGCTTTTGTCGCTGCGCGGCTGCCGAAGGACGTAAAGGCCGAGTTCACCGCGCATGGCGCGTCGGGCGCGCTCTCCCTGCCCTTCGGTTCGGAGCCGGTGAAGCGGGCGGCGCGGGCGTTGGCTGAGGAGTGGGGCGTGCCGGCGGCGCTGATCGGCTGCGGCGGCTCGATCCCGATCGTCGGCGCCTTCAAGAAGGACCTCGGCATGGACGCGCTGATGATCGGTTTCGCGCTGGAGGATGACCGCATTCATTCGCCAAACGAGAAATATTCGCTGACCTCCTTCCACAAAGGCGCGCGATCGTGGGCGCGCGTGCTTGCGGCGCTGGCCGCTTGAGAGCTTCTCGTCGCGCGGACTGATTCCAAAAGCTTAAGCCATATGCTATGTTTATCGCATGGCAAAAGCGCTTGATCCGATCATGAGCCGTTTGCGCGCGGCGCTCGGCGAAGTTTACGGACCGCGACTCGAACGTGTCGTCTTGTTCGGCTCGCGCGCGCGGGGCGATGCGCGTCCGGACTCCGATTACGACGTAGCTGTGTTCCTGAAAGACCTTGAAAGCTTAGGGCAGGAAGCAGATCGCATCGCTGAAATCGAAACCGATATTCTTTATGACACCGGAGCCGTCATCAACGCCTTGCCGCTCAAGGCCGGGAGTTATCTGGAGCCGACGGGACTGATGGGTGAGCTTCGCCGTGAAGGCATCGATCTGTGAAACCGGAAGCCGCCGATTATCTCGACAAGGCCCGCACCGATTTCGAAGACGCTAAAAAGATCGCAGCGATAGGAGTTGCGAGGGTTGCCGCGCGCTGCGCCTACTACGCCATGTTCCACGCCGCAGAGGCTTTCATCGTCGAAAGCACAGGTAAGGTCGCGAAAACGCACTCAGGCGTAAGAGCCGAATTCGCGCGCTTGGCGAAAGAAACGCCAGCAATCGACAGGTCTTTCCCGAAGTTGCTGGCGAAGGCGTATCTTTATAAGGAAGTCGGCGATTACGGAGTCGGCCCTGGCGCCGACGTCACGATGGCCGACGCGAACGATGCGGTTGCGAACGCCGCCCGATTTGTCGACTTCATAGCCGCGCTACTGGTCTCGCGTCCCTGACGCCGCCGACAGGATTCGATGAAGCTTCGCGGGGCCATGGCGCAATCACCGCACGCTCGCCTTGCGCAGCTTGCCGCGCGACATTCCGACTCCGATCCATCCCGCGGATTTCAGAGCGTTCTTGTCGCGCACGGCGAGAGAGACGCTCCAGTCGGGATAGGTTCGCCAGCCCAAGGTGCGATGGCCGATGCGGGCGAGATAGACCTCAGCATTGTGGACCAGCGGAACCAGCAGCGGGTCATTGTCGAGCAGCGTGTTGGGATCAAGTTCTTCGTCCTGCTTGATCGGATCGCCGAGATCAGGCGCCGGCTGAAGCTTCTCCAGCTCGTGGAATTTTGCTCGCTGCGGCTCGCTGAGCTTGGCGAGCGCCGCCTTGCGGGCTTCCTTGGGATTGCGCTGCACGGCTTCGACGAGCGCCAGCGCCTGCGGAACCAGAGCGCGGCAGGCCGGACTGTCGCATTTGACCTCATCGTCCGGCGCCTCGTCGTCGCCCATGCGGGCGAAGCGCGGCTCGAAAGCGAGATCGATCCGGCACGCGGCGCCGAAGAAATCCCTGTCCCACTTCACGATCGAGACGGTGCGCGACAGGCTCGGATGAAAGGAATCCTGCTCGATCTGAATTCCAACGATGCGTCCGTCGATTTCGGCGAAGGAGCGCTCGAAGCCGCCACAGACGTCCGTGTCGATGTCTCCCTTGCTTGGATCGCGGGCGTTCCAAGGCGGATCGGCGGCGCGCTGAGCGACGCCATCACGCACCTCGAAAGAAGTGTCCGAAAGACATTGCGCCGTGCCTTGGATCGTGCTCGCCGAGTAGAAGGAAGTTCGGGGCGCCCGCGAGATGGAGAGCGAGCTGGCTTCGAGCTTGCCGATGGCGACGATCACCTGGGGCGAGAATTTGAACGGCGGCTTCTGCCGGCGCGCCCAGGCGTCGAGCGAGGCGGGCTTCGGCTCGCTGACGTCGTCGCTCTCAGGTCCCGCGACGACGCCGCTGTTTTGCGTCTTGGCCAGGAGCTGGAACGGCGAGTCGTCGGCTTTCTCTCCTTTGGGGTCCGGGACGAGCGCAGCCTGATATCTCTCGAGGAAGCCTTGGCACAGCTCTTTGTCAGCAGGGCGCTCTGCAGTCTGATGCTGGAGGAGCTCGTCGAGCGCTCTGATGCGGGCGCGATATTCGGTCGCAAGGCAGCCGAGCGCCGTCTGCTGCGGGCCGCTTTTCGGGATCGGACATTTCTTGTCGCGCTCGGCGACCCAGCGGCGCTCTTCGCCAAGAAGCTTTTCGCGCTCGGCGAGCGAGGCGTTAAGCGAGACGCCCATTCTCTCAGAAAGGTCGAGATCAAGCTGACTGAGCTCCTTGTCGGCGCAGATGAACCGCTCGACCGGCGTTCCGGCCTTCTTGCAGTCGAAGCTTTGCGCCAGAGCGGCGGCGCAGGGCGCGGCGATTGAGATAATGATAGCGAGAGCGCGGGACATTAGGGTTCTCCAACGGCCTTAACGTGTATCTTTACAGATTGGCGGCCGTCGTTGCGAGCGAAGCGAAGCAATGACGGACCAAATCTCTTTGCCGCACGCGATGTGCGCTGTCGCGCAGTCCTTACCGCCCGACAAACTTCGGCTCCCGCTTCTCTAAAAACGCCATGCGCCCCTCGGCGAAATCGGCGCTATCGAAACAGACCCTGGCCAGCGCCTCGCATTCCCCGAGGCTCGGCGCGTGCGGCGCGCCGATCGCGTTGCGGATTGCGGCTTTCGCCGCGCGCAGCGTCAGCGGCGCTTGCGCGGCGATTATCTTTGCGAGTTCCGCGACGTCGGCGTCGAATCCCTCCTTTGGCAGCAACCGTGCGAGAAAGCCTCGCGAAAAAGCCTCCTGCGCGTCGAGGCGGCGGCCGGTGAAGAACAGCTCCAGCGCCGTCTGCTGGCCGGCGGCGACGACCACATAGGGCATCGCCGCCGGCGGATAGCCGATCCCGAGCCGTCCTGCCGGAATGCCGAACAGGGTTCCCTCCGTGGCGATGCGCAAATCGCAGGCGCAGGCCAGCCCCATGCCGCCGCCCATGCAATACCCCGTCATCGCCGCGACCGTCGGCTTCGAGAGCTTCGCGAGCGCGTCGAAGGCTTCGAGATTGGCGGCCTCATAGACGCGCCCGCCGCCCGAAGTCGCGCGCAAGCTCGCAAATTCGGAAATGTCGGCGCCGGAGCAGAAGGGGAGGCCCGGGGTCGAGCCCAAAACCACGACGCGGATATCGTCGCGCGCCTCGATCTGCGCCAAAATCTGCGGCAGCGCCCGCCACATCGCGAAATCGAAGGCGTTGCGCCGCTGCGCATTGTCGATCAGCACGCGCGCTATGGCGTCCTCCGTCTCGACGCGGATTTTTTCGCTCGGCGAATGAATGTCGGTCATGGCGCCTCGAAGTAGGCTTTGAGCACGCGCGCGTAAATTTGCGTCAAAGCTTCAATGTCGGCAAGCGCGGCGTTTTCGTTGACCGCGTGGATCGTCTCATTGGTCAGGCCAAACTCCAGGACCTCGCAGTCGCGCGTGATGAAGCGCGCGTCCGACGTGCCGCCGCTGGTCGAGAGCTTCGGCGAAACGCCGGTCACGTCCTCCACGGCGCGCCCGACGAGCGCGCTAAACGCGCCGGGCTTCGTGAGAAAGGCGCGCGCGTTGCAGGGCGCGAAATCGATCTCGATCTTCTCGCCTCGGGCGGCCTCAAGGGCGACTCTGCGCGCCTCCTCGGCGAGGTGTTCGGGAGTCCATAGATCATTGAAGCGGATGTTGAACCGCGCCCGCGCTTGGCCCGGAATGACATTGACCGCGGGGTTGCCGATATCGATCGAGCTGAACTCCAGATGCGTCGGCGAGAAATGCTCTGTGCCTTGGTCGAACTCATGCTGCGAGAGCGCCGAGACGATGCGGGCGACGATCGGCGCCGGGTTTTTCGCGCGCTCAGGGTAGGCGACATGGCCTTGCCTGCCGAAGACGGCAAGCTCCGCGTTAAGCGAGCCGCGGCGCCCGATCTTCATCATGTCGCCGAGCCGCTCGACGCAGCTCGGCTCGCCGACGATGCAGTGATCGAAGACCTCGCCGCGCTCCTTCGCCCAGTCGAGGAGCTTCGCCGTGCCGTTGATCGAAGGCCCCTCCTCGTCGCCAGTGATGAGGAGCGAGATTGCGCCCCTCGGCGCTCCGTGGTCGCGCACATAAGCCGCCGCGGCGGCGATGAAGGCGGCGATCGCGCCCTTCATGTCCGAGGCGCCGCGGCCGAAGATCCTTCCCTCGGCGATCTCGCCCGAAAAGGGATCGAAGCGCCAGCGCGCGAGATCGCCCGGCGGCACCACGTCGCTGTGGCCGGCGAAGGCGAGATGCGGGCGGCCGGAGCCGATCTTCGCGAAGAGATTGTCGATGTCTGGCGTGCCGGGCTCGTGGAAGGCTACGCGATGCGTCTCGAAGCCCCCGTCTTTCAGCGCGGCCTCGATCACGCCGAGCGCGCCTGCATCTGCGGGCGTGACGGAGGGCCGGCGCAGAAGGGCCTGGGTGAGGGCGACGGCGAGAGAGAGGGTCATTTGGAGAGCAGGAACTCGCGGCGCATTGACGTTAGTGTCAGGGCGTCACGAAGTGAGCGAAGTCGCGGGACGCGTCATTGCGAGCGAAGCGAAGCAATCCAGGGCCTCACCGGCGACCGCCGGCGCTTCGAACACCGGCTCTGGGCGCTATTGTCGGCAAAGGTTGCGTCCTTGGCCCTGGATTGCTTCGCTTCGCTCGCAATGACGCTTCTCCCGCTGCAGGCAATTCGTGACGCAGCAGAATTGACAGCTGGCTCTATTTGTACCCCTCTCCCGCGGTTGAGGGAAGCCCGCCGGCAGAGCCCTTGCGTGCGATAATGCGAAAACTTCCATATTCGCGAGTCTGTGAAGCAAGGGCGCCTCCTTCTCCCGCAAGCGGGAGAAGGAGGCGCCCGACTTTCCTAGCTCCGCTTGACCTCCCAGCTCGTCGTGCCGTCCTTGTTGTCCTTGAGCGCGACGCCCATCGCCGCGAGTTTGTCGCGGATGCGGTCGGACTCCGCCCAGTTCTTGGCCGCGCGGGCGGCGTTGCGAGCGGAGATCAGTTTGACGACCGAAGGAGAGTCTACAGCATTCTGTTTTTCGTTTTCAATCCACTGCGCATAATTCTTCAAATCAATCCCAATTATTTGCAGAGCTTGATCGAGCTCGCTGGCCTCGTCGATCTCATGAATCAAAGTCAACGCGAAGGGCGTGTTCAGATCGTCCTTCAGGGCGCTCAACACGTCATTAAAACGCGCGACGCCTCCCCCATAACCCCATCCTGATCCGTCGCCTGAACCGGCACCAAATCCAGCGCCAAATCCTTCGCCGGGGGCCAATTCGAGCTTGTTGAATCGAGCGCCCCACTTTCGGAGCGCGATCTCCGCCTCCTCCAGCGCCTTCACGGTAAAATCGATCGGCTGCCGATAATGCGTCCGCAGCATCGCGAGCCGCAGCACCTCGCCCGGCCACTTGCGTCCGCCAAACTTCTCCGTGTTCAGCAGCTCATGGATCGTCACGAAATTCCCCAGGCTCTTGGACATTTTCTCGCCCGCGACCTGCAAAAATCCGTTGTGCATCCACACATTCGCCATCACGTCGTGGCCGAAGGCGCAGCGGGTCTGCGCGATCTCGTTCTCGTGATGGGGAAAGACGAGGTCGATGCCGCCGCCGTGGATGTCGAACACTTCTCCGAGATGCTTCCAGCTCATCGCCGAGCATTCAATATGCCAGCCGGGGCGCCCCGGCCCCCACGGGCTCTCCCAAGCCGGCTCGCCGGGCTTCGAGGGCTTCCACAACACAAAATCCATCTCGCCGCGCTTGTAGGGCGCGACGTCCACGCGCGCGCCGGCGAGCATCTCGTCGAGCGAGCGGCGCGAGAGACGGCCGTAATCCGGCATCGACGGCACGTCGAACAGGACATGCCCGTCCGCGCCATAGGCGTGGCCCGCGGCGATGAGCCGCGAGATCATCTCGATCATCGCCTCGATATGCTCGGTCGCGCGCGGCTGCTCGCTTGGCGGCAGGCAGCCCAGCGCCGCGACATCGGCCTGAAAGACCGCGTTCGTCTCTTCGGTCAGCTCGCGGATCGAAATGCCGAGTTCGGCCGCGCGGGCGTTGATCTTGTCGTCGACGTCGGTGATGTTGCGCACATAGCGCACGTGGTCAGGCCCGTACACATAGCGCAGCAGGCGATAGAGCACGTCGAACACGATGATCGGCCGCGCATTGCCGATATGCGCGTAGTTCCAGACCGTCGGACCGCAGACATAAAGCCGCACATTTTTGTCGTCGATCGCCTTAAACTCGTCCTTATTGCGGCTAAGTGTGTTGTACAGCCGGATCGGCATGACGCTTTCCTTTAACGATGTCGGGTCAAGCCTTAATTAACCTCAAGGCCTTACACAAGGGCGCTACGGACTGCATGTTGATGAAAGACGCCGTCATGCTGCTTCAGCTCTCGCGATTCGAACAGGCGCCCTGGGCCCGCTTTCTCCTGCCGCTCGCCGCCGGCGCCGCGCTCGCCGCGGCCTATCACGGCGAGGGGGCGGCGGCGCCCGCGCAGCCGCCGCATGCGGTCTATGTGCTCAGCGATGCGGAGGGCTACGGCCTCGCCGATTGCATCGCGCAAAGGCGCGAGTGCGGCCAGATCGTCGCCGACAGCTGGTGCGAGGCGCATGGCCACGCCCGGGCGCTGGCTTTCGGCGCCGCCGACGATGTCACCGGCGCCATATCGCTCGGCGCGTCGAAGCCCGCGGCGCCCGCCGGCGCAGCCATGGTGAGCTGCGCCGACTAGCGCTTCGGTAAGACGAATGCAGGCGGGACGCCCGCGCTCCGAGGAGGGCGCGTGTCTCGCGCGCCATAGCGTTACTTGACGTAGTCGGCGCAGCGGACGGCCTCAGCTCCGCCCCAGGGCATGATCGGAAAGGCCGAGGTCGAGTTCTCCGGGCTGCCCTCGACGAGCTTGTCGGAATAGACCATGTAGACCAGCGTGTTGCGCTTGGCGTCGCAGCCACGCACGATCTGCATCCGCTTGAAGAACAGCGACCGCTTCTCGCTGAACACGCGGTCGCCCTGCGAGAATTTTTCCTTGAACTTGATCGGCCCCCATTGCCGGCAGGACAGCGACACGTCGGAGGTGTTCTCGGCGAGGCCGAGCATGCCGGAGACGCCGCCCTTCTCATGCGCCGTGAAATAGCAGGCCACGCCGTCGACGACGGGGTCGTCCACGGCATAGGTCGCGAGCTTGTCGTTGGGCGTCAGCAGCTTGAAGTCGGTCGATTGACGGAAGATCAAATCCGGGCCGTCGGCGCGGGCGGGGCCGGCGACGGCGAGAAGCGACAGCAGCGCGGCGGCGATCCCAAACATGCGCATGGTGGTCCTCTTTCGTTGAAGAGCGCCCGCGCGGGCGAGGCGCGCCGGGCCGAACTTGCGCTTAAGGCTCGCGCCCCGCGCCGCCGACATATGGGGGATCGCGCGCCGCAAAGGAAGGGGCGGCGGCGAGAGCGTGGCGAATTTGCGGGCCGCCCTCGCCGGGGCCGCCCCTGCGAAGGAACGAGCGCGTCCGCTTTCCGTATCGCGAGATTTCGAATTCTCCGCCGACTTCCGTCTCTCTTGCGGGAGAGCGCGGCCGGCGTCTTTTCCTTGCCGCCTTCCGAGCGCGCGGATCGGGGCCGAAGGACGCTTGCGGCTTTTGACGCTCAATCCGTGGCGACGTCGCGCAACAAGGCTTCCCATCGCTGCAGGGCGTGTCGTTTGGTGAAGGCCGCCTCGAGCAGGGCTCGGGCGTTGCGGCCCATTTCCTCGAGGCGAGCAGGGTCGCCGCGCAGGTCCAGGATGGTCTTGGCGAGGCCCGCTCCGTCGCTCGAGGCGATGGCGACGCCGCAATCGTGACGCGCCACGATTTGCGCGATTTCTCCTTGCGGGTCGCCGACGGCGATCGTCGGGCGCCCCGCGGCGGCGACGCCATAAAATTTGCTCGGCACGATCAGCCCCTCCATCGCCGGCGCCAGGGAAATCCAGTGCGCGTTGGGAACGGCGAGAGCTCGCGGCAAGGCCTCGCGATCCTGGTAGGGGCGAAAGTGAAAGCTTGCGCTCAAGCCCCTCCGCTCGACCTCCGCCTTCAGTCGCGCCGTCAGATTGCCGGCGCCGACGAACAGGAAAACGATGTCGCGCGCCCCGCGCAGGCGATCCGCAGCGTCGAGCAGCGTATCGTATTCATGGGCGCGTCCGAGATTGCCGGAGTAGCCGACGACGAACCTGCCCTCGAGGCCCCAAGCGGCGCGCAGCGGGTTGCCCTCCGTAGGCGAGGGGGTGATCGCTTCGTCGTCGGCCCAGTTCGGGATGATGGAGATCTGGTCGCGCGCGAGACCAAAAGACTCGAGCCGCCGCGCCATGACCTCGCCGATGGCGACGTTGCGAGCCGCCGTGCGCAGGCTGGCGTTGCGCGCGGCGACGAGGAAAGGCGCCGCCGGCGCGAGCCCGCGCACGCCGAGGTTTAGCGCCGTCTCCGGATAGACGTCCTGGAGCCAGTTGATCATGATGAGGCGCTTGCGGCGCGCGACCGGCGCG
>DASPSI010000148.1:0-42647 GCA_035624015.1 Methylocystis sp.
GCCGTCGTCATAGCCGCGGCCGACCGGCGCGTTGAAGAAGAAATGCCCCGACTTCTCGAAGCCGGCCAGCGCCTTGAGATCGGTGACGCGGCGCTTGATGTAGGAGTGGCCGGTCTTCCAGTAGTCGGCGGTGGCGCCGAGGTGGATCAGCTCGGGGTCGGTGGCGTAGAGCCCGGTCGACTTCACGTCGACGACGAATTTCGCGTTCGGATGGAGCTTGGCGAGATCGCGCGCCAGCATGACGCCGATCTTGTCGGCGAAGATCTCGTCGCCCTCGTTGTCGACGACGCCGCAACGGTCGCCGTCGCCGTCGAAGCCGAGCCCGACGTCGGCGCCGGTCTCGCGCACCTTGTCGGCCATGGCGTGCAGCATGTGCAGGTCTTCGGGATTGGGATTGTAGCGCGGGAATGTGTAGTCGAGCTCGATGTCGAGCGGGATCACCTCGCAGCCGACGCGCTCCAAGAGCTTGGGCGCGAAGGCGCCGGCCGTGCCGTTGCCGCAAGCGGCGACAACCTTGTGCTTGCGCGTAAGATGCACGCTCTTGACCAGATCGTCGAGGTAGCGCTCGCCGAAGTTCTCGACGTAGCGGTAGGAGCCGCCGCCGACCTCGCGATATTTGCCGGAGAGCACGATGTCCTTAAGCCGCGACATCTCGTCGGGGCCGAAGGTCACCGGGCGTTGCGCGCCCATCTTGACGCCGGTCCAGCCGTTGTCGTTGTGCGACGCGGTGACCATGGCGACGGCGGGCAGATCGAGCTCGAACTGCGCGAAGTAGGCCATGGGCGAAAGCGCGAGGCCGATGTCGTGCACGTGCACGCCGGCGCCCATGAGGCCCGAGACGAGCGCAAGCTTGATCGAGGCCGAGTAGGAGCGGTAGTCGTGGCCGGTCGCGAGCTCCAGCGGCACGCCCATCTCGTGGAGCAGCGTGCCGAGGCCGAAGCCGAGCGCCTGCACGCCCATGAGGTTGAGCTCCTTCTCGAACAGCCAGCGGGCGTCGTATTCGCGAAAGCCGGTGGCCTTGACGAGCGGGGTCTGCTCATAGGCGAGCGTGTTGGGCTTCAATTCGGCGACGGGCTTGGGAAACATTTTGCGGTCCTTGGGCTGCGCGGGGCGGGCGTCGTTTAGCGTAATTGGCGACCTGCGCCAAGGCGGACCGCGACGAGGCATAAAACCAAGCAAGTTCAACAGCGGCGCCGCAGCAATGTTAGGGTGGCGCGGAGGCGCGCGGCCGGCGCTCTCGGCGGGAATCAGCTGTTCCGGGTCGAGAGCGGCGCCGGCGCCGCCCTCTTGCCGGTCTGAGTTCGACGCGGCGCGACGCGCGCCAGTCGATCGGATCCACATCCGATTTTCGCCTGATCACCTTCGAAGCCGTTGGAACCGGGGGCTTTCTAAGGACGAGGGCGGAAGACGCTTCTTTGCTCCCTTTGGTCCCTCGAGCGAAATCTGTGGGATCGGCGCCACAGTCGCGCGAATTTCAGCGCCGTAGCGCGATTGCGGAGTTGACATGCCGGGCAATCGTGAGAATCTTCAGCGCCAGAGGCGCGCTGAGCCTCGGCAGTTCGCCGGGGCGAGCGCTGCCGTTTCGGCCGTAGATTGACGGCCATTTGAGCAAGGAGAACATCCATTCGCCGTCCGATGAAGAGCACTGCGGCCCCTCAGAAAGAGGGGCTCAGGATCAACAAGGAGATTCGCGCGCGGGAAGTGCGGCTGATCGATGAAGAAGGCAAGAACCACGGCATCGTGCCCGTGCTCCAGGCCCTGGAGCTTGCGGACGCCGCCGGGCTGGATCTGGTCGAGATGGACCCGAACGCCGAGCCGCCTGTCTGCAAGATCTTGAATTACGGGCGCCATCGCTTCCTGGAGCAAAAGCGCGCCGCCGAGGCCCGTAAGAAGCAAAAGATCGTCGAGGTCAAGGAGATCAAGCTGCGTCCGGGAATCGACGATCACGACTACGACACCAAGATGAAGGCGGCCCGCCGCTTCTTCGAGGAGGGCGACAAGGTCAAGGTGACCCTGCGCTTCCGCGGGCGGGAAATCACGCATCAGGACTTGGGCTATCGCCTCATGACCCGCGTCAAGGCCGAGACGGCCGCGATCGCCAAGGTCGAGCTGGAGCCCTCGATGGAAGGCCGGCAGATGATCATGGTTCTGTCGCCGCGCTAGGCCTTAAGGGCTCCTCGTTTGGGCTGTGCGCCCGGTTTGGCTGTCGAGATGTCGCTTCGTCGCTTACTCATTGGCACATGTCTTTGGGCGGCGCCGGTCTCCTGCCTTGCGCCGTCGCAAGCTTTTGCACAGCTCGCGCTGCCGGGCGCCGCGGCGCCCACCGAGGAAGGGGCAGTCGTTACGCCGGGTGAAGCGGCCAAGCCGAGGCTGAAGAAGCGCAGCGCGGCTTCTGGCGAAGATGAAGCTGCGGCCGGACCCGCTGTCGCGCCCAAGCCCCCGAGCGAAGATGGCGTGATCGGAAAGGAGCTCAAGCTCGACGGCTCCCGCAGCAGTCTCGAATTGCGGCGCGCCGACGGCAAGCTGCAGATCTCCCGCCTGACGCTCATGGGGGACAGCATCGCCCGCTCCGGCGAAAGCTGCCGCGTCGAGGTCTCCGGCATGCCGATGAAGCTCGAGCCGCGCGAGGACGATTCCGGCCTGCACCGTTATCAGGCCGATTTCCCGGCCTGTCCCTTTTTCTTTTCGGTTCTCGACGGCGCGGTGCTCGTGACCAATGAGGGCGGCGCTTGCGAGATCAAGGCCGCCGACTGCCGCTCCGATCCACGCGGGCTCTGGGGCGAAAGCGACTTCGACACCAAGAGAGCCAAGGAAATGCTCGGCCTGCGCGCGCGGGTCGAGAAAACCGTGCGCGCCGATTTCAGGAGCCTCATCGCCAAATACCAGAAGGACCGCCCGATGCGGAACTATTTGGTGCAGGTGCAGGTCGGCTTTTCGGCGCGCCGCGAGGACATCTGCCGCGGCTATGCGAAGGAGGAGGACGTGGGCTATTGCGCGCTGCGCGTGACCGAGGCCCGCGCCTTGACGCTCGGCGCGCAGCTGGCGCGTGGCGCGGCGCGGCCAGACAGCCTTTCCGCCGACCTGCCGCCGAAGAAAAGCCTAAAGCGCATCGGGCGGTAGGCTGAAGCGTTGCGGCTTTTGCGCCTGCGGCCAATTTGCTAGGCAATCGCCACGACAGCTCCACCCATGACGCGAGGCCCTTTGATGAACGCCGCCAGCGAAGCGGAATTTTCCCGTCGGCTCGAAGACGCCGCCGCAGCGACGGAAGCTGCGCTCGACAAGCTCCTCGGCGCGGCGGCTCTCCCTGGAGAGATCGCCCGGCCCGAGCGGCTGCTGGCCGCCATGCGCTACGCCACGCTCGGCGGCGGCAAGCGGCTGCGGCCGTTTCTCGTGCTGGAATCCGCGCGGCTGTTCGGGCTTTCCGGCGAGGGTCCGCTGCGCGTCGGCTGCGCGCTCGAGATGGTGCATTGCTATTCGCTCGCTCATGACGACCTGCCGGCCATGGACGATGACGACCTGCGCCGCGGGCGTCCGACCACTCACAAGGCTTTCGACGAGGCGACGGCGATCCTCGCCGGCGACGGCCTGCTGACCTACGCCTTCGACGTGATCGCAGATCCCGCGACGCACGAGAGCCCGCTGGCGCGCGCCGCGCTCACGCTGGCGCTCGCGCGCGCCTCGGGCTTGGGGGGCATGGTCGGCGGACAGGCGCTCGATCTGGCCGCCGAGACCGCGGCGGCGCCGCTGACGCAGCCGGAGATCTTGACGCTGCAGGCGATGAAGACGGGCGCGCTGCTGCGCTTCGCCGTGGACGCCGGCGCCATACTGGCGCAGGCGGCGCCGGAGGAGGCGGCGGCGCTGTCGCGCTACGGCGCCGCGCTCGGCGCGGCCTTCCAGATCGCTGACGACATTCTCGACGCCGAGGGCGACACGGCGGCGCTCGGCAAGCGCGCCGGCAAGGACGCCGAACGCGGCAAGGCCACGCTCGTCGGCCTTTTGGGGCTTAAGGGCGCTAAGTCGCGCCGTGACGCGCTGGTCGAGGAGGCGGTCGGCGCGCTGGAGCGCTTCGGCGACGAGGCCGCGATCCTTCAGGAAGCCGCGCGCTTCGTCGCGCTGCGCAACAAATAAGCGGCGGGCGACGCGATGACGCAGGAAGGGCTAAACGTAAGGCGTCGATCTCGGTCCCCGTTGCTCAAGCCGTTCCGGGTCATGCGCGCGCGCCCGCGCCTCTTCATCTGTGCGCTGCTCGGCGTCGTCATCGGCGTGGCTCTGCCCGCGCACATGCGAGTGGCGACGCGCGCGCTCATCGCCTGGAACATCGCGGTGCTCAGCTATCTCGCGGCTTCGGCGCCGCTCATCGCCGGCGCTGACCACAACGCCGTGAGGCGCCGCGCGCAATATGTCGACGAGGGCCGCACGACGATCCTTCTGCTCGCCGTCTGCGTCGCCTGCGCCTCCATGGGCGCGATTGTGCTGGAGCTTGGCCCGGTGAAGAGCATGGAAGGCTGGCCAAAGGCGCTGCATCTCGGGCTGACGGTCCTGACCGTCGTCGACAGCTGGATGTTCATGCACCTGACCTTCGCCTTCCATTATGCGCATGAATATTACGACGAGGCGCTCGGGCGTCCCGACAAGAAGCCCGACGAGCGCGGCGGCCTCGTCTTTCCGGGCGGCGAGGCGCCGGATTACGTCGATTTCCTTTATTACGCCTTTGTGATCGGCCTCGCGTCGCAAACGGCGGACGTCTCCACGGCCTCCCGGGGCATGCGTGTGCTGACGGCGGTTCACGGCACGCTGTCGTTCTTCTATAATCTCGCGATCATCGGGCTCACGGTGAACATCGCGAGCGGATTTATTTAGGCCGGCTGTCGGCAGTGGGAATGCGGGGCGACCGCCGATTCCCGGCGCCTCAGGCGCGACCGAGACTGAGACGCGCGCCGACAACGTCGCCGCCGGCGAAGACTTCCGCCGCCCGATCGAGGTTGCTCGGTCCAGCGACAAAAACTTCCAGTCCCGCCGCAAATTTGGGGAAGCAGGGATCGAAAAGGTCAGGCGGACCGCCGTCCGCGTCCAAATCGATGCTCTTGATCAGCAAGAGCCTGCTCGCGCCACTAGATCTCGCGAGCCAGGCGGCGAGACTATCCGAGGTCGCTTCCCAGCTTGCCGGAATATCCAATGCCGCCCGCGCGGCGGAAGGGCGCCAGATGCGGATGTCGCCGGGCCGCGCGCCGGACGTCGACGAGAGCAGCAGCGCCTCGAACATGTCCGCCAGCGCCAGCCCATATTGCTCCATGGCGAGCAGCGCCATTTCATGGGCGGCGGCGTCGGAAAAGCCCATGACTTTCTGCACCGTGCGCACGGCGTCGGCGAAAGGGCCTCCGCCGGGAACGACAATCATGGGCCCCGGAAAGCGCCGCAGCGCCGCGATCCAATCGCCCAGCTGCGGCGAGCGCCAGAGACTTCCGCCGATCTTGACGACGAGCGCGGTCACAGCGCTACATTGGCGGGCAGCGGCGCGGCGAGAACGGCTGCGCGCTCGCGGCGGATGCTGACGCCGACCGAGGCGGGCGGCGCCACGTCCAGCTTGGCGATCTCGATGCTCACCGCCCGCGCGCGTTCATGCAGCAGCACGCTCTCCGCCAGGCGCTCGGCGATAGTCTCGACGAGCTCGATATGCCCCGCGGCCAGGATGATCTTTATCGCGTCCATGATCACGTCATAAGAGAACACCATGCGCATGTCGTCGGGCCCGCTGACGCGCAAGACCTCGACGTCGATGTTGAAGCGCACGCGTTGCGCATGGCCGTGCTCGAAGGCGTAGGCGCCGATCTCGACCGGCAGCACGAGGTCGCGCACGAAGACGTGGTCGATCTCCTCCTCGCGCTCGCCCGGCGCGAGCGCCTGCCGGATCAGATCGCGGATCAGCGTGACGGCGTCGGCGTCGATTGTGGAGCGGCGCTCGCCGCCGTCGCAGAGCGCGCCGCGAAAGCCCAAAACGTCGGGGTTGAGCACGAGAAGCCGCGGCACGTCGGGCGCCTCGAGCGAGCCCGCGAGGCCGGAAACGAGCTTCTTGGCGCGGCAGGCGCGCACGAACTGCGCGAGCGCGTCGAGCCGCATGCAGTCGAGCAGCCGCCCGCGGCCCTTATGCGCAGTGTCGAGCATGGCGCCGTGGAAGCCCGCGGCGGAGAGATCGCCCAAAAGATCAAAATCGGGGTCGAGATCCGCGAAGAGAACCGGCACGAGCCGGACTTTCGCGGCGAGTGGCGCCAGGCCCGCGACCACCTCGCGCGCGTCGGGCGTCATCGGCAGCGCAAATTTGACGTAGTCGACGCCCGTCTCGGCGACCGCGCCAATCGCGCTGTGCGCGTGCGCCGAATCATGCGGCAGTTCGACCACGGCGCTGACGGGGCGGCGCCCGTCGACCGCCGTGACGATCGCTTCGATCTCGTCCATGGGCAGCGCGCCGAGAGCGCCGCGGGAGGGGTCCTTGCAGTCGATGATGTCGGCGCCGCGCTCCAGGGCGAGCATCGCCTCGGCGCTGGAGAGAACGCTGGTCAGCATCAAGGTCATCGGGCGGCGCCTGCTTTTCGGGGTCTCGCCCTGTTCTTACATCAAAATCGCATCAAGAGCGCAATGCGGCTTGATAGGCGTCGGCGCTTCAAAACGCGAGCTCCGCCGCGCTGGCTTGGGCGTTCGCGCTCTGGACGGCGCTGAGCTCGCCGAGATCGTCGCAGTTCAGCTGCAAGCCGCAAACGCCGGCGCCGCGCAGTCTTGCAAGCACTTCGGGGCTTCTCCGGCCCGCGCGAAGGATCATGATGTTATGGGCGCCGTCGCGCCAGATCCAGTCTGCGCCCGCCTGGCCCGCCCGTCGGATCGCCTGAGGGCGCGCGCGGACCTGCCAGCGCGGATTGTCGTCGCCGCCGGCGGGAATGCTGAAGCTCTCGTTCGTCATGTCGTCGGCGAGAATGATCCGGTTCTCGGACGCATTGACGAACAGTGTGATGAAAGCGGTCATGGATTGCCCCATCTGCGGCCCGGCGCAGGCCGAACCCGTTGCCGATGGTGCAAATTTACGGCCACGCACAGAAGGGCGCTGTGCGCGGGAGCACGGGGCGGGAGCGCGATATTCTCCCACTCGGCTTTGAGCGGGTCTCATAATCGCCCCACTCGCGCTGGCCAATCCTTTTCGCGCCAGGGGAGAGGTTGGCAGTAGCGCGGTATTATGTAGTAATACCAGCCTCAGATTCCGCATCCACCTGTATTGTTTCGCCTAGCTGCTTTAACGCAGACCGAACGGCCACTTTAATTGCCATGGCCCCAAATATTATGAGCGCCAGCACGATTGCTAGAGATGTTATGATTGCGTCGGCATTCATCATGTCTTGTCCTTGGGATCTGTCTTGCCCTTCGGCGTTAGACCAGAAGTCGACCGCTTTGAGTCCAGACGCGTTTCTAGTTCTTTGATCCTTGCCTGAACCTGCTTCACCTTCCTGTATCTCAGGCGCCGCTCAAGAGCGGCCCAAAGAGTAGCGAACCCCGCCAAAGTGAAGCTGGCCGTGACGCCGATATTGTGAGGATTTCCGCTTCAGCGCCCTTGCCGCTCAAGTGGGACCAAAGGCTCTTCCCGTAAGGTTCCTAGCCGGTCATCCTTGCGACGGCGCTCGCCGCGAATCGGATTCCCGCCGCTGGTCGCAGCAGAATGCGTCTCGCAAATATTTCACGTCCTGTGGAACGAAGTTCGCACTTACGGCTCTTTGGTTGCGCAGCGCTCCTCCTAAGCCCCGCGACGCCTAATGTCCTTCGCCCGGCAGCGGCAGCACGGCGACGCCTTCCTCGAGCAGCGCCTTGGCTTCGGCGAGGCTGGCTTTGCCGCGAATGGCGCGACGCGGCGCGTCGCCGTCCTGAATCTTGCGCGCCTCCTCAGGGAAGCGCTCGCCGACGTCCTCAGTCGACTCCAGGATCTTTTCGCGAAAGTCCCGGACTTTTTCGCGCAGCTCGCGATGCGGGTCCGGCGGCGCGGGCAGGGTCGCAGAACTCGCCTCCGCCGTGGGCGCCTTCTGCTCGGCGCCGTCGCCGCCTTGCGTCGATCGCCCGGAGCGCGCGACATGGGGAGCCATGACGCCCTTTTGAACTTCGGTCGAGTTGCAGTAGGGGCAGCTCAACGCGCCCATCGCCGCCTGGTCGTCGAAGTTTGCGATGTCGCGGAACCAGGCGTCGAACTCATGCGCCCGGGCGCAAATTAGAGAATAGCGGATCACGCCTGCGCCTCTCCGAGCGCGAGCAGCGGGTCGAGCTCGCCCGCCCGATCGAGATCGTAAAGCTCGTCGCAGCCGCCGACGTGGCGTTCGTCGATGAAAATCTGCGGCACGCTCGTGCGTCCGCCCGCGAGCTTGGTCATTCCGGCTCGGCCCGCTGGATCGCCATCCACCTTGATCTCCTGGAAATCGACATGCTTCTTAGCAAGCAGGCGCTTCGCCGCGACGCAATAAGGACAAGAAGCGGTAGTGTAGATCACGACCTTGGCCATTCGCAAATCCGTAGCTTCCCCTATGACGAGAGCTCGGCGCCCAGCGCGGCGCGCGCGAACACCAAGAGATCGACGCGCGCGGCGCCGGCTTTGAGGAGCGCGCGCGCCGCGGCGTTGGCGGTCGCGCCCGTCGTTAGCACGTCGTCGACGAGAACGACATGGGCCTCGGCGAAAACGCCCGCGCGCGTCTCATCGACGCGAAAGGCGCCCGCGAGATTGGCGGCGCGTTGGGCGCGAGTGAGCCCAACCTGCGGCGCGGTCGGCTTGACGCGCTCCAGCGCCAGCGTCTCGATGGGCACGCCGCTCTCGCGCGAGATCGCCGCGCCGAGCGCAGCCGATTGGTTGAAGCGGCGCGCCGCAAGCCGCAGCCGATGCAGCGGCGTCGGCACGACGAGGTCGGCGTCGCGCAGAAGCTCGGCGCCGGCGCGGGCCATCCACCGTCCCATCGCTCCGGCGAGTTCCATCCGATCGTAATGCTTGAGCCGATTGACGAGTGCGCGGGCGATCTCGCTCTCATAGGGCGCGACGGCCCTGGCGCGCGAGAAAACTGGCGGATTGGCCGCCGCCTGCGGCGAGATCATCCCTGCGCCGCCGAGCTCGCGGCCGAACGGCGCGCCCAGCCTTTCGCAAAAGGGACGCTCAATGAAGCTCATGTCGTTCCAGCAAGCCGCGCAAAGTCCGCCCTGGCCGGCCGTCGCTTTGCGGCAAGCGAGGCAGCCGGGCGGAAAGACGAGGTCCAACGCCGCCGCGCCCAGGCGCGTCGCGACGGCTGCAGCGCTGTAAGCAATTCTGCCGAACATGATCCACCATAAGATAAGGCTCAGGGATTTGGCAATCGCGGAGGCTCGACCGGGAGCAGGAGTCTTTGCCAAGGCTTTGTCTGGAAGCAATTGCTGCATTTCTTGCGCTGGCCCCCTGTCGACGGGGGCTTCAATCCGATGAGTTCTATCGCCAATTCATTAGCGCGAGCTGACGCGCCTCATTGCTCGCGTAATTTTTGGACAGCGCCTTAACCCCGCTCAGCCGCCGAAGAGCGCGATCGTCCGCGCGCCGTCCGAAAGCGGCTCGGTCGGAGGCAAAAACCGCGGCGAGAGATAGCGCTCCAACCCGCCGAAACCGCGTGTGCGCCGCGGGCCGGCGCCGTCCGGCGGCTCACCGCCCCATAGAGCGCCGGCTCGACTTCCGCCCAGCGCGCCAACGGTGGACATTCGCACCCGCTGCCGTTTCAGCAGCGCTTCGAGCCGCGTCTCGGCCTCGATCAGGCTTTCATCGTCCATGACATAGACGCCCTTGCGGTCGACATAGGCGATGCCGTGGCGCACCAGCCGGTTCAACAGGCCGTTGAGATTGTCCGTCACAGTCTCAGGCAAATCCCGTTCCGCCGCGCGCGCGTCGAAGGAGCTCGTGCCGCCATGAAAAGGCTTCGCGCAGCGCAGCAGCGTCTTCACGATGCGGGTGTCGCAGTCGTCTTCCTCAGTGTCTGTCAGATCCATGAACGAGGGCAGCGGCCGGCGCTCCTTGACCTTGACCTCGCGCTTCATGAGCTCGGACAGGAGCTTCATGACCAGCATGAAGGCGTCCTGCGCCACGGCGACGCCGATCGCCATCGTGGCGTCGGGCGTCAGACTCAAAAAAGCCTCGCGCGCGAGCTCGAAGCGGTTGCGCTCCATGCTGTGTCCCCGCAGGAACACATCGCTGCGCTTCAGCAACGTCTGCACGTCGGCCTCAGCAAGGCCTGCCGCCTTGCCGGCCACGACACAGGCGTCGACGAGCTTCTTCCCCTCGGCGACGCCGGTCGCCGCCGCCGACTTGTCGCTCTCGGACGCATTGCGGATCCGCAGCGAGATCGCTTGCAGCTCGTCGCGCAGCTCGCCGTCGAGCGAGCATTTAATCTCGAACGCGGCGCGGCCCGCGATCACGCTGTCGCGTTCGGCGAAGATCGCGCGCATCTCGTCGGCGTCGGGATCGCAGGAAAAGTCGGCGGGAACTTGCGCCGGCGCGAGGTTCGACTGGCGTTCGGCGGCAAGCAGCAGTTGGCAGGTCGGCTTGGCCGCGCGGAAGGTCGAAAGCGTCGGATTGGCGCGGATGTCGTCGCGCGCCTTGGCGAGCGCGCGCAGCGTCGCGGCCAGATCCATCGGCGCCTCGGAGGGTGCGGCGGGCGCTGCGGCGCTGCGGGCGAGCGCGCTCTCCTCCTGCTGGCGCAGCGTGAGCAACTGCGCTTCAAGCGCGTCGCGCTGGCGTATCGCCGTCACCCGCTCGTTCGTCGGCGCGGCGAGCGTGTCTCGAAGCGCGTCGAGGCGTTTCTTGGCCGCGGTCGCCTTGGCGCGATGCGCAGCGCAATTGGGGCCGCAGGCCGCGCCGAGATTGTCGAGCCCCTTCGCAGCGTCGGTTGCGAGCTGCTCCTCCTGGCGAAGCGTCAGCGCGGCGGCGGCGGCCTCGTCCTGCTTCGATTTGATGATGGGCTCGAGGCCGGCGATGGTCTGCTCGAGCGCGGCGATCTTCTGGCGCGCGTCGGCGATCTCGCGGCCGATCGCCTGCGCTTGCTGCAGGTCCTCGGCGTTCTTGCGCGCGGCGGCGGCGGCCACGCGTTGCCCCTCCTCTTCGGCCTTGCGCAGATTGTCGCGCAGGCGCGGACCGGCGGCGCCGCTCGCGGCCGAAGCGATGGCGTCCATCGCTTCAAGATGCGCGCGAACCGGACCCAAGGCGAACAGCCGCTCGGTTCGCGCGTCGTAATTTTGCGCGATCATCTTGCCGGCCGGCAGCAGCACGTCGGCGGCGAGCTCCATAGGCTGCAGCTCGCCGACGATCTTTCGCGAGGAAAGGCGGAAGATGTTGTTGTAGTAGTAGGTGAAGGAGAAGAAGGCGGAAATCGAGAAGACGAAGAGATAAACTCCAAGCGTGATGAAGGTCTTCAGCACGATGCGCTCGCCCAAAAATTGGCGGCGGGCGATCAGAGCGCCGAGATCGGCCCCGAGCGACCATGAGGTCGCGGTGAGCATCACGAGCACCGCCGAGGCGCCGATGAAGGTGCCAAGGAGACCGACATAATCGTCGCCGTCGCGGCGCATGATGTCGATCATGCCCGAGGAGGTCGTGTAGAACACCCAGCAGAAGACAGGGATCGTGACGGAGAAGGCGAGACGGCTCAGTCGCGTGCGCTCGGGCAGCGCCGCCGCGAGCCGGGCGCGAAGGAGCTGCGTCCAGTGCTCATTAATCGGGGGCGCAACCTGCGCCTCGGCGGGGTCGGCCTCCTCTGAAGGCTGCGAAGGCGGCTCGAAGGTCGCGTCCGTCATAGCGGTTGTTCCCTGGCGGCGGGACGATCACTTCTGCCGCAGGCGCTACATTAGCATCTTATGACGGGGGAATTCCAACTCGGCCGGTCGAGGTTGCGCCTCGCGGGATGCCGCTCCGGCGCGCTCACTTTATGGGCGCGGCCTCGCAGGCTTCGACTCCTTCGACCGCGATGAGCGCGACGCGATCCTCGGCGACCGCAGGCGCAGGATCTGTCTGCGGTCCAGGCCCCGCGGCCCGCGCCGTGACCCTCTGCTTCGGCGCACCGAGGCTCTCCGCCCATGCGGCGGCGGCTTGGGCGCGCCGATAGCCCTGCAGCACGTTGTGGCTCTCCTCGCCCTTGGCGTCGCCGTGGCCTTCGACCGAGAGCCGCGCCCGCGGCTTATCGTTCAGCCATGCCAGGAGCGGCGTGAGCTGCTTTTGCGCCTCGTCGGAGAGAATCGGCGTTGCGCTGTCAATTTCAAAGGCGATAACGACGGCCGGGAGGCACGGTTTTTCGGTTGCGCGGGCCGGCGGCGCCGACCCAAGGGGATGCGCCGCAGCAACCAAAGCCTCCGGCAAGGGGAGGAGGGAGGGAGCGCGCGCGCCCGCGATCGTCGCCGGACGCTGGCGCCGCTCGGAGGGGTCGGGCGCGGGCGCGGCGAGAGAGAGGGGGGGCGATTGTCGTGCAGTCGCGGACTGGAGCGGCAAGTCGGCGAAGGCCAGATAGCCCGCCGCCCCGGCGAGCACGAGGCCGATCGCCCCGACGCCGCCCGTAATCCACATCGGCGCGTGCTCACCCATGACCGAGAACTGGCGCGCGAGAAGCTCCTCCCGCTCTGCGAAGTCAGCCTGCATTCGTTCCTCCTCTCGAGCCTGGCGGTCTCATTGGCGAAGACGGCAGGGGAGCCCCGGGCCCCGCGTCCATCGGCGGCGAGAAGCCGCGCTCGTTGGGCGAGATCACTTTCTGGACCGGGCCGGAGGCGGCTCCGCCTCAAAATCAGCAGGCTCGGCAACGGCGCGATCCACAATTTGAATCGACCGTTGGCGCGGGTGGGGTGTTTCCTCCAGAGGCTCGCTCACTCTGGTGTAGCCCTCGAGTCTTAGCGGCGCCGAGGGGAAGCTCGCGCAATAAGCCTGTCTCGAGGGCTTGCGCGTGATCGCGGAGCCTACGTTGAGCGCCGACTCCGTCGAACGCGCGAGCGATTCAACCGCGCGCGAGAGTCGGACATAAAAGTCAATCACGCTCCCCATAGCGCCAAGTCCAGCCTGCCCCTAAAGCGCGCAGCACCCGAACACTGCTACAGCCGCCTCCCCAAAAATTTGTAAACAAGTCGCCGAAAATAGCCGGCGTCTCGCAGCCGCCGAGCAAAAGCGCCGGCTTTGGGCCGCGCTGGATATTTTGTCGCAGCCGGGCGGCCGGCTTCTTCGCAAGATATTGGCGCGCTCGAAGGATCTGCCTTTTGGGGTTGCGACTGCAGATCGCCGCCTATGCATCGTTCGTTAACCCTGCGGCAAGGAAACTGCGCATATAATCCCTTCATTGACAACAGTGCTCCTGTCGCCAAGGACAGCGCCGCGACCCTGGATGTAAGGGCGCGGCGCTTTGTGCATTTGGAGGGCCTTGCGCGTTATTTGAATTTCCCAACCTGGAAAGTTCGTCATTGGTTGGCGGGAGGGGCGCAGGCGCGCGATTTGGCCTAAAATTCGGTTGTCGAACCCAAGCTCCACCGCGCGACCAACCGCGCCCTCGCGACGATCTCGCCAAGCGCGCCATTCAACACAGCTCAAGAAGCGCCACAATGAGAACGACCCTCAGGCTCGTTCACTTGATCGGACTTTCGGCCTTCCTAGGCAGCATATTCGTCCATATTCTATTCAGCTCGCTGTTCCCGTCGACACGCTGCTGTCCTATTATGTTCCGGTCCCGGCGGCGGAACATAAAATCACGCTCATCATCATCTATGGGGGACTTGCCGCGCTCGCGGTGTCGGGCCTCGGCCTCGCGATCCTGATCATGTGGCGTATGCGCGCCAAAGCAGGCTGCGCGGCGCGCTGCTCCGCTAACGACTGGGAGCGGGACGCCGTGCGGCAATTCATGCCGAGCGGACTTTTTCTCATGGGGCTCGGAATGGCTTTCACGCCCTGCGCGCCGCTGACCGTGGTGCTGTTTTCGGCGGCGGCGGCCGCAAGCTGGAAGAGCGGCTTCTCGCTTGGCCTCGCCTTCGGGCTTGGCGCGATAACCGTTCCCTCGCTCGTCTACGGCGTGGGATTCTCTTATTTCGCTGCGCAATTGCGCGCTCGCCTCGGCGTCTGGCTGGGACGGATCGAGGCCTTGAGCGGCGTTCTCCTCGTCAGCCTCGGGCTTCTGACGCTGCTGAGGTAGAGCTGTGGATCAGCCGAACATTGCCATTGGCCAACCAAGCCGGCGTCGAGCGCTCCGGCGAAAGCAAAGAGAGATCGCATGACCTTCGTCGTCACGGAGAACTGCATCAAATGCAAATATCTGGACTGTGTGGAAGTCTGTCCCGTGGACTGTTTCTATGAAGGCGAGAGCATGTTGGCGATTCACCCTGAGGAGTGCATCGATTGTGGCGTGTGCGAGCCGGAATGCCCGGCCGACGCGATCAAGGCGGACACGCAGCCCGGCCTTGAGAAGTGGCTGGAGCTCAACACGAAATACGCACCGCTATGGCCAAATGTCACCTCGAAGCGGCCCTCGCCTCCAGACGCCGACGCATGGAACGGCGAGGAGGACAAATTCCGGTATTTCTCCGAGAGGCCTGGGCAAGGTGATTGAGAGAGCCCGGTTCGGGCTGTTCGCGGATAGCTCTCAGATTTGACGACCATAGAGGGCCGCATTCGGTCGACCAAGGCCCGCCTTCCGTCTTCAGGGTCAGGCGGCTCGTTCACGCGCTTGGTTTGAAATTGCCTCGTGCAGCTGCGGGCGCTAGGCGATCTATGCCCTCCGTCGAAGCAAATTGCTTGTTCGGTTCACGCGATTAACCGGGAACGTGGCTCTCGGTTACGCCCGGGGTAGAGCTGCTTCGCCTGGCGAACGTCGCATACACATCCGCTTCATCCGAAGGCCTGTCCGATGTCGGCGACCAGATCGTCAGGATGCTCGATCCCGATCTACATGCGAATCAAGGAGGGCGTGATTCCGATTTCTCGGCGAGCCTCTTCGGTCAGTCCTGAATGCACGGTCGTCGCCGGATGACAAATAAGCGATTCAGTGCCGCCGAGGCTCACGGCCAATTTGAACAGCTGAAGCCGGTTGAGAAAGGCGAAGGCTTCCGCTTGCCCGGCCATGACGTCGAAGGAAAATGTCGAGCCTGCGGAAGCGGACTGACGCTCCATCAGCATGCGTGTGGGGTGGTCGGCAGGGAGCAAAGGCGGATAATGAACCTGCGCAACCTTAGGATGACGTGCGAGGAATTTGGCCACAATCGCCGCGTTGTCAGCCGCTCGCTGCATGCGGAGCGACAGCGTCTCCAAGGAGCGGGCCAGCATCCAGCACGAATGGGGATCGAGCTGCGTTCCGATGGCGCTGCGCATGGCGCGAATGGGCTTTAGATCGGCGACCGAACCGAGAATCGCGCCGCCAATGAGATCGCTATGGCCGCCCACATATTTCGTCAAGGAGTATAGCGACAAATCGGCGCCGTGGCGGAGGGGCGATTGGAACACGGGCCCGAGCAGCGTGTTGTCGCAGCAAACAAGCGGACGAGAGCCTTGACGGCGCGCGACGTCTTCTGAAATTCGCCTCACAAGCGCGATGTCGACCAGGCTGTTCATCGGATTTGACGGGGTCTCGATGAAGATCATCGCGATGCGTCCCTCCTCGCTCGCCTTTTCCGCGGCGGAGAGAATGTTCTTCTCGTCAAGGCCGTCGGTGAAGCCGACGCCTTTGACGCCGAAAGGAGCAAGCGTCCTGTCGAGGAGGACCTCCGTGCCGCCATAGAGAGGCCGGCTATGCAAGATCGCCTCCCCCGGCCGCACATGGGCAAGCATCGCCGTGGTGATGGCCGCCATGCCCGAAGCGAAGACCAGCCCGCTTTCGGCCTTTTCGTAAATTGCGAGCCGATCCTCGACGATCTCGAGATTCGGGTGGTTGAAGCGCGAATAAATGAGCCCCGGCGGTCCTTCGGCAGGCGGCGCCCGGCGTCCGGACATATAGTCAAAAAAGTCGCGGCCCTGCTCGGCGGTCTGGAAGACGAAGGTGGAAGTTAGGAACACCGGGGGCTTCGCCGATCCCTCCGAGAGGCTCGGATCGTAACCATAGCCGAGCATCAGCGTTTCAGGATTCAGCTCGCGCTCGCCAATTTTCGTCCTGTGATAGCGCACCCCAGCCATGTTCGATCCTTTCGCATCGTCTTGCGATCCCTGCCGACGGAGTTTCGTCGTCGGGCTTCCGATTGAGATAGAGCGCGTGCTCCACGTTTTTATTCCTCCGCGACGAGCCTCGACGCTGTGACCGCGTCGCGGAACGGATACTGGATCAAACTCGTCTGATGGAAATAGCAGTCAAGCCTGCGAAATGAACGTTGAAAAAACCCATCGCGCGATAGCTGCACGAGCGAACCAACAGCGAGGCGTCGCCGCGGGTTCGGCCGCGAGCTTCTGAGAGAGATTATAGCGGCCCGCGTTTCGTTTTCAGAAGCGCGGCCCCATGCTACGCGCCATTGACGATCGGATCGCTACGCTGCTCAAGCCAACCTTAAAGGCGCCGCCCAACGTCGCAGCTGGTCGCCGGGCTGGCGACTGACGCGCGGCGTAGGCTCTCGGATCGACATGGGATGGAGAAGGAGTATTGCCCACTGTCATCGACCGTGGCGCGCCAAATCCTTGTCCGAACAAGATTGCGAACTCCATAGAAACGTCAGCGCGCGCAATTGCCCGCTGAGGGGCGGGACGCGTGATCAGAAGTCCGACGACGTTCTCGATCCCACAGGACGGCGCCGGGCTAGGGCGCTAAGCCGACAGGGCCTATTGGAGTTTGGAGACCGAGGAGAAGCTTCGCGAGCGGTCAAGAGCAGTGGAGAGACCGGCCGCTGGGGCCGATCAAGGGGCCTCCGCTCCGTTCGAAACATCGTGAGCAGTTTTTAGTTTTTGCGCGACAGTTTCGCCAGTTTTGCGCAACGCCTTATCCGGCGCGCTTTTGTCTGAGGATAGCTCGCGGTTGGGGCCCTCCCGGGCGGCTTCCAGCGCGCCTTCAACCATGGTTCTCGACAGTTTTTCCTTTTCAAGCTGCTCGGTCAGGTCGCGGATGGCTTGTTCGAAATGCGCACGCTGCTCCTCGAAGCGGTTGGTTTCGGCCGCAAGCCGCTCTCCGGCAAGCTGCGCGCGCTGCTCGGCCTTCTCCAAACGAGTCTTCAGATCCCGAGTGTGTCTTATCACGGCCTCGGTTCGGTCCGCCAAACGCGCTTGCACAATCTCCTTGTCTTTGAGCGCCTGCTTGAGCTGCGCGATTTCCGCCGCGTCGTTTTCCTGTCGCGTCTGCGACTGATTAAGTTTGCTTTCAAGATCTTGGGCCCGCCGCGCTTCCCCTCGAAATTGGTCGGTCATCGCCTGCAATTGCGCGCGGCCGTCGGCCAACAATTTATCCCCGGTTTGCGAGTGAGTGGTGAGCTTGTCAATCTGACTTTCAAGCGCGGCAATGGCGAAACGAGATTCCTCGGCCGCCTGAAGGTTTTCCTTTTGCGTCAAGGAGAGCAGCGCTTCCAGCTCTTTGATCTGACGTCGCTCGGCGTCGACGGTTGTTTCCACTTCGCGGATTCTTTCGGAAAGATTTTTCACATGGATTTGGCTTTCGGAAAGCGCGCGCTGCACGCTTGCCTCGTTCTGCTGACTTTCAGCAAGTTTCGCTTGCAACGCCTCCAAACGATTCTCGGCGAAGGTTTTCTCGTCACGTGTGGCCGCAAGGTCGATCTGCAACTGAGAGATGACCGTATCGTTTTGGCGCAACTCCGACTTGAGCAGCTGAAGCTCGTCCCCGAGCTGAGAAACTCGGTTCCGTTCGACCTCGAGCTCCTTCCGGACCGACCCGGCCAGCTCTGTCTGTTGTCGCAGTTCTGCCTCAACGGCTTCGATACGGGCTTCACTATTGTGCACCGACTCTTTCAGACGCTCGTTTTCGGTGGTTAGAAGGCTGCTCTCGGCCTTGCGGCCCTCGCTTTCTTCATGGAGCGCACGAAGCTGCGCCTTGAGATCATGTTGCGCGCGCTCTGCACGGGCGAGCATTATCGAGCGTTCGACGAGCGCCGACTCGGTTCGCTCCCTGTCCCCCAGAATCGTTCCGACGCGGTCGAAGAGGCTGATTAAGCTACTGCGGACATTGACCAGTTCATCGAACTTGCGAACGACGTCAGCACATTGACTCTTGACGTCTTCGTTCTCCCGGCCGATTGCGCCAAGCTCCTCCTGAGGCAACGTGTCCACGACCGCACCCGTTTCCCTTTCGATATTAGCCGGTTTTCCTGGTCCGGTATGAAGCTCAGCCATTGTTTACCCCCCGAGGCCTTCGTTTTGGCGCGCTGCGAGTATCATAATTATTACGCTTCCGTTTACATAGGAAGGCTGTTGGCTCGATAACCTAGTATTAATATTGCTTTTTAAGCAAGTTGTGGCCGCGGGCGCTTCCACCTCGAAAAAACTACGAAGGGTAACGGTCTCCCATAGAGGCGATTACCGCTGCAACGGCTAAGTTTCTGGTGGGCGCCAGAGAAATCATCTGCGGCACGCGAAGCGCCGTTCGTTTGAGCGCTGGGGAACGTCGTTGCTCCCGAGCAGCCCGGCTGCGCGGGCCGATGATGGTGCGGATGGCCAAGCCGGGAACCTACGCCGAAGGGATCGCGTCATGCCCAACTGTGAAACGGCCCCAAACCACCGCGGACGGAAGAATTGCGCTCGCGTGGCTGATGTGGGACGCCGACGCGCTTCAAGAACTGGCCCGCCGCATCGATCACACGGTTAATTTTCTGTGGATATTTGGCGCGAAAATCGAAATGTGGCGCAAAAGTCACAAACTAAGACTCCCAATCATTTATGATTGCGCCGCAGGCGGATGGCCCAGCCTCTCGCCGGGGAACATTTCCGCGGTTCGCCTAGCTGGCGTTGGAGCTTGGTTCGCTGGCCGGACTCTTTGACGCGGCGTGTGGCGGGGGACGCGTGGGATTGGCGTTGTGTAACGAGGTCGCCATGGAGCTGATGGTCGAAATCGATCGCGGTCGTCAATTTGCCGGAAGGCGGAAGATCCGCTGCAACATCATGAAGACGCGAACGATTTCCTGCGCGGCGAGCCCGAGCGGGAGGCGACGCCTTGAAGGAGCGCTCCTTTGAGCGGGCGCGGGAGTTCTTGGGGGCGCGGCTTCCTGAAGGGCACGAAAGTTCAAACCCTCGGCGGACCGCGCAAAGTTGAAGACTTGGCGGTTGGCGATCTGCTTCCGACTGTTTTTGGAGGGCCGCGCCCCATTCAGTGGATCGCGCGATATAGGCATGTCGAGAACGCTCCAGCGAAGCCAGCCGCAAAGGATTTGTCGCCCGTTCGCGTTGCGCGATCAGCGCTTGCCCTTGAGGCGCCGCGCGCCGATCTGTTCCTGACGCAGGGGCATGCGCTCTATCTCGACGGCGTGCTCGTGCCTGTAGGCCGTCTGGTCAACGGGACGACCATCACGCTTTATCCTGCGGACGAATTCCATGAACTTGAATTCTTTCATATCAAGCTCGCGGTTCATGACGTGATTTTTGCCGAAGGGGCTCTTTGCGAGACGCTCCTGAACGTTGACGAGGATGCCGACAATTATTCCGATTACGCTCGTAAGCACGGAACGCCCAAGGCCGATGAGCAGCCCTGCGCGCCTATCTTGTCCTGCGGCCAGGAAAGCAGCGAATTCAAGCCGACGCTCCGCAGCATGATCTCGCCCTGGCCGGATAGACGAGCCGAAATCGACGCCATTCGCGACCGCCTGGCGGAGCGTGCTGTTTCTCGCGCCGGGCGGCTCGAGTCTTTTTCCTGATTTTGCGACCGATCGGCTAGGCGGAAGACGAGACGCCGCTTTGCTCGCCGGTGCCTTCGTGTGGGGTTCGTCCGGCTCAGTCGATCGCCAGAAACTGAGTTCTATGGGGGTGCCTAAGGCGCACCGTCATCCGCGCCTCTCAGCCGACCATAGTGCGGGACCGCCCGACCATAACCCGTTCGCCCATGCGCGACTACACCAAAAGACCGCCTCTCGAGCGACTTGCCTCGAACGGTTCGGCGCCCCGGGAGACACACCCGGGCAACATTGCGAGGATAATCCCTTATTGACGATAGCGGCGCGGGATCGGGTATTTATAGCCTCTTACGATATTGCTGCGCTTGTCGGCTTCGCGGCTTGCCGCTTCTACAACTTCTGCTTGATTTGCTCGCCCTTCGTGTGCGTCATTCTATGAGATGCGCCTTGGAGCAAGCTGTCGCGTTTCGATTGGGGGAACATGGAGTCTTGCGCCGTGGACCAATGTGACGAATGCGTCGACCAGGTTGTGAAGCAGCGGGTGCGCCGGCTAGGGCGCTCCAATATGCGGACGGATGCCGAGGCTGCTTTGTATCAGTATTTACTTACACATTCGCCTGGCTACATGGACGAAACCGAACTGCAAATGTTGCTAACCGGAGTTTTCGATTCAAAGTTCACAAAAATCGCTGTCTCGTCGCTTATGGAGGCGCTGCAGAAAAAACTTATATGCAGCAAGCTCATTTGCCTGATTGAGCATAAGCGTTGCTTTGGCTACAGGCTGTCGCCACGATGCGCACTGCAGCGTGGAGGCCAGCCCGCAGATGCATGAAACGAACACTATGTCACGTTCTGTTGTCTGAACCGTCCAGCACGTCGAGCACTCTTAGCAGCTTTCGAAGGTTGTCTTCACTGAGCTTGGAGATTCGGATGCAAGCTTCAACAAATATCTCGCTTCGGATTTCGGCGTCGGGAATTGCAGTAGTAAACAACTCAGCCGGATCGACGGACAGTGCGTTAGCAAGCCGCTCTATCACTGGAAAACGGGCGCCGCTAGCGCCGTTTTCGATCTTTCCGATCATGTCGATGCTGAGTTCGGCCGCTTTTGCCAACATTTCTTGTGTCATGCCCCGGCGCCGTCGGTGCACGGCGACCAGCGCACCAAATCTCTCTCGCAAGTCAGCCATTTTGACCCATCGGTGATCTCAGCGTGCGATCCGCACCTCTCCGAGTTTGCCGTCATTGTGGAACCAAGCCCGACGCGACGTCGACTCTGTGCCCTTCCTCAGTCAGGCGAGCCGCCGCTAACGCAAAAGCGTCCTGCGGCCAACGCGACGCCCAGCCAGATTGGAGTCATTCTTACCAGCATTGACGCCAAGGGAAAGAGAGTATTTAGCCTGATCCTTCTCCCCATGGCGGAGTAGGCACAAGTTAGGCCGCTGCTTACGATATGTTGAATGTCGCTGACAGTGACAGCAATTACGGTAATTCAGATAGTTGTAAACCGCCGGCGGATTGATCTCTGAGGTTGCTTTATTGTACTTGTTCAATCAGCAGTGGTCGTCTCCTGTTCGGTGCCGCGACCTTTGCCGTAATTCAATTACCTATTTGAGCGGTTTAGTAAGAGACTCTTAAACGCCGGCCTGTATGAGCCTCCCTGAACACGACTCGCATTCCGGGCTCTTGATCGCTTGGATTGAGGCATGACGCCGCTGGGCCGTTCCCCGCCAGTCCGGGATATCCCTCGCGACAATCAGAAAGTTTGCACTGCTCCCGGGCGCTCCTGCTGTCGAGAGCGGATGGAGACGCCGCGCGCCCATGAGCAACAGCACGGTCAGAGGCCACAGCAAAATCATTGGTCTTCCTTGCCAGCGGCCGCAGCTGAAACTTATTCCCGGGGGCACTCTGGGGGCTTCGCCGCGTTCGGCGACAAAAGCGGGTTGGAGAGTCCGCGGCAAGAGCGCGACGCCGTGCTCGCGGTTCTAAAATTCCGGACAACAGCAGATGACCTTATTTCCATTTGCGTCTCTCGGACGCTTCCTCACCGCATCCCTGTCTCGTTGGGTAACCTCCGTTTTTGCCGTGATCCTGCTGATCCTCTTGGTGGGGTCCGCTTACAACCTGATGCAACTTTCGGCCGAAGGGTCCGTCGCGTTGTCGAACTATCGGCAACAGCGGGCGTTTACGGAAACGGCGGCAAGATTGGCGGCCCTCCAAAAGAAGATCGAAATGGATATTGACGAGATGCAGCGGTTTCTGATCGAATTTGCGACCAGCCGCATTTATGAGGAGCATGCGGAAGGAATCGCTCAAGCTCAGAAGCTCAAAGAGCGGCTGGATGCGGATATCGTCGAGGCCAGGCGGTTGAGCGAAACGATCGAAAGCGAAGAACTTCATGGTTCATTCGCAAAATTGGAAAGCGACGACGCGCCAGAATTCTGGCAGGCGGGACTGGCAATGGCGAGCCGCTATCTTCTTCGTCGCGCGGGCGAGGGAGATGATCCACTCCTGAAATTCGATGGCCAGGCGGAGAGGTTTCGAGCGGACGTGGGGAGAAGCGTCTCGCTCATGGAAAACCTCACGACAGAGATGGAACAGGACGTCGAGCAGGAAAACTGGCGAATCGACTGGCTGCGAGCGAATGCGATAAGCGGCAATCTCTTCACTATGCTTTCTTCGGTGCTGGCGAGTCTTCTTGGTGTTGCAGCCGTGTGGAATTGGGTGACGAGACCCCTGCGGGCTACGACAACGGCTCTTCGGAAGCTTGCTCAAGGCGAAACCGATCACGACATAGAAGGCGCGACGCGCGCAGATGAAATCGGCGATCTCGCGCGCGCTTATGGCGAGTTTCGCCAAATCATATTGGAACGAATGGCGGCGTGTAAGAAAATCGAGGAGCAACAAGAAGTTCTTGCCCTCAAGCAGCGGGAAACCGAGTTGCTGGCCAAGCGTTTTGACGCCGCGCTCACCAACATGCCTTTGGGGTTATTGATGTTCGACCCCCAGCAACGCTTGTCAGTCGCCAATGCGCTCATGGCTAAAATTCTCGGGCTGCCAATCGAGCTTCTTCGTCCCGGCGTCGAACTGAGCGAGCTGCTGCGCGGATCGTCAGAGCATGGCGTCCTGGGCGCGCAAAAATCGGCGGAGCTGGAAGGGGCCCTAAACAGGTTTGTCGCACTCCGGCAGAAGGATGTGTTCCTTCTTCAGATCGGCAAAGAGCAGGTGCTCGAGTTCTCGCACCATTCGATGGCTGATGGCGGCGCTCTGATTTTGGCGGAGGATATCTCGGAACGGCACAGGGCGGAACGAGCGGCGCACCGTCTCGCATGGTTCGACGAGCTCACGGCGCTGCCGAATCGCCGCTCTTTGCTGAACGCGATCAGTGCGAGAGTGAGCGCGTCGAATTCGAGCTTTCGGCCGTTTGCGCTGCTGTTTATCGATCTTGATCACTTCAAGCAAATCAACGACACGCAGGGGCATGGCGCCGGAGACGAATTGTTGTGGCACGCCGCGGCGCGGCTGAGGCAGGCGGTAAGAGAGGAGGACATGGTAGCGCGCCTTGGCGGGGATGAGTTTGTTATTCTCCAAGGGGGCGCGAGCGATGAATACGCGGTCGGCGCGCTGGCGGAGCGCATCATCTCGGATATCCAGCAACCGTTCGAGATCATGGGGCAGGAAGTTCGAGTCGGCGCCAGCATCGGGATCGCGATTGCGCACTCGAATTTGCAGGACACGGAAACCTTATTGCGAAATGCCGACACCGCTCTTTATCGCGCAAAAGCGAGCGGAAGAAATTGCTGGCGATTATTCGAACAGCAGATGCATGCGGAGGTTTCTGCGCGCAGGAGGCTCGAGCTCGAACTGTGCAAAGCGGTGAGAGAAGGAGCGTTTGAGGTTCACTTTCAGCCGATTTTGACGGTCAAAGACGAAAGAGTCAGCGCTTTCGAGGCTTTATTGCGCTGGCGTCACTCTGAGCGGGGGGTGCTCGGGCCATCAGAATTTATCGATTATGCCGAAGAGTCCGGTCTCATCTGTCAATTGGGCGACTTCGTGCTTGAAGAGGCCTGCAAGGCGTGCCTTGCGTGGCCGAGCCACATACGGGTAGCCGTCAATATCTCTGCGGGCCAGTTCAAAAGGGGAGATCTCGTCTCCTCGATTGAGCGGGCGTTGGCCTCTTCGGGACTGCCGGCCAAAAGGCTCGAGATAGAAATCACAGAGAACCTCTTGATAGACGACACCGCCAGGGTTCAAGGAGCCTTGCATCGTCTGCGCGACATGGGAGTCGGCGTCAGCCTCGACGACTTCGGCACGGGATACTCGGGGTTGAGCTACCTGCACAATTTTCCGCTGGATCGAATAAAGATGGATCGCACTTTCTTGGCCCGCGCTCTGGCGAACGAAGCCTCGTTGACCTTGCTGCGCGGGATGATCAAGCTCAGCCTCGACCTCGGCTTCCGCATAATCGTCGAAGGCGTGGAGACCAATCAGCAGCTCGATTTGATTCGTGACGAATGGTTCGACGCGGAGGTGCAAGGCTTCCTCTTCAGCTCAGCCTTGCCGCCCCATAAGGTCGCAGCTTTTTTGGAAGCTCGACGCGAGCAGCGGGCCGCGTAATTGGTGGCCTCAAAGGCGAACGCTGCGCTCTCTCAAAGGGGCGCAGCCAAGCATAGCGAGCCTTGCGCGCGCTGGGCTTACCCGGCGCCCCGCGGAGCCTTGCGCTTGTCCCAGCTATCAATGCGAGACCCAGCAATTCGGCCAGCATCCTAGGAGGCTGATGAGGTCGCAGCAAATCGAGCTTAAGCGTGGCGATGCGTCATATTGACGCACGTCTCTCCGTGTGTTAACGTAAATCAATGGCGCATAAGCAGAATTACGTAATGCACATCCTGTTTGCTGAGAGACCCGAGCGGCATGGTGGTATGTGAGGATCGTAATCCAGGAGCCCTTTTCGCACCGGGGCTTGACGAGCGCAGTCGCAGGCTCAGCTCGAAACCCTGAGGTTAATCAAATCGCCGCTAAGCGTCGATCAAACGCGATATCTGGTGCGTTCGCGTCAACGCTAAATAATGATCGCATAATGGAGTGTAGACATGGCCTATAGGGGAATAAATAAGCTTGAAGAAACCTGGCCAACCCCGAATCCGCGCCCGGCGACGGGATGCAGCGCGTCTTTGACAGAGGTGGCCGCCTTCACTGGATTTTATCTTAACGACGCGCGCTGGGGCCTCATCGCTTCCATTTTACCGGGCAAAGGAGGCGATCCCGGGCGCCGTGCGCGCGACAACCGCCTATTCGTAGAGGCAGTTCTTTGGATCGTTCGCACGGGCTCGCCCTGGCGAAAGCTCCCCCCTGAGTTCGGCCACTGGTACACGGCCTATACGCGGTTCAACCGGTGGACCTTGAAGAACGTCTGGCCCGAGGTTTTCAACAAGCTCGCGCAAGACCGAGACTGCAAATATTTTTATGAGAGCGGCGTCATTGTGTACGCGCCGGCGCGCCGGGCGCGACCGTGCCTTCCGAGGCTTAGAAGGATCGCCACCAGCGGGGCGCGCACAAGGGTTGCTGGGGAAGGCTCTTAGCGATCGCCGCCCTTGTCGCCGGCACGGAGGCGCGGCCGGTTAAGCTTGCGCAGCGCCTCTAGCGGCCAGGCTCCCGGCCCAAATTGCGGCAAGAAAACGGCGCCGAGAGCGCTGCCGTCTCACAGTTTCAAGCTTCACGCAAGGTGGCGTAAGGTATTTACTTAACGGGGCGCTATCGTAAGTTAAGCCCCTGAAACCTTCGAGCAGGCCGCGAGCCTCTTTAATCCTGCCGCTTCTCAGAGACACAGACCTTGGGAGAATTCAATGTCGAAAGCGCTATCGAACCTAAATATCAAGGAACGCATGGAGTTTGTGCAACTTGAGTCAAGTAGCTGCGAAGAAATACGTGGATTGAAACCCATCATCCTACGGGAATTGCCAATCGGGCTGGATAAATTCTACAGTCGGGTTCTCGCCACTCCGGAAGTGCGCCATTTCTTTGCAACCGACGCGCATGTCGCTGGCGCAAAAAAGGCGCAGCTGGGTCATTGGGGGGCGATCTGTTCCGGCAATTTGGACGAGCGTTACGCCGCAAACGCGCGCGCTATCGGCCAAACGCATGCCCGGATCGGCCTGGAGCCGCGCTGGTACATCGGCGGCTATGCCGTGATTCTGGAGCATCTCATCAACTCTGTCGTCTCGGAGCTGTGGCCCAAGAAGCTGATGCAACGGGCTTCGAGGAACGCGGGCGACGAAGCCGGCGCAGCGCTCGGCTCGCTCGTGAAAGCCGTGCTGCTCGATATGGATCTTGCGATTTCGGTTTATCTGGAAGCCGCTGAAGAAATGCGCATCAAGGGGGAGGAGGAAGCGAAGGCGAAAGAGCGGGGGATCGTCGCCAATTCGATCGGCGCTGCGATGGCGCAATTGGCGGCCAAAGACATGACCTACAGAATGACCGAAGACATGCCGGCGGCTTACGAAAGCCTCCAGCAAAATTTCAATGCGGCGATGACGCAACTTGAAGCCGCCCTCGCCGAGGTCGCGAGCGGCGCGGCCTCGATCGCGTCCTCAACTCAAGAAATCGCCGCCGCCGCCGACGATCTCTCGAGGCGAACCGAACAGCAGGCGGCAAATCTCGAGGAAACGACGGCCGCCATTTCGGAAATCACCGAAACGGTCCGAAAGACCGCCGCGGGCACGGGTCAGGCGCATGACCTCGTTTCCTCGGCCAGAGCGGACGCCGAGAACAGCCGTGAAGTCGTCCGTGCGGCTGTCGAAGCTATGAGCCAGATCGAAAAATCATCGCAAAACATCGGGCAGATCATCGCAACCATCGACGAGATCGCCTTTCAGACGAATCTCTTGGCGCTCAACGCGGGCGTCGAGGCTGCCAGAGCGGGCGAAGCCGGCCGAGGATTCGCGGTCGTCGCTTCGGAGGTGCGCGCGCTGGCGCAACGGTCGGCGGAGGCGGCGAGAGAGATCAAGGGCCTGATTTCGGCCTCGGCCAGTGAAATCAGCAACGGCGTGAGCCTTGTCGTTCGCACGGGCGAAACACTCGAACGTATCGCCACGCAGGTCGTGGAAATTAACGGCGTCGTTTCCGAAATTGCTTCGGGGGCCAAGGAGCAGTCGATAGCGCTGCAGCAGGTCAACGTCGCGATATCACACATGGATCAAGATACGCAAAAGAACGCCGCGATGGTCGAGGAGACGACGGCCGCGAGCCATAGCCTGAGAGAAGACGCCGAAAACCTTGCTCGTTCGGTTGGAAAGTTTCAGATTTCCGGCGCGCAAACCAAAGCAACCGTAAAGGAAGCCGCTCGTCCCGGCGCTGGTCGGCTTGCTCTTCAAGCCTCGCGTCCCCCCCCTCAGAGCTGTGGTCCGCAACGACGCTTCCGCGGTGCGTAAGCTTGCAGAGGCGCGGTCCCAGGAGAGATGGGAAGAATTTTGACCAGCGGTATAATCCCTTCGCGCGCCGGCGACGGTCCTTAGGGAGCGTCGCCGGCGGTCTTGCCGAAGCGTTCGCGTTTGCGCTCGGATCGCGAACCGCGGCCGGCGCCAGGGGCCGTCGGCGCCGATTGACGTCATTATCGCCCCGCGCGCGGACTTACGAACGTCTTGTCGACATTCGATCGGACATTTGCTTGAGGCTGCGCAGATGTGTATGTAATCAATTAACCAACCTTGGCAATATGGTTATCCTTACCAATTTACTTCTGAGCTTGAGTGGTTAATAATTCGATTATAAACCTTGGCGCGTTCCCAGACCCACAGTGTTCGGTCGCAAGAACGCGTAATTCTAGGAGGCCGCGTATGCCGATGGCAGCTGAAAAGATCGATGAGACGCTCGACGAGAACGAAAACCATAGCGGGGAGGTTGTCGACATAATCAAATGGAAAGCTGGCAGTTTACCACAAATTTTCATCGCCTACGAGTCCAAAATAAAAACTCTTTGGATCACTTTGGCGCCGCAACCTAAGCCGGTATTTACGTTGGACGTTTTGCAAAGCGTGCATAGTGTCCAAAAAGCTATATGGTCCTTGTGGGGAAAACAGGAAGAATACCGGGACGCGCCCGTTCGTTTCCTCGCTTTTCGGGGAGCCGGACCGGTTTACACGCTCGGCGGCGACCTCGACTTTTATCTGGATTGCCTCGCCAAGGGCGACCGCGCGGCGCTCCGCGATTACGCGCGCGCCTCCGCGGCCTGCATCGCCTGGAACGCGTCCTGTCTGCGAGGCGCGGCGATCACGCTGGCGACCATTCACGGCAAGGCCTTGGGCGGCGGGATCGACGCTCCGCGTTCATGCAATCTGATGGTCGCGGAGCGGCAGGCCTCGTTCTGCTATCCCGAAATCAACTTTAATCACCTTCCTATTGCCCACGTCAGCGTGCTCTCCCGATACACCGGGATCCGCAACGCGCATAAGATCCTCGACTCCGGGCAAAGCTACAGCGCCGAGCAGCTCGAGGCGTTGGGGGGGCTCGACGCCGTCACGCCCGCGGGCGAGGGCGAGAACTGGCTGCGCCGCTACGCGGCTCAGACCCTGCCAATCCACGCCGCCCGAATGTCCTTGTTCTGCACCTTCAATCGACTCCAGGGCGATCTCGAAACCGAGCTGGAGCCTCTCGCGGAGACGTGGGCGGATAGCATGATGCGCCTCACGCCGCTCGAAATATACAAGCTGCAGCGAATCGCGCGCGCGCAGGAGCGGATGATTCCAGCCGCCTTTGCGCCCGCAGGATGACATTGGCGCCGCGACTGGCGTGCGTTAGCTCGCCGACGCGGGGCGGCGGGCTGCTCACCACCGAGAATAAGCGTAACCGTCCGGATCGTCATAATAGGGGGTGGCGCCAGGCCCAGGCAGCGCCCGGCAATAGCGGAAGTCAGGATCGTGGTACGACGACCCGTAGCAGGCCGCCGGACAGGGGTACTGCTCGCAATTATAGCGAAAGGTGCTGCAGCCGCCGAGAAGCGTCAGCATCGCCAAGCATGTTGCGGGGAAACGGAGCGCAAAGGCTCGTTCGCGCACTTGACCGAGACCGCGAGCGGCCTTCGCCCCCAGTCCGGGGCGCCGCAGTTTCTTCATGCGCATGACGCGCTCCGAAGGATGATCGATAGGGGGCACGCGTCTATCGGCGAAGCAAAAGCTACTACCCCGATCGGCGCCCTGCGTCCGCCCAAAGGCCGCGGCTTTTCGAACGAGAGGAACGTCGCTCCGTTTTCGGGCGCCATAGTTAATTCCCGGTAAAGGAGAGCGGGGCAATCGTCTTTCCGCGCCTTCGTTGGCGCGAGCGCCATCCCGAGACACAACCCCCGCTCTTGAGCCGTCTCTCTCCCTCCGGGCGCTCCGTTCAAAACTTTGGTCCATTTCCCCAGCGCACTGGCCAGGCTGAGGCGCGCTGGCGCAACGTCATCTCCTGCATGTTCAGTATCTTGGAGACGTGCAATGAAAATGGCGACTCTCTTGGTTGTGGCTGGGATCGTTGCGATTCCCCCGGCGACCCAAGCCGCGGCTCGGCAGGTTTCCGGTCATCTCCCGGCGGTTCGGCTGAAGCTTAATCGGGATTGACGCTATCGTGCCGGCTAGCGCGTTAGCCTACCGCGGGCGCCGAGCGCTTGTCGACTCGTAGGCGCTTGCCGCCTCCATCGGGGCGCCGGCGCTGCCCGACCGTTTGCGATGTTCGGCCCGTTCTGATGGTACCGCCACCCCGGCTCGAACGGGGGACCCCCAGATCCACAATCTGGTGCTCTAACCAACTGAGCTATGGCGGCTCGCAACAACCGCTCCACTTGAGCGTCGCGTGCTGTGCGCAAGCCTCATAATGCGTTTCGCGGGCCTCGTCGAGTCTCGAAGCGCAAAATTGGAGCGCGAAAACCGTTTCAAAACCCGTGCTTCGGATTGACGAACCAATAGACCAGCGCAACGCCGGATAAGGCGAGGCCGAGCCAAAGCATGACGTCGCCGACCTGAGACTCCTGGCCCAGGCGGCTGTAAACGGCTAGCGCAAGACCCCCGGCGGCGAACCACAGCGGCGTCTGGCTTCGCTCCGAGGGCTTTTGCGGCGGGCGGTTCATGGACTCCAACGGCATGGCGGCTCCCCTTCGTCTCAAGGCCGCAAATACAGATAGCCGTCGCGCTGCAGCTCGGCCAGACGAACGACCCCCGCCTCAACGACGACGAAGCCTGGCGCCAGGTCCGTGGCCTCCAGATTTTGCCCGCGCAAGGCCGTAGCGCAGATATAGGGTGAGAATCCGCGCCGCAGCAGGGCCGCGAAACGCTCCGAGGTCGCCGCGGAGGCCTCGCGCGCGAAGGCCCGCACCGCGGGGCCGTGGACGACGAGCGCGATGGCGACCTTCTCCGGCCCGCCCGCAGCCTCGTAATGATTGCGAATATTGTGGAGCACGAAGTCGGCCTTTTCGAAATCGGCCAGATGATAGACGACCCGCATCGGCCCGCCTTCCGCGGCTTGCGCCCGCGCCGAGGAGAACAATCCCGCCGCCGCCAGCATCGCGCCTTTGAACACGCCGCGCCTCTTCATCAAAACGCTCCTCCTGCCGCGCCCGCGATTATGCCATACTCGACCATAAACCCAAGCGCGGGAGGGGGCATGTTTTTTTCAAGGCTCGGCGTTTCGCTCGGCGCCGTCTTTCTTGCGACCGGTCTCGCCTCGGCGCAGGAGCCTACGCCGATGGAGAAGCTCGTGGCCGCCCAAGGCAAGCTCTGCTTCGCCCGGGTTTACGAGCCGGCGCATCTTGCGGCCCATCTGCGGCAGAAAGTCGAACGCCTGTTCTTCCTGATCGGCAAGAACAGGGCCTCGGCCTATTGGGAAGACCCCACGCTGCGCCACAGCGAGGCGAGTCCCAACAAATTTGCGCATCCGGACGCCGAGGACTCCGAGCATGAGCGGGCCCAGGTCGCCGCGCTCGTCACGCTGCGCGGCCGGGCGAAGCCCGAAAACGTCAGCGGCTGGTGCTCCTCGATCGCGAATTTTCAATCCCGCGCCAAGAAGCTGCTTTGCGGCGGCGAATGCGATCATCAGATCGGATACATCCGCAGCGACGGTGACGCGCATCTCGTTCTGGACGGCGTTCCGGAAGGCGTGCTGCAAAATCCGGAGGCCGGCGTCGCCGAAGAGAGCGCGCTCACGCTCGGGGCCGACGACAAGAGCTTTCGTCTCGAGCGCCGCCCGTTGGAGGACTGCGTGGCCGAAGCCAACAAGACCAATTCGCGCTACGCCAGCCTCGGCGCGCCGCTGCGCGAGCGGCTTAAGGCCGACCAATCTTTCTGCTTCGGCCGCGACTACTCCGCGCAGCATCTCTTGGCGCATCCGCAGCAGGCGACGACATCGATCAGAGTCTTGCGCGACGCCGGACAGATCGCGGCCGACCGGGCGAAGAACCTGCTTGCCGACTGGCCGGACGGCGCGGGCGTCGCGGTGTCGGTGACGACGCGCGCTCATGGCGCGGCGATCAGGATGCGGTATGTCTGCACGCCGGTCGAGGATCAGTGGGAGTGCTCGGCGGCGCTCTGCAAGGCGGGACGATCCGACTGCACGCGGGCGGAAATAGAAAACACCAAGACGACAGGCTGCGATAGCGACAGCGAGAGAACGATCTACCTGCGGCGCGGCGAAAAGGACTTCATGATGCTCGGCAACGCCAACGTCGGGCTGCCGCTCGACGGCTTTTGCGCCGAGGGCGGAAAAACCAAAAGCGACGACAAGGTCTATCGGTTGGACCCGCTCCCGCTTTCGGCCTGCGAAAACCGCTGACGCGGCGCGAAGCTTCCTCCCCCGCGGGGAAGCTTCGCGTCAGCCTGCGCTCACCACCCCGAAGCGAAGGGGGGCGGAGCGTAGGGGCCTGGACCGCTGAACGGACCAGGACCAAACGGACCTTCAGGATACCGAGGGCCAGACGCCATCGCGTGCGGATTGACCGGCCCGAAGTGGGCGGCGGGACGCGACGAGCGCGAGGCGATCATCTCGCCCTGGCCACAGAGGCGGTAGCCGAGCGAGGCGAGCTGGAGGCCGGTGAGCTTGAGCAGCGGCCCGGGAGCTTGCCCGCCGGTGTTGCGGATGTGGTCATAGAACAGCTTGCGCAAGGCAGGCTTGTAAGAGTTGGCGAACATTTGCGTCATGCGCGGATCCAGCACGCCGTGCTGCGGGGTTCCATACCAGGGCGCGTGGAAGCCGAAGACCGAGTTCGGCGAGACGCAGGCGTTTCGCGCCGCAAGCAGAAGCGTGCAAGACGAATCGCATTCGACACTGCCGAAGCGCACCGCTTCGTTGCGCCGATCGGCGCGCGCGGCGCGCGATGCGTAGGGACCGACTTCGCCGCCGTAGTCGTTGGAGACGACATCCAGAGCGCTCGCCGGCGTTGAGAGCAGTACAAGCGCGGTCATTCCTGCCAGACCGAGAGATCGCAGCACTTGAGTTTCCTTCGGAGATGTTTCGTTTGGCGCTTTTACGCCGGTTTTCCTGCAGAAATCGCCATCAAGGGGCTTAATCCTGCAGACAGACACGCTTTCTTCGCCGGCCGAAGTTTTGTTTGCTTTGATTTTCTGCCAGCGTGAGTGTCACTGTATGAGACCTCATTAGGGCAAGATCAGGGCGATGGCAAGTAGAAAAATGAAAAATATTTTGAAGATTTTCTTCAATATTGCGCCGCAAAGCATCGGCTGCGGTTCGGTCAGCTTATACTTTGGCGTTTTTTTGCCCACGGGAAGCGACGGGCCTCGCGGTGGAATTTTTTCGGAACGTCTCCCGGTTTCCGCGTCGGGAAGTTAAGTGATAGGAAGGCGTCGCTCCGTTCGAGCCGCCGCCGCGCGCCACGCGAATCTGAAGCCGAGATGACTAACGCCGACCGCCGCCCGCGACCCAGGGCCTTTCGCCTTGACGGCGACACCGTCATTCCGCCGAGGACGCAGCAGCAGGCGCAGCCTTTCGCGGCGGAGGTCGTCGAGCCCGAGAAAGATCCTTTTGGTTCCGCGACCCTCTCGCCGGACGCGGAAGAACGGGCGGTCGAGGCGGCGCAGATCGACGGGCTGCTGCAGCGGTTCCTCCTTTCGTGGGGCGGCGTGTTCTGGTCGGCGCTCGGCGGGCTCGTCTCGCTCGCTCTCACGATGTGGGTGACGGGATTGGTTGAGAACCTGTTCGCCCACTCGGCGCTGCTCGGGACGATCGGACTCTCGCTCGCGGTCGCGCTAGCTGTCGCCGCGGTGTTTCTCCTCGCCCGCGAATGGCGGGCGATGATGCGCCAGAATCGAATTGCGCGGCTGCATATCGCTCTGGCGCAGGCCCGCAGCGAGGACGACGGCAAGGCCGCGCGCGCGCGCCTCGTCGAATTGTGCAGGCTCTATGAGCAGCGCGTGGAAACCGCCAAGGCGCGGGCGCGCGTGCTGGAGCTCTCGAAGGAGATCATCGACGGGCGCGATCTCATCGACCTCGCGGAACGCACGCTCGTGCTGCCGCTCGACGAGCGGGTCACGCGCGAGATCGCCGCCGCCTCGAAGCGCGTCTCCGTCGTCACCACCGTGAGCCCGCGCGCGCTGCTCGACGTGATCTTCGTCGCCGGACAGGCGATCTGGCTCATGCGTCGCATCGCCGAAATTTACGGCGGCCGTCCCGGCCTTTTCGGCTTTTTCAAGCTCGCGCGCTCGGTGGGCGCGCATCTGACCATCACGGGCGGCCTCGCCATCGGCGATTCGCTTCTACAGCAGCTCGTGGGCCATGGCATCGCCGCCAAGCTTTCGGCGCGTCTCGGCGAGGGCGTGCTCAACGGCCTGCTCACCGCGCGCGTTGGGCTTTCGGCGATGGCCGTGTGCCGCCCGATGCCTTTCGCCGCCGAGAAGCAGCCGGGCGTCAAGGAAGTGGCGCCGTTCTTGTTCGGCGACAAATCGAAATGACCCGCAAGATGAAGATCGCCACCTGGAACATTAATTCCGTGCGGCTGCGCATGCCGCTCATCGCGCGCTTCTTGCAATTGCATGCGCCGGACGTGATCTGCCTGCAGGAGACGAAGTGCCGCGACAGCGAGTTTCCCTCGAAAGATTTTCGCGCGCTCGGCTACAGCCATATCGCCATGCATGGGCAGAAAGGCTACCACGGCGTCGCCATCGCGTCGAAGCGGCCGATCCGCGAGATCGACCGGCGCGATTTTTGCGGCGTCGGCCATGCGCGGCACATCGCCGTCGAGGTCGAGGCCGAGGGCTCCCCGCTGACGCTGCATAACTTTTACGTGCCGGCGGGCGGCGACGAGCCCGACCGCGAAATCAACCCTAAATTCGGCCACAAGCTCGACTTCCTCGACGAGATGACGGCCTGGATTAAGGAAGAGGGCGTCGCCAAGGGGCGCGTCGCGCTGGTCGGCGACCTCAACATCGCGCCGCTCGAGCATGACGTTTGGAGCCACAAGGCGCTGCTGTCGGTCGTCAGCCACACGCCGGTCGAGGTGGAGAAGCTCGGCCAAGTGCTCGAGGCTGGCGCCTGGATCGACGCCATGCGCCATTTCGTGCCTGCGGAGCAAAAACTTTACACCTGGTGGAGCTATCGCGCCGCCGATTGGGCCGCGAGCGACCGCGGGCGAAGGCTCGACCACTTCCTCGTCAGTCCGGCCCTCTCCGGCGCGCTCGCGCGTCTCGACGTGGCGCGCGAGGCGCGCGGCTGGGAGCGCCCCTCCGATCACGTGCCCGTCACGATCGAGCTCGATCTTTGAGGGCGCCAAGCGCGGCGAGTTCGCATCGCCATCGCAACAGCGTGGGCGTCCAACAATCCTCGACCATTCCGCGAGAGCCTCCGCCATGGACGGCGGTTCACGGCGTATTCACCCTTGCGGCGCCACCTTCGCGGGACGATTTTTCCTAGGCCGGACCCAAACGGAGGGGAGCGACGATGACTTCTACGACTTCGCCTGCAACGCGCCGCGCCGCGGTCGCGGACGCGCCCTTGGGCGCCTTGAACGGCTATTTCATGCTGGCGCTCGGGCTCGCCCTGCTCGCGGGCACGGGCTGGTACGCCCTCGAAAGCTTCGGCCCCGTCACGCCGCAAAGAGTTGCGGCATTCGTCCTAGGCGTGCTCTCCGCCTGGCTTTGCCTCGCGGGCCTCGTCGTCCTCCAGCCCAACCAAAGCCTGGTCTGCCTGCTCTTCGGCAGCTATGTGGGAACCCAGCACGCCCCCGGTTTCTGGTGGGTCAACCCGTTCAACTCGAAGAAGAAAGTATCGCGCCGGCTGGAGACGCTCGAAAGCGGGCCGCTCAAGGTCAACGACGCCGTGGGCAACCCGGTGGACATCGGCGCCGTCATCGTTTGGCGCGTCGAGGACGCCGCCAAAGCGACCCTGGAGGTCAACGACTATCAAAGCTATGTCAAGGCCCAGAGCGAGACCGCGCTTAGGCGCCTCGCAAGCTCGCACCCTTACGATCAGGTCGAGCTCGAGGAAGCGATGCAGCAGGGCGCGGCGTCGAAAGGCGTCCTAGCTGGGCAGGATCTGGCGTCGAAGCTCTCTCTGCGCGACGGCGGCGACGCCATTAGCGCCAATCTTCTCGCTGAGCTGCGCTCGCGCATGGAGCCGATCGGCATTGCGGTCGACGAGGCGCGGATCTCGCACCTCGCCTATGCGTCGGAGATCGCGGGAGCCATGCTGCGGAAGCAGGCGGCGGGCGCGGTGGTCGCGGCGCGCCGCCTTGTCGTCAAGGGCGCCGTCAGTATCGTCGAGAACGCCCTCGCCGAGCTCGACCAGAAGGGGCTCGGCGCCAGCATTGACGCCGGAAAGCGTGCGGCGATGATCGCCAATCTTCTCGTCGTGCTCGTTAGCGACAGGGAAGCCGCGCCGGTCATCAACACCGGCTCGCTGTGAGGCGCCGAGACAGCGAGAAAAGGCGCCGGCCTAACCAGCGGCGCCAAGCCCTCATAGCGCCGACACCTTCGGCTTTCCCGTAGGCGCGAAGATATAGGGCTTCACTTCCGGCTTGAGGGTCTGCGCCTTCGCGCCGCCCCACCCGCCGAAGGGCGCAGCCGGCGCTTCATTCGCCTCGCGCTTGGGTTGGCGCGGTTTAAAGTCGTTCACCAGCTCCTTGGCCTTGGCGAGCTCTTTCGAGTCGAGGCGGGAGCCCACTTCCTCGCGCTTCTTGCCGGCGTCCTGATCGCCCTGGTTGGCGGCGACCGCGAACCACATGTAAGACTGCACGAGGCTCTGACCGACGCCGAGGCCGCGGGCGTAAAGGATCGCAAGATTATATTGGCTGTCGCGCACGCCAAACTCGGCGGCGCGGCGGAACCAGTCCGAGGCCGCGCCGTAATCAGGCTTGCCGTCCTCGCCTTCCGCAAACAGCACCGCGAGATTATGCATGGCGCGGGCGTTGCCGTTCTCTGCCGCCTGCTGATACCAGCTCTTGGCCTTGCCGTAGTCGCGGTCGACGCCGACGCCCTTCTCGTAGAGCGATCCCAGCCGGTATTGCGCCAGCGCGAGACCTTGCGCCGCCGCTTTCTCGAACCAGACCGCGGCGGTCTTGGGATCGCGCGCGACGCCGCGTCCCTCGGCGAGCCGCGCGGCGTATTCGTATTGCGCGTTCGCTTCGCCACGCTTCGCCGCCTGCTTGATCGCCTCGAGCTCCTCCGACGCCGGGTTTCCGATCGAGCCGGTGGGCGTTTTGTCCGTCGGCGCATCGAGCGCGGTCTTGCCGGGGGGCTTCGCGGGCGTCGAAGAGTCGCCGGAGCCGGGCGCCGCGCTCGCTGGCGGAGGCAGCAGTTGCGGCGGGGGCAAGATCGACGAGGCCGGCTTCTGCGGCGCGGCGTCCTCCGCGCGCGTCGGCGGCTTCTGGCCTTCGGCGGGCGCGGTGGCGGCGGCCGTTCTTGCTCCGGGCGGGGAGCCGCTCGAGGGAAATAGTCCGAGATGCGCCATCTGATAGGCGCTGCCGAGCATGACCAGCATTGCGAGCCCGAGGAGGATCGGACGCTTGTTGGCCGACAGCCTGGCGCCGACCTCGGCCAGCGGGCTCGAGGCTTCGGCAGCGTCGTCCTTCTCGCCCGCTGCGCGCCGGGCGCCCTGCCGCGACTGCGCCGCGTCGGCCTCGGCCGCCGCTCGTTGCGCGGCCCGTCGCGCGGCGGCGATGAAGTCCGTGGGGGCGGCGCCCGCGGCGCCGCGTTGCGCGGCGCCCGGGGCCGGACCGCCGAGATCGGCGAGATCAAGGTCCTCGACCTCAACTCCGCGACGCTGCGGCGCTTGCTCGGAAAGCGGCGGCTCGGCGCGCAGCTTGATCGCTGCGGCGGGCATGGCCGCAGGCGGGGCGGCCTCGCGCGCGAATCCGGAGGCTGGCGGCGCGGCGCGCAGCTCAGTCAGCTCGTCCTCGAAGGCCGCAAGACGATCGACCACGCGCTCCAGCGTCTCGTGAACGACGGTCAAGGTTTCATGCGTGCGTGCGCCGCTTTCGTCCTGGACGCGGCGCAGGTCGTCGATCTCCTGGATCACCGCCGGACTAAGCTTCGCGGCGGCGTTGGCCTCGCGGAGCACGTCAAGGGTCGCCTTGCGCAGCGCGGCCTCCGCCGCTGCCGTTGAGCCGGTCTGCGCCTCCTCCAAGCGCGCGAACAACTCGGCGATCTTCGCTTCGATCGCTTCAAGCGCTGCGCCCGCGCCGCCGTTGCGGTCGAGGCGTTCCGAGAGCTGCTTGATCTGGTCTTCGAGCCCTGCGATCGCCCCGGCGTCGGCGCCCGGCGCGAGCGCGCCGTCGATCTTCTTGGCGAGCCGCTCGACGAGGTCCGCGAGCTCCTCCTTGCCTGCTTCGGCGCGCAGCCGCGCGCCCTCGTCGATGCGCGCCGCGAGCGCGTCGTGCATGAGGTCGATGCGCTGGCCCAAGGCGTTGAGCTGGCTTTGCGGCGCGGGCCGCGTCGCGGGGTTGTCGGCGAGGAGATCGAGCTTCTTGGAGAGAACCCCGATCTGCTGCTCGACCTGCTGCAGGTCCCGCCGCCCGCCGCCGCGCGCAAGCGCCGCGTCGATGCGGTCGCCGAGCCTTTGCGCCAGCTCCTCGAACTGCCGCGCTTCGGCGCCGGTTCGCGAAAGTCCCTGCTCGAAGCGCGCTGTGAGCGCTTTGCCGATCTCCTCCAGCCGCTCCGCGAGCTCGCCGAACTGGCCCTCTGCGCCTGGCCGCTCCAGCAAGTGCTCGATGCGCGCCATGGCTTCGGCCGCGCCGGGGATATGCGTCTCGAGCCGCTCGATCTTACGCCCAAGCTCTTCGAAAGCGGAATTGTCGGCCCGGGCCTCGAGCGCGCCGTCGATCTTCTTGGCGAGCGTCGCCACCAGATTTTCGAGCGCGGCCGCCGTCGCCGGCCGCTGTGCCGCAGCGCTCTGATCGATGCGCTGCGCCAGCGACTTGTGCATCTCCTCGATGCGCGCGCCGAGCTCCTCTAAGCGCTTCTTGCCGCTGCCGGCGACCGCGGCGTCGAGCTTGTCGGCGATCCGCTCCAGCTTCTGGCTGAACGCGTTGAGGCTCGCGCCCGTCTCTGTCGCGACGATCGAGCGGATCGACTTTATGACGTCGCCCATGTCGGCCGCAGCCTTCGGCGCCGCAGTCTTGAACGAAAGCGATTCCACGCGCTCGGTGAGATCGGCGAGGCGCTTCTCGAGCTTTTCCGTCGGGAGCGGACGCGAGGCCAGCAGGCGCAGCGAATCCTTGATTTCCGCGGTCTGGCGGGCAAGCTCCTGCAAGGCCGGCGCGTCGGCGCCGCTGTGCATCTCGTCGAGCCGGCGCGTGATCTTCGCCACGTCGGCGTTGAGATGGTTGAGCATCGGCGCGGGATCGAGGTCTTTCAGCGCCGCGCGCAGCTCGGTTGCAATATGGTCTGCAGGCGCAAGCTCCGACTCGCGCACGCCGCGGTGACGCTGCGCGTCGACGCGCCGGGTCAGCTCGCGTAAGGCGGTCTCGATCGCCGCCACCGAGGCGCGCGGCGCGATGTCGCTGACGAGACGCGAGAGATCGCCAACTTCCTTGCGCAGGCTCTCCATCTGCTTGACGAGCTGGCCCTGCCTACCGGCGCTTTGGCCGGCTTCCGACCGCAGCTCGACGAGCTGCTGAGCGAGCCGGGCCACGGCGTCGCCAAGCTGGGTGAAGCGCTCGACGATGCGCGCCGGCTCGAGCTCGGCGGTTTCGACGATCTTCTTTTGCAGCGCCTCGATCTGCCGCATGAGCAGGAATTGTTGCTCCGGACGCCGCGTTTGCTCGCCGCGCAGGCCGTCGATGCGCTGCGCAAGCTCTTCGTGGCTGGCGCGCAAATCGTCGATGCGCCGCGCGAGGGCGTTCTTCTCGGCGCACGCCAGCTCTTCGGTCTCGCGGCGGAGCGACTCGAGCTGACTCAGGATCGCGAGCCGCTCATCGGGACGCTGCATCATCTCGGCGCGCAAGCTTTCCGTCTGGCGCGTCTGCGTCTCGATCGCCTCGCGCAGTTCTTCGATGCGCATCGAGAGGTCGGGATGGCTGGTCTTCGCGAGATCGTCGATTTGACGTTGCACTCCATCCAGGTGTCCATGCAGCGCCTCGATCTGCGGGTCGCGCGTCTCCGTTTCCTCGAGAGCGCGCGCTTCGAGCCGGCGCGAGAGCGCGTCCATCGAGGCGCGGAGATCGTCGAGGCGCAGTCCCCGCCGCGGCGGCGCGTCGTAACCGGCTTCCTCGAGATGGCGCGGGGGACGCAGCTCAGCCTCGAGCGCCTGCTGACGCCGGGCGATATCGGCGATGGCTTGCGCCAGCGGCCTGCTCCGCGGCGCCGCGGCCGACTGCGTCTCGCGCTGCAGCGCGCCTGGCGCCGGCTCGACGGGCGGCGGCGCCGCGGCGCGCGCGTCCTCGGTGAGGCGCGCTGCGATTTGCGACAGCCGTTCGTCGAGACCGCTCAGCGTCTGCGCGAAATGATCGGCGCGATCGTCCTTAGAAAGGCGATCGATGCGGGATTCGAGCCGCGCCAGCATGCCGCGGATCGGGCGCGTCTCGTCCGTCGCCGGCTGAGCCAGGCGCTGCTCGATTCGGCCGAGACGGTCGACCAGCTGCTCGAAATTCTCGCGGTGCGCGTTCTTGCCGCCAAACTCGATGAGCTCGGCGATGCTTTCCAGCGCGCGTGCGGTCTTGCGCTCGCTCGCCTCGGCGCGGCGTTGGACGGCGGCCAGGGCGTCGTTGAGCCGCGACGACTCGTCTTGGCGCCGATTGCCGCTCTCGATCATGCGCGCGATGTTGTCGAACGCCTTGGCGGTATGGCGCTCGCTGGCCGCGACCCTGCGCGTGACCAGCGCAGCAGCGGCTTCGGCGATCTCGTCGGGATCGAGATGGGCGGCGGGCTCGCGCCGGCGCGCAGGGCCGTCGTCCTCCTCCTCGTCGTGGGGGCGTGCATTTGGCTGCGGCCGCGCATAGCGCGGGTTGGAGCGATTGAACCGCCGTGTCACGCTGTCGAGCGGACTCTCGGGACCTTCGTCGTCGTCTTCGACATCCTCTTCGCCCTCGAAGTCGCCTTCGGGGCCTTCCGTACGGTCGTAGCGCCGGGCTGCATCGCGCCGCGAGCGATAATCGTCGCGAATCGAGCTCTTGAAGCTGCTTGAGTGCGGCTTGGTCATGAGGAATCCGGCGCGTTCGGCCCAGGGCGGACTAATTCTCGTCAACTCGGGGGCACTGACGCAGGCGCGGGTGTCGTTGCGCGGAACGTGCGGCGACCAACGACCGCCGCGCACAACTTTCCAACAGGCACAGTAAAGAAGGGGTTAACCTTTTTGGAAATCCTCACTTTCTCGTTAATCTGGCGCATCCCGAGACGCAAGGCTTACGCTGCGAACGAAACGTCCGCTGCGGGAGGGGGCAAACCGAAAGAAAGCGAATCACCTTTGAATAATATTTTTAGCGCAAGGTTTCGTTCCGCTTTCGGGATTTAGCCACGAAAAGCGGCTTACGCCCAGCTTTCGCGTCAAGCCGTTGCGCGTTTGGCGGGTTAGGGTATCTAAAAACCCATCCGGGGCCTTGAGGCCTCGTCGGAAAACCCTCCCGGGCCGAAGCCAGGGCCAACTGCTGGAGATTGCGATGCCGATCTATAAAGCCCCGGTGGACGAGGCGCTGTTCCTGCTCGAGGACGTGCTGAATTTCCAGGAATATGGTCAGCTTCCTGGATTCGGCGACCTGACCGGCGAAACTCTTGCGGCGATACTCGGCGAAGCCGCCAAGATCTACGAGGAGGTCGCGCAGCCCTTAAACCAGAGCGGCGACCGCGAGGGCTGCCACCGCCACGATGACGCCAGCGTGACGACCCCCAAGGGTTTCAAGGAGGCGTTCCGCGCCCTTGCCGAGGGCGGCTGGATCGGTCTCTCCGTGCCGGCGGAATATGGCGGGCAGGGCCTGCCCTACACGCTGACCGTGCTCGGCAACGAATTCGCCTCCTCTGCGAACATGTCCTTCGCCATGTACAGCGGGCTCACGCAGGGCGCCATGGCGGCGCTGCTGCGCCACGGGAGCGAGGAGCAGAAGCAGACTTATCTGCCGAAGATGGTCACGGGCGAATGGACCGGCACGATGAACCTGACCGAACCGCAATGCGGAACGGATCTCGGCCTTCTCACCACCAGGGCGAAGCCGCTGCCGGACGGCGCCTACGCGATCTCGGGACAAAAGATATTTATCTCCTCCGGCGAGCACGATCTCGCGGAGAACATCGTTCATCTCGTGCTTGCGCGCATCGAGGGCGCGCCGGCGGGCGTGAAGGGCATCTCGCTCTTCATCGTGCCGAAATTCGACCTGAAGCCGGACGGCTCGCTCGGCGCGCGCAACGGCGTCTCCTGCGGCTCGATCGAGCACAAGATGGGCATTCACGCCAATTCCACCTGCGTCATGAACTACGAAGAGGCGCGAGGCTATCTCGTCGGCGAGTCCAACCGCGGCCTGAACGCCATGTTCGTCATGATGAACGAGGCGCGCTTGGGCGTCGCCGTGCAGGGAATCGCGATCTCGGAAGCCGCCTATCAGAACGCCGCGCAATACGCGAAGGAACGTCTGCAGGGGCGCTCGCTTTCGGGCCCGAAGAACCCGGGCGGACCCGCCGATCCGCTGCTCGTGCATCCCGACATCCGCCGCATGCTCATGGAGATTCGCGGCTTCAACGAGGCGGCGCGCGGACTTGCGCTCTCCGCCGCGCTGGACAGCGACCTCGCGCACCGCTCGCACGACCCGGCAGTCCGGCAGGCGGCGGAGGACCGGCTCGGCCTCCTGACGCCGGTCATGAAGGGCGTGTTCACGGATGTAGGCTTCCAGAACGCGGTGATGGCGCAGCAGATCTATGGCGGCTACGGCTACATCGCCGAGGGCGGCATGGAGCAGTTCGTGCGCGATGCGCGCATCACCATGATCTACGAGGGCGCCAACGGCGTGCAGGCGCTCGATCTCGTCGGGCGCAAGCTCCCGCGCGACGGCGGCCGTGCGATCATGGCCTATTACAGGGAGGTCGGCGGGTTCATCTCAAGGACGACGGACGAGGAATTGGCGCCTTACGTCAAGCCGCTGAAGGCCTCGCTCGACGATCTGCAGAAGGCGACGCTGTGGCTCATGCAGAACGCGCTGACGAAGCCGGAGAACGCTGGCGCGGCGTCTTATGAGTACATGCATCTCTTCGGCGCGGTGGCGATGGGCTATGTCTGGGCGAAGATCGCCCAGGCGGCGCTCGCGAAGATGAAACGTGATCCGGATTCCGTGCCGGCGATGCAGGCGAAGCTCGTCACGGCAAAGTTCTATATGGAGCGCATGCTGCCGCAGACAGCGCTGCGGCTTGCGCGCATAGAGACGGGCGCCGACACGCTAATGGCGCTCGCGCCCGAGCAGTTTTGACGGG
>DASPSI010000154.1:0-15245 GCA_035624015.1 Methylocystis sp.
CTTCTTTCATGAAGACTCGCCGCGCCCCCTTCACCGATTTGACCTAGCGTCCGAGCGCGCCCATGAGCCGTTCCGCCCCCAATGCCTCCCGCCGCGCCGCCGTCGCGCCCTTCATGGCGATGGACGTGCTGCGCGACGCCAAGCGCCTCGAGGCCGAGGGCCGGCGCATCGTGCATATGGAGCTCGGCGAGCCCGGCGCGCCGGCCCCGCGTCTCGTGCGCGAGGCGGCCGCGGCGGCATTGCAAAGCGGCGCGCTCGGCTATGGCGAGGCCGCCGGCGATCTCGCCCTGCGCCGGCGCATCGCCCGCCATTACGCGGATTATTACGGTGTCGCCCTCGCGCCGGAGCGCGTGCTCGTGACGACAGGATCGTCAGGCGCCTTCGTGCTGGCGTTTCTCTCAGTCTTCGACGCGGGCGCCTGCATCGGCCTCGCCAATCCAGGCTATCCGGCCTACCCCAACATCCTGCATGCGCTGGGGCTCGATTTCTCAGCGCTCGACATTGGCGAGGAGACGGGCTTCACGTTGACCGCAGCGGCGGTCGAAGCCGCGCATCGGCAAAGACGCCTCGACGGCCTGCTCATCATGAGTCCCGCCAATCCGACGGGATCGATCATCGCGCCTGACGAGCTGCGAAAGATCTGCGCCTTCTGCGAAGACGCCGGCGTCGCGCTCATCAGCGACGAGATTTATCACCGCCTCGAATATGGCCCGCGCGCCGAAACCGCGCTCGCCTTCTCGGAGAACGCGGTCGTCGTCAGCTCCTTTTCCAAATATTACGCAATGACCGGCTGGCGTCTCGGCTGGGCGATCGCGCCGGAACGGCTCTTGCGCGCGACGGAGCGGCTGCAGCAGTCGCTCTCGATCTGCGCGCCGACGATCTCGCAACAGGCGGCGCTCAAGGCCTTCGACGCGACCGAAGAGCTGGAGGCGATCAAAGAAGGTTATGCCCGCAACCGCGCGCTGCTCCTTGAGAGCCTGCCGCGCCTGGGCCTGGCGAAATTCGCGCCGCCAGACGGCGCCTTTTACATCTACGCCGACGTGTCGCATCTGACGCAGGACTCCGCGACGTTCTGCGCGAGGCTTTTGCATGAGGCGGGCGTCGCGGCGACGCCCGGCGTCGACTTCGACCGCACGCGCGGCAAGGGGACGCTGCGGCTCTCCTATGCGGGGCCAGAAGCCGAAGTGGCGCTGGGACTGGAGCGCATCAGCGCGTGGGTCGCAAAGCAACCATAGGAACCAAGGCAAGATCGGGCGCTGGGCGGCGCCTTCTCCCGCTCTGTGGGAAAAGGGGCGGCTCCCGTGACGCGCCCATCACGACCCGCCAAACCCGGCTTTGGCGCGCTGCCACCAGCCGCCCTTTTTCGGTCGCGTCGGATCGGGCTGCGTGATGACCACCTCGCCGAGCTTCTGCGCCGCCTCTGCCGAAATCTCGACCGAGGCCGGCTCGCTCGCGGGTTCGGGCGGCGGCGGAGCCTCGACGAAGGATTCCGAGGCCGTCTCGACGACGGCGGCCGCTTCCACGATCGCCTCAGGCGGCGTCTCCGCCGCAGCCAGAGCTGCGATCGCCGCCTCTCGGGGAGCTTCGACCCACGGCACATGCGCCTCTTTCAGCGAGACGGCGGTCTCGCCCACGCTCTCGTCGGCGGGAAACAGCCCCTGTTCGCGAAATTCCGGCGGCAGCGGCGTCGAGCGCGTCCAGCGCCCCGGCCCGCGCGACCGGCCGCGACCGCGGCCCTCGCGCTCGGGCCGGCGGCCATGATCGACAGCCGCCGGCGTGCCCTCGATATGAGCCATGAAGGCCAGGCCTTCGTCGCTCGGCTGGTCGGCGCCCGGCTGCGCCAACTCGCCATTGAGCCCGCCGCCGCGACCGCGGCGCCGACGGCGCCGGCGCGAGGACCGACCGGCCTCGGCGGGCTCCTCCTCGCCCTCGACGCTCGGCTCCTGCTCGCCCTCGCCCTCCGCCTCCAAAGCGCGCCGCGCCTGGACGGGACGTTCGAACGGACGTCGCTGGCCGGCCCCCCCGCGCCCGCGCTGATCGCGCCCCGAAACTGCCGGCGGCTCGCCCTCCCCCGCGGCCTCGACCGGCTCCTCGGCCAGCGGCTCGACGGCGAGCGAGTCGACGCGCAGATGCTGCGCCGGCTGAACGCGCTGACCGAAGGCCGGCTCGCCGCGCTCCAGCGCGTGATAGCTCGCGCCCGTGAGCGAGTCGTCCGCGGTGACCGTCAGATGAACGCCGAAGCGCTGCTCCAGATTCTGCAAATGCTGCCGCTTCTGATTTAGGATATAGAGCGCCGCCGCCGTGCGCGTGCGCAGCGTGAGGTCGTGCGCATTGCTCTTGACCAGCGCCTCTTCCAGCACGCGCAGCACATGCAGCGCGATCGAGGCCGTCGAGCGGACAGAGCCGGCGCCGGCGCAGTGCTGACAGGGCGAGGTCGAGCCTTCGACGACGCCGGCGCGCATGCGCTGGCGCGACATCTCCAGCAGGCCGAAATGCGAGATGCGGCCGACCTGGATGCGCGCGCGGTCGTTCTTCAGCGCGTCCTTGATGCGCCGCTCGACCGCGCGGTTGTTGCGGCTCTCCTCCATGTCGATGAGGTCGACGACGATGAGGCCGGCGAGATCGCGCAGGCGCAGCTGGCGCGCGACCTCGTCCGCGGCCTCGAGATTGGTGCGAAGCGCGGTGTCCTCGATATTGTGCTCGCGCGTCGAGCGGCCCGAGTTCACATCGATGGCGACCAGCGCCTCGGTCTGGTTGATGACCAGATAGCCGCCCGATTTCAGCGTCACCTGATTCGAGAACATCGCGTCGAGCTGCGCCTCGACGCCGGCCTCGGCGAAGATCGGCGCCGGCTCCTTGTAGAGCTTCACGGCGCGCGCGTGGCTCGGCATCAGCATGCGCATGAAGTCGTGCGCCTCGTGATAGGCGGCCTCGCCCGAGACGATGACCTCGTCGATGTCGTGTCCGTAGAGATCGCGGATGGCGCGCTTGATCAGCGAGCCCTCCTCATAGACGAGCATCGGCGCGCTGGAGCGCAGCGTCAGCTCTCGCACGCTCTCCCACATGCGCAGCAGATACTCGAAGTCGCGCTTAACCTCGGCCTTGGTGCGCGTCGCCCCGGCGGTGCGCAGGATGACGCCCATGCCCTCCGGCACCTCGAGATCATGCACGATCTCCTTGAGGCGCTTGCGGTCGGCGCCGTCGGTGATCTTGCGCGAGATGCCGCCGCCGCGCGCCGTGTTCGGCATCAGCACCGAGAACCGGCCGGCGAGCGAGAGATAGGTCGTGAGCGCGGCGCCCTTGTTGCCGCGCTCCTCCTTGACGACCTGCACGAGCAGCACCTGGCGGCGCTTGATGACCTCCTGGATCTTGTATTGCCGGCGCGGACGCGAGAGGTGGTAGGGAACCTCCTCCATGGCGTCGCCGCCGACATGCTCGACGTGATTGGCCTCGTCGTCGAGCTCCTCGTCCTCTTCTTCCTCGTCCTCGTCCTCGGCGCCGGGCTGCTGGCGCGCCTCTTCCCGCCGGCGCTCCGCGGCTTCGTCGCGCTCGTCCTGGCGGCGCGCCTTGGCTTCGTGATCCCGCTCGATCTCGGCTTCCGCCTCGGGGCCGCCGACCTCCACCACCGAAAGACCCTCAGGATCGACGGAGATCGTCTCGTGCGGCAAGGCCTCGGCCCCAGGCGCCTCCTCCGCCGCCGGCTCCTCGCCTCCAAGGGCCTCGGCCTTAGCCTCCGCCACGAAAGCTTCAGACGCAGGCGTCTCGGCCGCGGCCTCCACGGGCGCCGCCGCCTCGCCGGCTTCGATCGCTCGCGCCTCCTCGGGCGCATGCGCTTCGTCCGTCCCGAGCTCGGTCTGGGGGGACCATGCGGGCGCTTCGGCGGAAAGCTCGTGCGCCGGAACGCCCTCCTCGCCCTCTTCAGGCGCCGGTCCGACCTTCACGTCGCGCGCAAAGGCGGCGCGCTTCTCGGCGCTCTCGCCATGACGGCGCCGCGACCTGCGTCCGCGACTTTGCTGCTGCGGGCCCTGATGACGCTCGTCTTCCTCGTCCTGCGCATGGGCGCGGCGCTCTTCCTCGAGCAGCGCGAGCCGGTCGGCGACGGGAATCTGGTAATAGTCGGGATGGATTTCGGAAAAGGCCAGAAAGCCGTGGCGATTGCCGCCATATTCGACGAAGGCCGCCTGCAGCGACGGCTCGACGCGAATCACCTTGGCGAGGTAGATATTTCCCCGCAGCGGCTTCTTGTCGGCGGCCTCGAAATCGAATTCCTGGACTTTGTTACCACGCAGCACCACGACCCGGGTTTCTTCCGGGTGGGAGGCGTCTATAAGCATCTTGTTGGCCATTTGAGACTCTTCGGCGCGTTGCGTCCGGCGCGGCCCCTTCCGTCCTCAAAGGCCTGACAAGCCTGAGGACGATCAGTCTGCGGAGCCGCACGACGACAACGCGTGCATCTGGAGGTAAAGGGGAGGGTGCGACGCTTCGCGCGCGCGCGCCGCCGCAGCGGCCGGGAGACAGACGATTCGCCCGCGCATGAGACGCGGGGAACGAAGGAGCATAAGGACGAGCCGCACAACGACACCCCGCGCCTCCCGCCCCGCGCGTCGAGCGCGGGAGTGAAGAAGGCAGGAAACCATTCGCCACAAGCTTAGACTTAGCCAATGGGCTGGACCTCGTCCTCAAAAACCTCTTGGGGCCGCGATCTTGCGCAACCCCTCTGTCCGATCCGGCGCTCCCTGGCGCGCGGACGACGCATCCGGCTGTTCTCAAGCTGCGGCGTGTTGGCCTCGAACGCGGCCATGGCGCAATTTGCGCGTCGCCCAGCCCGCTTGAAGGAGCCTGCGCTCTACATAACCATTTCCGACGCCCGCCGCAAGTTGCGGCGGGCGGCGAAGAAGCGAAGGCGCAAAGACTGCGCCCCCGTCCTCGTTGCGGAATGCGAGCGCCCTAATAGGTCAGACGCGCCTGGCTCTGGATGATCGCCTGGAAAATCTGCTGCATGGCCGTCTCAATCTGCTGCGGCGAGTTCGCCGAGAAGGCGTCGCTCGGCGTGTTGGCGCAGCTCGTCAATGGCGTAACTGCGGGCGGGATCAGATTGGCCCCGATATAGCTGAACATGGTCGGGAAGCTGTCGTCGTGGTAGGGGGTCTCGAAGGCGGCCGTGACGTTCGGTCCCTGGCTGCTGTACTGCGACGCCGTGCCGGTCGAATTCTGCGGGGGGACCACATAATTCACGTAAAGCGTGTAGAGCTGATAGCCCAAGCCGCCTGAGGTCGTGGGCTTGGTGAAGGTCGAGCAGGCGCTCGGGTTCATTTCGCCGATCGGCCAATTGACGCTGCTGCCGGGGTTAAAATAGCCCGCGAAGGAGCTGCGGGTCAGCGGCAGCGACGGAAGGGTGAAGGCCCCGAGCACGCTGTCCTCCACCGAATCCGTCACGAGCACGAGATAGCGGAGCGGACTGCTTTGCGACCAGCCGTTCCCGCCGGAGGGCATATATTGTGCGAGGGCCGAGAGCGAGCCGGTGATATTGGTGCCGCCCTCGGTCATGCCGGCGCTGACGCCGGACGGAAGAACGCTGTTGGGCGGATTTCCGGATGAACCGGCGGAGGTGCTGTTCGTCGTGTAGGCGGAGCCAAGCTGGATGCCGGTCTGCGTCGTGAGCGCGGACAAGGATGTCTGCGTCTGCCCCGGAGTCGGCGCGGGGCAAACCGCGCCGGTCCCGACGACCGCGGTCTTGACGGCGGCGAAGTTGGAGGTCGGCCCGATCACGAGATCGAGGGCGTCGCTCATCCGGAAGACGGAGACCTCGACGCTGCCGTCAGTGGGAAGAATATTGATCGCGTCGATGATCGCCTGCTTCGCCACGTCGAGCCGCAGCGTGATGCTTGGACTGGACGCGCAGCGAGCAAGCTGCTCGGTGTCCACGCTGACGCTCTGCCAGCTGGTGCTGTGGCCGGAGGTGACCTGGATATACTGCGAGGCGGTGTGGCAGGCGAGCACGCAGCCCAAAGCGGCTGGCTGGCTGCCTCCAGGATAGCGGACGTCCATCTGACCATATCCAGACTCGGTCGTGGCGGAAGACGAGTTGGTGCAGCTTCCGGCCTGGTCCCCCGGCTGGAGGTTGTAGTTCGCCAGCATGTTGTAGAGGGCGCATTGGTCGGACCAGGTCGCGCCGATGCCCATCGATTCGGAATTGTCCAGAATGATGTATACTTGGGCGTAGGTCTTGGCCGTCAGCGTCGAGGTCGCAGTGTTCCCGATCGTCACGTTCGGCCGTCCGAGAAGGCTCGTCAACTGGGTCGGAAAGGTGTAGCTGTAGGCGACCGAGCCGCTGATATTGCCGCCGTTGACGGTGAAGCTCATCGTCGGCGTTGCGACGTTCAGTGTGCCCGTGTTGGCGGTGAATTGCGCTTGCGCCGCCGTTTGCGCCGCGGTGATCGCTTGCGAGACGACGTTGCTGCTGCCGCTGTAAGTTTGCAGGTAGTTTCTCGCCGCGGTGATGCCGGCGATCGCGGCCGCATCGGCGGCGGTGTCGAGCCTCGCCTTGATCGCGAGACCTTGGCTATAGGTCACGGCGATCCCCGTGATCCCAAGCAGGGGCAAAAGCGCGAGCGCAAAGATGATCAGCACGTTCGCCTTGCGGTCGGCGGCAAAGGCGCGGAGACCGGAGAAGGATGGAAGATTCATGGTCGATGCTCTGATGCTGGCTAGCTTGATCGAGGAAGAGGAGATTAGTGCGGCCATGCGGAGAGGCCGGACGGCCAACCGCCCGGCATGGCGCAGGCCGTGCCGTAGGTTCCCGCTCCATAGTTGTTCGCGGTGGCGTTGCCCGCGCCAAAGTAGGAGATCTGGCTGACGTAACGCGGGTTCAGGAAGGTCGAGCGCTTGATCGTCACCGGCGGAACGATGTCGAACATGCTCCCCCCGGAGAGCAACGGCTTGAAGGTGTAGACGACATCCACGACGACTGCGAACAGCGGCGGCAAGGCGCTCGCGCTGTTCGGGTTGGCGACGGTCGTGAACAGCGCCGGCGGCAGCTGGCTCGGCGTCGGCGTGGAATATGAGGCGGTGAGCAGATAGGCCGTGCTGCAGGGCCGCGTGGCCGCGCCGCTCGTCCAAACGACATAGCCGGTATAGCAGCCCGCGTTGGCGACGCTCGGGGTCGCGCCGCAGGTCGCGGCGGAGGGCGTGTAGGCGAAGACCACCCCAGTCATCGAGATCGACAAGGTCCCGCCCGAGCTGGGCGCCTTTATGGCCTGGTTCGAAACGCCGTTGGGGTCGGTCAAAATATCAGGAAACTCGACCATGGCGCTGTCGTAGATGTATTTCAGAGCATAGTCGTAGAGCGCGCCGCAAGTCGTGGGCGCCGTCGCCTGACAATAGGCGACGCTGTTCGACTGTGTCGTGTATGGCGCTTGCGTTTCGACGATCATCTGCGCGATGTCGTCGGAAAGATGCGCCAATTCGCGTTCCGCATTAGCGAGACGCGAAAGGTTGAAGGCGGCGTAGGCCACGAGCACCGCCACCGGAAACACCAAGGCGAACTCGACGATCGCCACGCCGCGGCGATTTGCGGCGAAGCCCCTCGCCCATCTGAAGCGGTCGCTCATGAACAGCCTGCATAGGTTTGCGGGTTCGGATAGGGCTCGTTGACGAACGTGGCCGTGTTCATTTCCCATTGCGAGCCAGCGCCCGACGGGTTGAGGATTCTGCTGAAGAAGGGAACGGGATAGAGGACCTGCACGACGACGAAGTCGCCGGGGTTGCCGGGACAAAATGTGTTCGAGGACTGCGTCGTCGACGGAACGACGAGGCCTGTGCCCGCGCCATTGACGAAATTGCTCCAATAGGCGGAAGGGCTCACGGCGGGAATCGGGCTGGCCGGCATTCCCACAGCGGTCGTCGCGGTCGCCGCCGGAAGCACGACCGCCACGTTCACCACGACGCTCGAGCAGGACATGGGCGCCTGCAGCGAGGGGCAGATGTATTGCTGAACGAACTGCGCGACCGAGAGGCCGTTCTGCTGCACGATGCCCGTCATGACGGCGCGGCTGCCGGCATGGGCGGCGCTGTCCAGGCAGGCCATCTGGTAATAGTTGAAGCCGACCTGGAAGATGGCGACGAGCGTGAAGAAGAACGGGATTGCGACCAAGCCGAACTCGAGGGCGACCGCCCCGCGCTTCTCGGACGCGAAGCGAGCGAGCGTCGACTTCGACCTCGCGAGTGTCAGCCGTTGCCTGGGAACCGGGCGCATGGTGACTCCAGCGTAAATTCGATTGCAAATCGAAAGGCGCGGCACGAATGTGCACACGCCGCAACATTTCGTCTCAACTTGTTGACAAACACTGAACTAAATGTCTAAACTCCGCGACAGTCGCAATATTTTCTGCGGTTTGCGTCACAAAGTCTTGCTTACCTTAACTTTTCTTCTTGCGCCGATGAATTTTTTCAACCTCAGCGATTACGCTTCGCATACAACAACTTTTAGGAGCGACCGCCGGCGCATATGAAGCGGCGCCCCTTCGTGTCCTCCGCGTCTTTGTGGTGAAAAATCACCACAAAGACGCGGAGGACACGAGGAACGCGCCGATAGAGCTCGTCGGATCGAAACCTGGCGCCGCCGCGGTCTCCTTGTCGGCCGACCTCAATGAGTGATGTGAGCCGACTGGACCGCTTGGAAGAACATTTGCTGCAGCGCCTGGCTGATGGCGGTCGGGCTGCTGGCCTCGAAGTAGAAGCCGGGAGACGCGCAAGATTGCAGGCTGGTCGGAATGTACTGAATGTTGTTGTTGGCGGCGCCGTCCTCGTCGTTCCAGACTGTCGTCGGGTTCGGGATCGCGACATAGGGAATGTAGAGAATCGCGAGCGTGATTCCCTGGTTCTTGATCGCGTTGCATTGGGCGTCCGTCGCGCCCGGCGCAGCCCAATAGCTGACGCCGTTGAAGCTCGGGGCCGGCGTGCCCGGATATTCCATGACCTGCGCGTTGTTGCTTCCCGTCCAATTGGCGTTGCCGTGCTGATACTGGTAATCCTGGGCTCCGTCGGTGATCAAGAAGACGAACGGCAGGGGAGAGCCTGACGACAATCCGCTCCCGATCATGCTGCTTGGAATGATGTTGGCGCCGGAGGACTTGGCGACGAGGGTGAGGGCGTTTTCGAAATGCGTGCCGCCCGACCCGAGTTCGATGGTGGCGCCGTTGGGCGCCTTGAAGGTCGCGTCGCCGACGCCGTTGTCGAGCAGCTGGGTCAGGCCCGCCGCCGACGAGCTGACCGTCGAAAGGTTGGTCGTGAGCGGCTGAAGAACGTCCATGTAGGCGATGAACGGATAGAGGCCGACGCCGAACTGGTTGGGCAGCGTGGCCGTGCTCTGCGCGGTCGTCAGCAGCTGCTGGACCGCATAGGCCACCGCGTCGACGCGCAGCTGAATGCAGGCCGAGGTTCCGGGGGTTTGACAATAATAGGGAGCCACGGTGTCCACAGACGGATTGCTGGAGTTGCCGCCGTTGCGGCTGACGTTGTAGCCTTGGCACGGCACGGACACCGCGCTGTTGTTCGGGTTCGACGGGTTGGGGATTGCGCAGGCGTCGTAAGCCGTGAAATGGCACGCGAGGATGCAGCCGTTTGGATAGCCCGGAAAGCCCTCAGACGGAATGGCGTTCGTGTAGTCCAGAAAATAGTTCGTCTTGTTCCCGTTATAATAGGTATAGTTCGTCGACAGGTATGTCGCCAGCCGATTGATCTCGCTTGCGGTCGACGGGATCGCCATGGAGCCGGACACGTCCACCATGATGTAGAAGTTGAGGTATTTGGCCATGGTCAGCGACGACGTCGACGTGTTGGCGATCGTGACGCTCGAATGGCCGATCAGCTTCGCGAGCAGCGTCGGATTGTTATACGAATATGAGACGCTTCCGGTGATCGACGCGCCGGAGACGGCCACATAGTTCCCGCTGTACGGAGCCGCGGAGCTCGCAATCATTTGAACGCCGCTTCCGAAATGGCCGGCGTTGGATTTGAACTGGGCCTGCGCCGCCGCGTTCCCGGCGGCGACGGCCTGGCTGTCGACGCTGCCGGTCCCGGTGTAGTTCTCAATATAGGTTTGCGTGGCGGTGATGCCGGCGATCGTCGCGGCGTCGGCCGCAGCGTCAAGCCTCGCCTTGACCGCAAGGCTCTGGCTGTAGTCGACGGCGAGCGCGGTGATGCCGAGCAGCGGCAGCAAGGCGAGGCCGACAAGGATCATCACATTGGCCCGTCGATCCTCGGCGAATTGGCGGATGCGGGCGAAAAGCTTCGCGGTCATCGTCATTGCTCTCAGTCTTGCGGTTGCTCTCGCTTCCCACTCGTTTCAAAAGGCTCAGCTTGGCCAGGCCGGGGCTCCGACCCCCGTCGGCCAGGCGGCGGGCTGCGGGCAGGCCTTTCCATAATTGCCGGCGCCCTTGTAGACGATCTGCGACACGTAACGCGGACTCAGATAGCTTGTCCTGGTGATGGTGAGGCTCGGCAGCCAGCCGAGGGTCGATCTCCACCCGCTCGGCCTCCAGGTGTAGCTCACGTCGACGACGATCTCGAACAGCGGCTGCGCGTAGGTCGAGGATGGATTGCCGGTCGTGCTCGAGGGAATTGGCACGGGGTCGAAGAGATCAGACGGCAGCGTCGTCGCGCTTTGCGGCGAAGTGTCCGCGGTCGCCGCGAAGACCGTGGCGCAGGTCCGCGTCCCGGCGCCGGCTCCGTTTTGCGCATACCAGTTGACGTAAGCCGCATAGCAGCTGGAGCTGCCCGAGCCGATGCAGGACGTGCTGGTGGGCGCGAACACGACGCCGGCAATCGAGATGCTGATGTCTGTGCCCCAGTTGGAGCCCGAGTCTCGAAGCAGCTGCGGAAACTCGACCATGGCGCTGTCGTGGGCGTACAAGAGATTGTAGTCCTCGAGCGCCGCGCAGCTCACGTTCGCGGTGGCGGTCGTGCACCAGGGCGACTGCGACGCCGGGAGCGTGACGATCATCTGCGCGATATCGTCCGAAAGGCGCGACAGCTGCCGCGCGGCTGTGGCCGCGAGCGAGAGGTTGTAGGCGCCGTACATCGTCAGCACGAGGATTGGCCAGAGCCACGCGAATTCGACGAGCGCCGTGGCGCGACGGTCCCGGAAGAAGAGCGTCCCTCTCGAGAATAGAGAAGCCATGGTCAACATCCCGTGTAAGCTTGCGCGCCGCCGAAAGGCTCGTTCATGAATGTCGATGTGCTCATCTCCCAAAGAGAGGAAGCGTTCGCCGAGTTGAGAATTCTCGTGAACAGCGGCGCCGGATAAAGGACCTGGACCATCACGATGTCGCCGGCGAAGCCTGGACAAAATGTGTCCGACGCCTGCGTCGTCGACGGAAAGATCAAGCCGGAATCGTTGCTCGCCACATAGTTGTAGTAGTTCGTGGGCTCGGCCGCCGCCGGCAAGGACGCGGCGGTCGTGGAGCTCGTCAAGCCGAGCGGCGTTGGGTTTGAGAGCACCACGGACACATTCACCACGACGCTGCTGCACCGCATCGTCGAGGGCAGGTTCGGACAGATGACGTTCGATATGAATTGCGCTGACGTCATCCCCGCCTGCTGAACGGAGCCCGTCATGATGGCGCGCGCGCCCGCACGCGAGGCGGCGTCGAGGCCGGCTAGGCCGAAATAAGTGTAGCCAATCTGGAAGATGGCGATCATCGTGAAGAGGAGCGCGGGCGCGACGAAGCCAAATTCGATGGCGACCGCGCCGCCCGCATCCGACAGGATTCGAGCGAGCGCCGCCCTCAGCTTTGCGGCGGCGCGCCGTCGCGTAGGCGCAGCGAACATGGTGACTCCAGCTTGAGAGGCGCTTCCCGAGAGATGCGTACACATTAGACATTTCCAGGCGAGTCGTTTAAGAAGCCTGAATCGGATTCTTTGCGCCCGGGTTGTCTCCAGTCTCTCCGAAAATTCTAGGTGAAATTATTTTGTTTACTTTAATATTCGTATCTTTGATCGTCTAAGCTGCGCGGAGAACGCAGCGCTGGCCGGGCCGGCCCGCGCGCCGTCTCGCGAGCGCCACGGCGGCGGGGACAGCCCATCGCGGCATAGTTGCGAGGCTCGCCAACGCTAGGTTAACCAAGGGGGGCGCAAGCTGGATTCGCCGCGGCCGGCGGAGGCGTCGCCGAGATTTTGGAGAGAACGCCCTTTGCGCCTTCGCCTGCTCTGCGCCGCCGCCCTGACGCTCGGTCTCGCCCTGGCTGGGCCCGCATTCGCGCAGGCGCCCGTCGGGCCGCCGGTCGCCGCCATCGCAGCGCGCGTCGAGCCGCGCGGCGCCGAGACGCGCCTCGCCTTCGAGCTCTCGGCGCCGGTCAAGGCCGAGGCTTTCGTCGCCGATGGCCCGCGCGTCGTGATCGACCTGCCGCAGCTCGTCTTCCTCATCGATCCCGCGGCCGGCCGCGAGACGTCGCCCGCCGCCGGCAAAGGCGCGCCGACGCTAATCAAATCCTTCCGCTTCGGGCAGTTCGCGCCGGGCCGCGCGCGCATCGTCATCGAGCTCTCGGGCCCCGCCCGCGTAGCGCGCGCCGAAAGCGTCAAGGGCGAGGCGGGCGCGAGGCTCGAGATCGATCTTGCGCCCGAGAGCGCGGATAAGTTCGCTGAGGCCGCGGCGGCGCACCAGCGCGCCGCGCTCGCGGCCGCCGCAAAGCCGGCGGAGCCCGAGGCGCTCGCCGCAAGCGGCGACGCCGACCTGCCGCTCGTCGTCATCGACCCGGGCCATGGCGGCGTCGACGCCGGCGCCTTGAGCCGGCATGGCGAGGTCGAGAAGACGATCGTGCTCGAGTTCGCCAAGGCGCTGAAGGCGAAGATCGAGGCCGCAGGAAAGCAGCGCGTGCTCCTGACGCGAAACGACGACTCTTTCGTCGCGCTCGACGACCGGGTCCGCTTCGCGCAGAAGCGTGGCGCGGCGCTGCTGCTGTCGATCCACGCCGACACGTTGAGCAGCGCCGGGTCGGTGCGCGGCGCGACCATCTACACCGGCGCCGAGCGCGCCTCCGACGCCGAAGCGGCGCGCATCGCCGCCAAGGAGAATCTCGCCGACGAGGCCGCAGGCTTGGAGCGCAAGGCGGAGGCGGAAGAGGTCGGCGACATATTGTTCGAGCTCGCGCGGCGCGAGACTCGCGCCCTGAGCCGCGATTTCTCGGCAAAGCTCATCGACAAATGGCGTAAGAGCGGCGACCTCAACAAGAACCCCAGCCGCTCCGCGCATTTCAAGGTGCTGAAGGCGCACGACACGCCCTCGGCGCTGCTGGAGCTCGGCTATCTCTCGAGCGGCGCGGATTTGGCCAATCTCACCTCGCCGCAATGGCGTGAGCAGGCGGCGGAGGGCGTCGCCGAAGCCGTCGCCGCCTTCTTCGGGGCGCATGCGCCCCTCGCCGCGCGGGTCGATCCGGCGGCGACGAGCTCCGTCCGCCAGCGTTAAGCTCTCACCAGTCGTAGCGCAGCCCCGCGCTGCCGACATAGCTTTGCGAGCGGGCTGCGAACTCGCCGTCGAACTTCGCAAACAGCACCGCCCCGTCCGCAAGGCGCAGATCCGCGCCCGCGCTCGTCAGCGCCGCGTTCTTCGTCGGCTTGGCGTTGATCGTCACCGAGTTGAAGATCGGCGACAGCGGCCCCGATAGAGTGACGTTGGCGTCGATGTTGATGACGACTGGATTCGCCTGCGAGGCTTGCACGCTGTTGGCGATTGAGACGCCAGGCCAAGAGATTGAGACGGAATGCCAAGTCCGTTCGCGTATGTTCTCTGTCGCGCCCCTCACCCTCTCCCCGCACGCGGGGAGAGGGAGGCGGCGGGCGTTGCTCGTAATCTCGATGCAGGCTGCAACCTGCTCCCTCTCCCCGTTTACTTAGGAGAGGGCTGGGGTGAGGGGCCCTCCCCGATGCTTGGAGCTTCATCGCGACGAGCGTTCCGGCAACCTCTCGGCGCCTCCTCACCCTCTCCCCGCTTGCTTAGGAGAGGGGGCGGCGGGCGTTGCGCGCAACGCCGATGAAGGCTGCAAGCTGCGGGCCGGCTCGCCCCCAATAAACCACAAACAAAAGCCAGTACTGTTTGGCAAGCCGCCAATCGACCCTATAAAACGCCCGCAGGGCGATCCTCGCTTAGGCGCAAGGCGCGCGATCGGCAGATGCGACAGGGACAGGGGTAATGCCGCTCATCGTCAGATTTCTCGGTTTCCTCTTCGCCACCGCGACGATTCTGTTCCTGATCGGCGCCGTAGCCGTGGCGGCGCTCGTCTTCGTGTTCGAGAAAGATCTGCCTGACACCACCGCGCTCAAGAACTACGAACCGCCGGTGACGACGCGCCTGCACGCCGGCGACGGCTCGATCCTCGCCGAATATTCGCGCGAGCGCCGTCTGTTCCTGCCGAGCTCGGCCATTCCCCAGCTGGTCAAGCAGGCCTTCATCTCCGCGGAAGACAAGAGCTTCTACACCCACAACGGCATCGACCCCGAGGGCATCGGCCGCAACGTGCTGCGTCTCTTCCAGGGCAGCCGCGTGCAGGGCGCCTCGACCATTACCCAGCAGGTCGCCAAGAACTTCCTCGTCGGCAACGAGCACTCCTACGAGCGCAAGATTCGCGAGGCGCTGGTCTCGTTCCGCATCGAGGCGGCCTATTCCAAGGAGCGCATCTTAGAGCTCTATCTCAACGAGATCTATCTCGGCCTCGGCAATTACGGCGTCGCCGCCGCCGCGCTGAACTATTTCAACAAGTCGGTGACCGAGCTCACCATCGCCGAGGCCGCCTATCTCGCAGGGCTCCCCAAGGGGCCGAACAACTATCATCCGTTCCAGCATCGCGACGCCGCCATCGCGCGCCGCAACTACGTCATCGAGCGCATGATCGACGACCATGCGATCACGCCCGAGGAAGGCGCGAAGGCCAAGGCCGAGCCGCTCGGCGTCAATCCGCGCGTGCTGACGCCAAACACCTATGTCGCCGGCTATTTCGCCGAGGAGGTGCGCCGCCAGCTGCTCGACCTCTACGGCGAGAAGAAGCTCTACGAAGGCGGCCTCTCGGTGCGCACGACGCTAGACCCGAGGATGCAGGCGCTGACGCGCAAGGCCTTAACCGACGGCCTCGTGCGCTTCGACGAGGCGCACGGCTTCCGCGGCGCCATGAACCACATCGACATTTCCGCCGACTGGGGCGCGCCGCTCGGCGCCATCCCCGCGCTCGGCGACGTGAAGCCATGGCGGCTCGCCG
>DASPSI010000173.1:0-4887 GCA_035624015.1 Methylocystis sp.
TTAAGCTCTTTTGAACCCTTCAAGCCGGCCTAGCGTGCGCAGAACATCGATGGTCGCCGACATAAATACAATACCCAGGCGAATGGGCAATCGCAATCTATCGAAGAGGACAATTAGCCCATTAGGATGGGTTTTTGCCCACCCAAACTTTGAGACTTTCACGCCATGGGCTCAAACGGAGCGACTGCAATAAAGTGCATTTTCTTGGTAATAGGAGGACTTGAGCGCCACTTCGTCGCATATTCGCGTTTTTTCGCGCCTTTTCCAGGACGCCCGCCTGGAGGGCTGCGACAATTTGTGCTGCACCGCATCTAAGTAATAGGCCGTATTTACGCCTAATGACGCGAATCCTGCGCTTGCCCATAAGAAAATTGAAGGTTGCGCCTGCGCTTCAGGCGCCGCGCCCGCTGAGGCGCGGCCGAAGGAGGCGAACGCCGTCCAAGCAGCCGATCGCCTAAAGCAAGGCCCGGGAGGCGGGCGTCAGTCGTCCCAGGGCCGCACGCCGGAGAGGTCTGCAGCGGAGGCAGCCGCCCCGACGCTCGCGCCGCCGAGCCAAAGCTCGGGAACGATCTCGGCCAGCGGCGCCAGCACGAAGGCGCGCGAGAACAGCTCTTTATGCGGAATCGTCAGCTCCGGGTCGTCGATCGCAGTTTCGCCGAGAAACAGAATGTCGATATCAATGACTCGGGGCCCCCAGCGCCTCGTGGGCTGACGGCCCATATCCGCCTCAATCTTTTTGACCGCCGCGAGCAGCTCATAGGCCGATAGCGCCGTCCAGCCCACGGCGCAGGCGTTGGCGAAGTCGCCCTGATCCGTCACGCCCCAGGGCGCCGTGCGATAAAGGCGGGAAATCCTTTCAAGGCGCGCGACGCCGCGTTCCTGCAGCAGCCGTAGCGCCTCCGCGATCCGCCCCTTGCGGTCGCCGAGGTTGGAGCCGAGCCCGAATCCCACCCGTAAGTCGCTCATGGCTGCGCTCCCTCGTCGCTCTCCCAGCCCTGGAGCGCTGCGAGCACGGCGAAGGCGGCCTTGTGCTCCGCCGCGTCATGCACGCGAAACGCGCGCGCGCCCTGAAAGGCCGCATAAAGGTTGGCGGCCAAGGTGCCGACCAGCCGCCCCTCGACCGCGCCGTCGGGCAGGTCGCGAAAGATGGACTTGCGCGAAACCCCGATGAGCAAGGGCAAGCCGAAACGCGCGAGCGTCGGCGTCGCGCGCAGGGCCGCGTAATTTTGCGCCCGAGTCTTCCCGAAGCCCACGCCAGGGTCAAGCAGGACATGGCGCTCGTCGACGCCTGCGCGCCGGGCGATGTCCAGCGACCGCTCGAAAAAGCGGAGCATGTCGTCTACGATGTCGATCTCGGGATCGACCTCGGAACGATTGTGCATGATGACGACGCCCGCCCCCGCCGCGGCGACGACGCCCGCCATGTCAGGATCGCGCTGCAATCCCCAGACGTCATTGACCACGGCCGCTCCCGCTCCAGTAGCCCACCAGGCCGTTTCGGCCTTGTGTGTGTCGATCGAGATGGGCGCGCCAGCTTCTGCGACGAGAAGCGACAGCAGCGGCTCCAGTCGCGCCCACTCCTCTTTTACGGAAATGGGGGTGTGCCCCGGCCGCGTCGACTCCGCGCCGACGTCAATAATGTCGGCGCCTTCGACGACGAGCTTGCGCGCTTGCGCCAGCGCCGCCTCGGGGGTCACGAACCGGCCGCCGTCGGAAAAGGAGTCGGGCGTCACATTCACGATGCCCATGAGGGCCGGCCCCGCGGCCAAGCGGCCGAAGAATCGGTCCCGCGCGGCGGCGACATTTTCGAATTTCGACGACAAGCTTTCCCCCGTCTGGCCCGGACCGTCGGCGCCGCGAGCGTTTTCTAGTCGTCGTATTTCAAATAGGCGAATCGCTGGTCCTGCTGCGGCGTTCCTTCGAGCGCGCCACCCTCCTTGTCCGGACGCCAGCCGAGGACCTCCTCGATCTTACGCGCGAGCTCGAAGTCCTTGTCGGTTATGCCCTTGGCGGTATGGGTCATAAGCTTCACCTCGAGCCAGGCGTAGGAGGCCGCGAGATCGGGGTGGTGCCAGGCGACCTCGGCGATATGGCCGACGGCGTTGATCGCCATCAGCGTGCCCTTCCAGGAATGCGTCTTGTACTTGCGACGAATCCAGCCGTTCTCGTAGCGCCAATGCGGCAGGTCGCGCTTGAGGCGCTCATTGATCTCGCTTTCGGAATAGGCGTGCTCCTTCACGGTCATGTCGCGCTCCGTTGCTTCCGGCGGCGGCGACCGCCGCCTCTCCCTCTTGCCTTATGTAGTCGGGCGCCGTACTCGCGCAAACGCTCGAGAGGGACCAGAAAGAGGCGCCATGCCGGCACTGTCAAACGTCAACGAGGTTCGCGTCGCGGCGCCGGCCCGCCTGCACCTGGGCTTTCTGGATCTTGACGGCGGCGTCGGCCGCAAGTTCGGCGGCCTTGGCCTCTCGATCAGCGGCCCGCGCACGCGCCTGACGCTGACGCGCGCCGACGCCAACGCAGTCGAGGGCCCGGAGGTTGTCCGCGCCAAGGCGCTGCTCGAGCGGGCGCAGGCCGCGCTCGCGCCGGGGCGCGCTCATCGTCTCGTCGTTCATGAGGCGATTCCGGCCCATGCCGGGCTCGGCTCGGGCACGCAGCTCGCGCTCGCCGTCGCGGCGGCGCTGCGCCGCCTGGAGGATCTGCCGGCCGACGCCGAAGCCGACGCCGACCTCTTGCAGCGCGGCGCGCGCTCCGGGCTTGGGGCGGGTCTCTTCACCCGCGGCGGCTTCGTCGTCGACGGGGGACGCGGCGCCTCGGGCCGGCCGCCGCCCATCGTCTCCCGCCTGCCTTTTCCGGCGGCCTGGCGCATCCTTCTCATCAGCGACCCCGCGGCCCAAGGCCTGCACGGCGAGGGCGAGCGGGAAGCCTTCGCCCGCCTGCCGCGCTTTTCCGCCGAGCTGGCCGGCGAAGCCTGCCGCCGCGTGCTTCTCCAAGCGTTGCCGGCGCTGATCGAGCAGGATATCGCCGCTTTCGGCGAGGCCATATCGACCATCCAGGCCATTGCAGGCGATTATTTCGCGCCGGCGCAAGGCGGGCGGCGCTTCGTCAGCGCCGCCGTCGAGAAAGCCGTCGACGCCTTGCAGACGCTCGGGGCCGTCGGCGGCGGACAGACTTCCTGGGGTCCGACCGGCTTCGCCTTCGTCTCTTGCGAAGAGGAAGCCCTGCGGCTCCAAGAGCGCGCGCAGTCGCAGCGCGCAGCCGAAGGGCTCAAAATCCAGCTCGTGCGCGGGATGGACGAGGGCGCGAGGATCGACGCCATTTATGCGCGCCTTGCTTGAACCGCCAGCGCTGAAAGCTTGAGCAAGTTTTTGTTGAAAAGCCCAAAAGCGTGATATGGAGGCCAAGATCGGCCAAGGCGCGGCGGTCCTTTGCGGGCGGGAAACATTGGCCAACTCCAGCGCCTGCGCGCTTCCCTCCATTGGCGACCGCAAGCCGGGGGACGCGCGGCCCCACTCCAACGACCGGACGGTCAGCATGGCGATCAACCTACCGGCCAATTGGGCGAATTCGACGCCCAAAGCCTTCTATGACATTTTTGCGCTCGAGGGCGGTCAGAAGAAGCTGCCGTCCGACGCGCGGCTCATGGGCGGATGCGCAGCGGCCTATGTGCTGGCGGAGACCGGCCTGCATCTCTTGAGTCACGGCGTTGGAGCGTCGCTCCTTTATGGCCTCGCCAGCGCAGCCCTGCTCGCCGCTGCGACCTTCGTCGTGCTGCGAGCCTACAAGCAAGGCGAGCTCGTCGACCGCACCATCACCGCCTTGACGGCAACGGGCGTGCTAATCGCGATCTGCTCGATCTTGCTGCATTTCGTCTTCGCGGCGGCGCTGCCGCCGCCGCTGCCCTCGGCGCGGCTCATTAGCTTCCTGCTGTTTCCGATCGCCGCCTGGAAGGTCTTCGCGTTCAGTTACATTTACCGGCACGCCTCGCTACGAATCATCCCCGCCTTCGTCTTCGCCGCCGTGCTCGTCATCGCCGAATATTGGGTGTTCGCGTCGCTCATCAAGTAACGAGCAAGGGCGACGGAACGCGAACGCTGCGGCGCCCGGTCGGGCGCCGTTTCCTTTTGGTGAAAATGTCAAGGCAATAAATGCGCGCATTAAGTCGTCATTAAGCATGATCGTTCATCTTTGCTTCAGTTTCCGTCGCACCCTCCTTTGGGCCGACGGGCGGAGAGCAAGGATCGAGGAAGATGGCTTTGATGTTTTCCCGCGCCCGCGTGAGCGCGATCGCGGCGATCGCCGCCGCGCTGTGCGGCAGGGCGGCTGTTGCGGCCGGCATGCCTTTTCTTTCCGCCCCCGAGCCCGCGCCGGCGACCCCTCCAGTCGAAATCGGCTCAGGATGGTACTTGCGCGGCGATGTGGGCTACGAGAGCATGACCGCCCCCATCATCACCACGGACCTCACGACGCTGGCCAGTCGGATAAACAACGCCAGCGGCGGCATCGGCGTCGGCTTCCAGTTCAACCAGTGGTTCCGAGCGGACCTGACCTTGGATCGCTCCGTCAATCGGCAGCAGGGTTCAGGCGCCTCTATGTACTGCCCCTACGGCACTCTCGTGAACGTTCCTAACGTGGACATCAACGGGACTCTGCAAACAGTCGAAGCTTATCTCTACAATCCGGCGGAAACGTGCACGCCCCTCGTCAACGCCCACATCAACCGCACTTCGCTGATCGCCAATGGCTATTTCGATTTAGGCAATTGGTGGGGAGTGACGCCCTATGTCGGCGCGGGCATAGGCGTGTCCTATCTGCAGACCAGCGCCAGCGTGAACTATTATGAGAACGGGACCGGAAACCTCTGGGCGCCCAATCTCGGCGTCGCCG
>DASPSI010000021.1:0-16063 GCA_035624015.1 Methylocystis sp.
GTCGCAAAATCTTCGCCCGCCTCGGGACCGCTCCATGCTCTCGCTGATCCTGACCTGCTTCGAGTCCACGCTTTCCGAGGCGAAACGCCGGGAGGGCGTCGTGCGCAGCCTCGCCTCGCTCGTGCCTTGCGTCGTCGAGGGAATCGTCGCCGACGCCGCGCTCATCGGCCCGCAGGGCGCGGACCTCGAGTCCGTCGCGGACGAGGCGGGCTGCGCGCTGATCGAGACGACTGACGCGGCTCGGGGGCTCGGCGCGGCGCTGGCGCGCGCCCGCTGCCCGCATGTGCTGCTTCTTTCCGCGGGCTACGCGGTTCATGCAGGCTTTAGCGACGCCGCGCGCGACCTGTTGGCTTTCGGCGGCCTCGCGCAGGCCCGCGTGCTGCGCCTCGAGCCGAATTCGGTGCTGACGCGCCTCGCCCCGGGTCTCGCGCGGCCCGTGGGCGTGCTGGCGACGAAGCAAGCGCTTCTTTCAGCCCGCTCGACTTCGCCCGGCGCGATTGCGCGCCAGCTGCGCGCCGCCGAGTTTTCCGCAATGGCGCGCCGGGCCGTGTGATCCGACCGGCGGCTACCGCTGCAAAAGGGCGATCAGGCTCGACGTATCCCATCTTTTGCCGCCGATTTTCTCGACCCCGGCATAGAACTGATCGACGAGCGCGGCGACCGGGAGCCTCGCGCCATTGCGGCGCGCCTCGTCAAGGCAGATGGCGAGGTCCTTGCGCATCCACTCCACCGCAAAGCCGTGATCGAACTCAGCCCTGAGCATGGTCTCGGCGCGGTTCTCCATCTGCCAGGACTGCGCCGCGCCGTTCTTGAGCAGCGATACGACGGCGCTGGCGTCGAGCCCGGCCTGCGTGGCGAAGGCCAGGGCCTCGGAAAGGCTTTGGATGAGGCCGGCGATGCAGATTTGATTGACCATCTTCGTCAGCTGCCCGGCGCCGCTCGGCCCCATGAGCCGGCAGGCGCACGCGTAAGCCGCCATGACCGGCTGCGCCCTTTCGAAGTCCGCCGCCTCGCCGCCGCACATCACCGTGAGCGCGCCGCGCTCGGCCCCGGCCTGGCCGCCGGAGACGGGGGCGTCGATGAAGCCCAAGCCCAATCGTTTCGCTTCCGTAGCGAGCTCGCGCGCGACTTGGGCCGAAGCCGTCGTATGGTCGATGAAGATCGCGCCCTTCTTCATGCCGGCGAAAGCGCCCGTCGGCCCGAGCGTGACGGAACGCAGATCGTCGTCGTTGCCGACGCAGGAAAGCACGAAATCGCAGCCCTCGGCGGCGTCGCGCGGCGTCGGCGCCGCGCTGGCTGAAAATTCCTGCGCGAAGCGCTCCGCCTTGGCGGCGGTGCGGTTGTAGACCGAAACGGGGCGGCCGGCGCGGGCGAGGTGGCCCGCGGTCGGATAGCCCATGACGCCAAGCCCGATGAAGGCGACGCTGGCTTTGGCGCTCATGAAGCTCCCCTTGAAACGTGAAATGTCAGCCGCCGGTGGCGCTCATCGCGCGCCCGACCGCCGGCGCCCGGCCGCGGTCGATCACGAAGTCATGGCCCTTTGGCTTGCGGGCGATGGCCGCCGTGATCGCCTCGTGCAGGAGGTCGTCGGCGAGGCTTTCCCGTAAGGGGGCGCGCAGATCGGCGGCGTCCTCCTGGCCGAGGCACATATAGAGCGCGCCCGTGCAGGTCACGCGCACGCGGTTGCAGCTCTCGCAGAAATTATGCGTCAAGGGGGTGATGAAGCCGACGCGCCCGCCCGTCTCCGCGGCGCGCAGGTAGCGCGAGGGCCCCCCCGTCGTATAGTCGACGGGCTCGAGGGTGAACGCTTCGGAAAGCTTCGCGCGCACATGCGTCAGCGGCACGTATTGGTCGGCGCGCATTTCGCCGTCGACCTCGCCGAGCGGCATGACCTCGATGAAGGAAACGTCCATCCCGCGGTCATGCGCGAAGCGGGTCAGCGTGACGAACTCGTCCTCGTTGACCCCCGCGAGCGCGACGGCGTTGAGCTTCACCGCGAGCCCCGCCGCCTGCGCGGCCTCGATGCCGGCGAGCACGCGCGAGAGATCGCCGCCGCGAGTGATCGCGCGGAACTTGTTGGCGTCGAGCGTGTCGAGCGAGACGTTGACGCGCCGCACGCCGCAGTCGGCGAGCTCCTGCGCAAAGCGCGCGAGCTGCGAGCCGTTGCTCGTCAGCGTCAGCTCCTTCAGGTCGCCGAGGATCAGACGCCGCGACAGCGAGCGGAACAAATTCATGACGCCGTGCCGCACCAGCGGCTCGCCGCCGGTGATGCGCAGCTTCGTCGTCCCGCGGACGATGAAGGCGGAGCAGAGCCGGTCGAGCTCCTCGAGCGTGAGCAGGTCCTTGCGCGGCAGGAAGCGCATGTGCTCGGACATGCAGTAGACGCAGCGGAAGTCGCAGCGGTCGGTGACCGAGACGCGCAAATACGAGATGCGCCGCCGGAAGGGATCGACGAGCGGCTTGAGCTCGGAAGGCGCGAGCGACGTTTGCGGGCGAAAGTTCATTGTGGGCGAGATATCATAGCTGCGGCGTCGGGCGCCATCCCTCGCCTGCAGTATGATTTAGGACTCCCAACCCTGCGCCGCTAGGACTCTGTCCGCTCTCCTCACTCGCGGGGAGAGGGTTAGGGTGAGGGGCATCCCGGATTGGCGCGAATGCCGACGACCGCGGAGGCGCGGGCTTCTTTTCGTTGCGCTTCAGCCTTGCTCGGTCGGCAGTCCGGCGGCGATCCAGGCGAGCATGCCGCCGGCGAAATGGGTGTTGACGTCTCCGCGCCCGCCGAGCCGCGCCTGCTCCATGGCCGTGATCGAGCGCCGGCCCGAGCGGCAGTGGATGACAATCTTCTTGCCCACCTGCGCCGGCGGCAGCTTGGCGGGGTCGAATTTGGAGAGGGGCAGAAAGTGGGCGCCCTCGATGTGTCCGGCGGTCCATTCGTCGGCCTCGCGCACGTCGACGAGCAGGATCGTGCCGTCGGCGAGGCCGGCTTGGAGGTCGGCGAGGCTGATGTCGTTGAAGGCGATGCTCATGGTTGACCTGCTTGGGAACTCGTGTCCTCAACTGCCATAATTTGGTCGCACGGTCCAGGAAGCCGGGCGGCGGGCGCGTCGAAATCCTGCTCGAAATCCTGCTCTTCTCTCCACGCCTCGACCCAAGCGCGACGGGTCGCGGCGGAAGAGATTTGCATGCCCCTGTCTCTTTGGGCGCCCGTTTGGGAAGTTGGCGGGCATGAGATAGCATGCAAACGGGCGCTCAGCCCTCCTTCCGCGAGGGCGAGAGCGAGGCGTTGCCTGCAAAATTGGCTTCGTTCTGTCAGAAATCGAAAATTACTAAGCTGAAGCTGTAGACGCGATCAAGCTGCTTGCCGCCGATGAGTAGCGCCAGAGCCTCTCGCCGCCATCAATCGACGGGCGCGTGGAGGTTCGGATTGGGTAGTGTCCTAATTTGATTGTGGCAGCGGGATCGCAACCATTCGAAAAACAAATGTGGGCTGGGGGCCGACACGTGCTATTATTCTTGATTGCAACTCAGAGCATGCGCCATGTCCGAACCGAAGCCAATCGGATTCACCATTACGGACGAGGAAGGCGCAGCGATCTCAGAGCCTCAGGGCGGCGGCGGGCAACGGAGCTTCCATAGAAGGCTCATCGATGCGCTGGCAAATGGGAATAGAACTCTCAGTTTCAATGACGCCGAAACTGGCTATCTCTTTCGAAATATGACCTATGGATGGGACGACAAAGGCGGCGGCTTCCAAAGCCGCTTGAAGAAAGCCTTTCTCCGTTCTTTCAGAGAAATGCCTATGGTATGGGGTTACGGCAACAGTCAACATTATTACACGTTTTACAGCTGATTACAGCAGTAATGCGCACCGCAACCAACACCATCACCGTAATACGTAAAAATCATAAACCTTAAGCCGACCCCATGAAGCCCTTGTCGCGGAAATGCAGATCAAATCAACAATTTTGCAAAGCACTATTTATTCTTATAAAAGCCTGTTGTGTATACAATAATCGCTTCTAACTATGTATTTTATGAGTTTTATTTGGAATATGTAGGTATAATTGCTTATAGAAAAACTCTGAGTATGTAGTACAGAATAAACTTCCGCTCGGACCTGGAGCCACACGGGCGAATCCCCGTCAGGACCTCGGGGCGTTTCTGCGGAGCCTGTAGGTCGGCTACGTGTTGGCGCGACGCCTTGGCCGATCTGCGCCGGGCGTGAAGTGACTCACAGTTTTTCCAACGGTGACCACATATACTTCGACCACTCGTCAAGAATGAACAACTGAGAGTGCCGCCAACAGACCAATAATCGAGACGGAGGATAAACCCCATGACCGGAACATGGACAACTTTCCCTGTACCCGATTCATCGACCGGGACGTTCACCGCCGATGTAATGATTCTACTGACGGACGGTTCACTGCTGGTACACAACGGCTATACCTCAGCGCTCGACAACGCCAGTCAATGGCTCAGGTTGACCCCCGACCATAACGGGAAATACGAAACCGGGAGCTGGTCATCGCAACTCGACATGAACTTCGCGCGGCAATGGTTTGCATCCGGCGTTCTGCGCGACGGCCGCGTCTTCTGCATTGGCGGCGAGGACTCGACGGCCGGATCGGACACTCCGACCGGCGAGATCTTCGACCCGCTAACAAATCAATGGAGCGATATCAGCAAGCCGTCGGCCTTCGACTTCGTGCGCGGCGACTGCAACGGCTCGGTTCTGGCCGATGGCCGAGTGCTGCTCGGGGGCGCAACCCCGTCGGGTCCGCCGCCATCCTGGTCGAAGCGAACCGCAATCTGGGACCCGCGTACCGACGCCTGGGTCGAAGCTGGCCTGAAGTTTGGCACGCTCGCCAGTACCGACAAGAAGGACCCGTTCGAAGAAGAAACCTTTGTGCTGCTGCGCGATGGCAGCGTCCTGGCGCCGGCCGTCCGCGACACGCCAAAAGCGCAGCGATATGTGCCGTTGCTCGACGAGTGGGTGCACGTCCACGATTCCCCGGTGCCGCTGGCGATCGATACATTGAGCGGGGTTGGCGTGTTCGAAACCGGACCCGCCATACTGTTGCCCAGCGGAAAGGTATTCGTAATCGGCGGCACCGGCCAGACCGCTTTGTTCGCTCCCGGCCCGCATCTCAATTCGCCCGGCTCCTGGACCACCGGCCCGGTGTTTCCCCCGGACACCAGCGCGAGCCCAAACTGGCCGACGCTCACCGCGCTGGACGCCCCGGCATGCCTGCTGCCCAATGGCAAGGTCGTCTGTCTCGGCGGCGCCACGGAACCGGACGCTGGTGATTATTTTTCGTTCAACCCAATCTTCCTTGAATACGATCCGCACAATCCGGCTACGACCTTGCCGCTGCTCGACGTGCAGCCAACGCTTCCCGCCGGCAACTGGACTTGGCAGTCCTGCTTCTTGCTGCTGCCCACAGGACAACTCCTGTGCAGCGCGCAAACCAACCAGCTGTTTCTGTACACCCCAGACCTGGCCAGCGGGTTGCCGCATCACGACTGGAAGCCGGCGCATATCGAGGTCCCGGAATGCATGGCGCCCGGCCACAGCTATCGGCTGTCCGGCGCCCAGATCAACGGCCTGTCGCAGGCAGTATGCTATGGCGACGACGCGGGCATGGCGACCAACTACCCGATCGTCCGCCTGAGCAACCCGATTTCCGGACAGATCGTCTATGTGCGTAGCCACGATTTTTCGATGATGGGCGTGGCGCCAGCCGATCTGCACGGGTATGAAGACCGTCATTCGTGCAGGATCGACATCCCCTCATCGCTCCCGCTCGGACACTGGGACCTCGTCGTCGTGGCCAACGGCATCGCCTCCGACTCGATTCGAGTCAGGATCGCGACGCGCTGCGAAGAGGATCGCTTCGTCGGCAAAGTGGAAGCCCTGACCTACGACCGCTTTGGCGATTTTGAGAGCTTCATGTTGGAAACGACGAGCGGAGGCGTCCATCAGTTTTACAGCCATGAACCGCGGATCGGCGACTTGGCCAGACGCGCCTGGCAGGAGCGGGCGCGGATCGCGGTGAAGGTCGACCCCGGCCATCCACAGCGGCCAGAATCGATAAGCTTCTCGGTCTGATACAGGGATTACGGCCACAGTGGTGCGGACTGCACTGGACTGCACCCCTCCACTGAGACAGGATTAATTGAGTGACATGGCGGGTTCCATATGTAGCTGGTTTCCCGCTGCTGCGCCAAAGCCCCCGCTCTTTCCCCTTACAATGCTGGCGCGACCACGCGCACGCGGCGCGTCACGCCGTCGGCGCCTACCGTCTCGCGCACCTCGCCTTCGGCCTGCCCGAGCGTCTGCGGCGACGGTGCGTCAGCAGAGGGCGCGCCGGCGACGCGCGCAGGCTCGGGAAGCGCTATGTCGCGCCGCGACGACTGATTCTTGCGATTGCGCGGACTGGCCCCGCCCGCAGCTAGCGGCCGCGACATCTGCTCGGCCTGCTCCGCGGTGATGACCTCGTCCTTGGCATAGGTGGTTTCGAGGATGCGTTCGGCCTCGCCAAGCGCCTCGACCCAGCTCTGGCCCTTGGCCTTGCAACTGCAGCTCGGATCGCGGGTCTTTTGGAATTTCAGCGCGTTGGGCAGATCGCTGTAGGGCTCGCCGCCAATCGACACCGCGGTGTCGATGTCCTTCCAGGGCCCCTTGGTGTAGAGCTCGGCCTCGGCGTTGGGGCAGAGCGCCTTGCAGAGCGTGTTCAGATCATCGAGATTGGAGTTCCTCGCCGAATACATGATCGGGAAGAAGGCGCCGTCGCAGAGCCGCACGCAGACCGCTTCGCTCCCGCCCCTCGGGCGCTCCTCCTCGATCGTTTGGTCGTGGAAGGGCGAGTCCGGAAGCAGAGAAATGTCGCGCGAGGGCTGCGGGGGAGCCTGAGGCCGATCCAATCCGAACAGCTGTTCCAGAAAATTCGGCTCGGGCGCCGGACGCGGGCGGCACTGCTCGTCATAGCGCGCCTGCAACGCCTGCTTGCGGGCGTCGTCGCCGCCCCCAAGCGACCCGACCGCGGCGCGCAAGCCCTCGATCTTGGCGTTCAGCGCGCCGCATTGCGGCGGCGGCGGATCGCCGAAGAACAGAAACTGCTGGCGCTCGCAGCCGATGCTGCGCGCATAGGCGATGGCGCGGTAAAGCTCCGCCTGCTGCTTGGCGGCGGCGTGATTGCGGCTCGACCCGCTGCCGGCGCTGGCGCGGGCGATCTGCGCCCTAAGGTCGTTGCAATAGGGATTTTGAGCGAGAGCCTTTTCGCCCGACAAGGCCAAAACGGCAAGCGCACAGAGGAAGAGCTTTGAATTCGATGCTTTTCGCCGCATGGACCTTCGCGCAGTCGAGGAAGGGAGACCCGAATCGGCGGCCGGTCGCCGCACGACCATGAGTCGAACCGGACTCCCGATCAATCGCCGGCAATTTCGTCAGTTTGACGGCGCCGCGCTTCCAACTTAAAGAAGATATCGTGACGGTTCTTCACAACCGAGGTGAAAAGGGAACGCGGTGAGGAGCATTCCGATCCCGCGGCTGCCCCCGCAACTGTAACCGGCGAGGCCGCGCCTTCAAGCCACTGAAGCGAAAAGCTTCGGGAAGGCGGCGCGGGCCCTTGAGCCGGGAGCCAGGAGACCTGCCGTCGCGCGCGAAACGCCAAGGCCGCCGGCGGGGCGGCAGGGAGCCATTCACATGAACGCCATTCGTCTGTCCGCCGAAACAACGCACGCGACGAGCCGCGCCGTGACCCTGAAAGCGGCCTTTGCCGCGCTTTTGCTAGGGTTCGGCCTCATCTATCTCACGGGATTTTCAACCACGGTCGAGGCGCACAACGCGGCCCATGACGCGCGCCACGCCCAGGGCTTCCCCTACCACTAACGCCGCCGTGATTCATAGAATCCTGGCGGTCGCGCTCATCGCCGGGCTTGTCGCGGGGCTTGCGGTCGCGGCCCTGCAGCATGTCACGACCACGCCGCTCATCGTGGCGGCGGAGGTCTTCGAAGAGGCTCAGCACGCGCATGAGCCCGCAACGGTCGAGGACGAGGGCTGGAAGCCCGCGGAGGGCGCGCCGCGCACCCTGGCGACCGCTATCGCCACCATCGCCGTCGCCACGGGCTACGCGCTGATCCTGCTCGCCGCAATGTTGATCGCCGGCGAGGAGATCGAGCCCGGACGCGCGCTGATCTTCGCCGCCTGCGGCTTCGCCGCGACCGGGTTAGCCACGGGATTGGGCCTCGCGCCACAGCTGCCCGGCGCCGCCGAAGCCGAGCTTTTCGCGCGACAGTTTTGGTGGGTCTCGGCCGCCGCCGGCGCCGCGGGCGGATTGTTTCTGTTGCTGCGGCGGAAAGAGCCGCTGGCGAAGGTTGCAGGGCTGGCGCTGATCGTCGCGCCGCATGTCGTCGGCGCCCCGCAGCCGGCGGCGCCTGCGAGTACGGTTCCGGCGGAGCTCGCCGCGCGCTTCGCCGCGTCGTCGCTCGCGGTGCAAGCCGTGACCTGGTGCCTTGCGGGCGCGCTGGTCGGGATGTTGTGGCGGAAGTTTGTGGCGCGAGAGGCCTCGAGATGACGACGAAGATTCCCGCGACCATCGTGACCGGCTTCCTCGGCGCCGGCAAGACGACGCTCATTCGCCATCTCGTGGAGAACGCCCGCGACCGTCGCCTCGCGCTGATCATCAACGAGTTCGGCGACGTCGGCGTCGACGGCGAGATTCTTCGCGCCTGCGGCGTGGAAAATTGCCCCGACGAGAACATCATCGAGCTTGCGAACGGGTGCCTCTGCTGCACGGTCGCCGAGGATTTCCAGCCGGCGATCGAGGCGCTGCTCGCGCATGATCGGCGTCCCGATCACATCCTCATCGAGACCTCGGGCCTCGCGCTGCCCAAACCCTTGGTCAAGGCGTTCGACTGGCCGTCGATCCGATCAAAGCTGACGGTGGACGGCGTCATCGCCGTGGTCGACGCCGCTGCGGTCGCGGAAGGGCGCTTCGCCGACGATCCGGAAGCGATCGCCAGGGAGCGCGCCGAGACGGGCGTGATCGACCACGACAATCCGCTCGAAGAAGTCTTCGAGGACCAGCTGCTTTGCGCCGACCTCGTCGTTTTGAACAAGACGGATTTGCTCGACTCCGACGGGGAAGCCGAGGCCCTCGCGCAAGTGAAGAACGGCGCGGGGCGCGCGAAAGTCCTGCGCGCGCGTCATGGCGCCGTCGACCCCGTGCTGCTGCTGGGGCTCGGCGCCGCCGCCGAAAACGATCTCGCCAATCGCCCCTCGCATCACGAGCTTGAAGGAGATCACGACCACGATGATTTCGACAGCTTCGTCGTCGATGTCGCGCCCGCCGCCGATCCTGTGGCTTTTGCGGCGCGGCTGTCGCAGATTGCGGCTGAGGAAGACATCTTGCGCGTAAAGGGCTTCGTCGAGGTCGTCGGCAAGCCGATGCGGCTTCTGGTGCAGGGCGTGGGCGCGCGGTTCCAGCATCATTTCGACCGCGCCTGGAAAGCGGACGAGACCCGCGCCAGCCGCCTCGTCGTGATCGGCCAGAAGGGCCTCGACCGCGCGCGCGTCGCGCAGCTGCTCTCGGCGCTCTGAGCCATGCACCTGCTTGCGCGCGATCTCCACGGATTGGACGACGCGGGCGCGGCGATCGATCTCGACCAGACGCCGGCCGAGATCGTGCTTCTCTCTTTTTCCGACTCCGAGCTCGCCTTGCTCGCCCGCCTCCACGAGCAGGACGCCCACAAGCGATTCACGCTGCGTTGCGCCTCGCTCGGCCAGCTCAAGCATCCCTACTCCGTCGATCTTTATCTCGAAAAGGTCGCGCGGCGCGCGCGGCTCGTCGTCGTGCGCCTGCTCGGCGGCAAGGACTATTGGCCTTACGGCGTCGAGCAGCTTTCAACCTACGCCCGCATGGAGGGCTTTGCGCTCGTCGTCGTTCCAGGCGACGGCGTCCCCGATGCGCGCCTCGCCGAGGCGTCGACGCTCTCGGCGGAAGATTGCGCACGAGTCTGGTCGTGCTTCCAGCATGGCGGCGCAGAGAATTTACGCCAATTCATGCGCTTTGCGGGAGCGCTGATCGGGCGACCCGAGCTCTGGCGTGAAGCTGCGCCCGTGGCGCCGGCGGGTTATTGCCAAGCCGCGCGCCGCGCCGGCGTCGCGGGAAGAGCGCTGCTCGTCTTCTACCGTTCGGCCTATCTCGCCGACGACATCGCCCCGATCACGGCGATGGCCGAAGCCCTCGCCGAGCGCGGACTCGCCGTCGAGGCGGCGTTCGCGACGAGCCTCAAGGACGCCGAGAGCGCCGCCTTTCTCTCCGCGGCGATCGACGCTTTCCCTCCTGACGTGATCGTCAACACGACAGCGTTCTCGGCGCGCGGCGCGGCGGGCTGCGTCCTCGATCGCGCCGATGCGCCGGTGCTGCAGGCGGCGCTCGCGACCTCGCAGCGGCAGGCCTGGGCCGCCTCGGCGCGTGGCGCGAGCGGCGCGGACCTCGCGATGAACATCGTGCTGCCCGAAGTGGATGGACGCATTTTTTCGCGCGCGATTTCCTTCAAGGAGGCGGCGCGAATCTTTTCTGCAAGCGAGTTCGAAGAACTGCGCCATGCGGCGGAACCGTCGCGCGTCAACTTCGTCGCCGAGCTGGCGAAGAATTGGGCGCTGTTGCGACGCAAGCCGAACGCGGAGAAGAGTCTAGCGCTGATCCTGTCGGACTATCCCGCCCGCCGCGGACGCAGCGGCTACGCCATCGGTCTCGATGCGGAGGCGAGCGCTCTGGCGATCGTCGAGGATCTGGCTGCGGAAGGGTATGACGATGGTGGAATGCTGGGAAGCTGTCCCCTTCTCCCGCTTGCGGGAGAAGGTGGCCGAAGGCCGGATGAGGGCCGGTCCAGCCCCAATGATTCTGGGAGGCTTCCCCCTGCGCCCAGCGCCCCTCATTCGACCCGCCTTCGGCGGGCCGCCTTCTCCCGCAAGCGGGAGAAGGAGTCGCCTGGCCTCATCCGTTCTCTGGAAGACGGCGCGCATCAAGCCACGCTCTCCCTCCAAGCCTACGCCCGCCTCTTCGCCGCGCTCCCCAAGACCTTCGTCAAATCAGTACATGCGGCCTGGGGCGCGCCGGAAGACGATCCCTCCTTCCACGACGGCGCCTTCCGCTTCTCCTGCATCGAAAGCGGCAAGCTTGTCGTCGCCCTCCAGCCGGACCGCGGCCTTCGCGCCGAGCGCCGCAAGTCCTACCACGACATCGACGCCGCGCCGCGCCATGCCTATGTCGCCTTCTATCTCTGGCTCCGGCACGAACGCCGCATCGACGCGATGATCCATCTCGGCGCGCATGGCACGCTCGAATGGCTGCCCGGCAAATCGGTCATGCTGGACGAGGATTGCGCGCCGGAAGTTCTGCTCGGACCGACGCCGCTGATCTATCCGTTCATCGTCAACAACCCGGGCGAAGCGGCGCAGGCGAAGCGCCGCGCCGGCGCCGTGACGATCGGTCATCTGACGCCGCCGCTCGCGCAGGCGCAGCTCTATGACGACGCCGCGCGCATCGAGCAGATGCTCGACGAATATTCGAACGCCGCCACGCTCGATCCGCGTCGCGCGAAGCTCATCGCCGGCGCGATCCTGGACGAAGCCGACCGCTGCGGCCTGAGCGAAGACTGCGTCGCCGGCGGCGACGAGGCCGAGCGCCTGGCGAAGCTCGACGCTTGGCTCTGCGACATGAAGGAGCTGCGCATCGGCGACGGCCTGCATGTGTTTGCCCGAGCGGAGAACGACGAGCCGATGCGCGCGGCCTGCGCAAAGGCCGAGCGAGCTGCGCTTCTTTCGGCGCTCGACGGCCGCTTCGTCGAGCCGGGACCGGCAGGCGCGCCCTCGCGTGGGCGCACAGACGTTCTGCCGACGGGGCGCAATCTCTACTGCGTCGACCCGCGCCATGTCCCGACGCGCAGCGCCTACGACATCGGACGACGCGCCGCGCATGAGGTCGTGACGCGCCATGCGCAGGAGCATGGCGAATATCCGCGCAGGATCATGTTCAATCTCTGGGGCAGCGCCACGATCCGCACCGGCGGCGAAGATTTCGCGCAAGCGCTCGCGCTGATGGGCGTCGTTCCGGTCTGGGACGACGCCACGGCGCGCGTGATCGGTTTCGAGGTCGAGCCGCAGGCCAAACGCGAGCTCCCGCGCGTCGACGTGAGCTTGCACATTTCCGGCCTGTTCCGCGACATGTTCCCGGGCCTCATCGCGCTGTTCCACGACGCCGCGAACGCGATCGCAAAGCTCGACGAGGAAGACGACTTCAATCCGCTCGCGCGATGGGGCGGCGCAGCGACTGAGCGCGTCTTCGGGGCGGCGCAAGGCGCCTATGGTCTTGGGCTGAGCGAGAACATCGCGCGCGGCGCATGGGAAAAATCTGAAGATCTCGGGCTGGCCTTTCTCGAGGCCGCGGGTCACGCCTATGATCGCGCGGGCGAGAGCCGCCCCGCGCACGAAGATTTCGCCGCACGGGTCGAGGCCGCCGACGCGCTCGTCCATGCGCAGGACATGGCCGAGACCGACGTGCTTGCCGGCTCGGCCTTCGCCGAGTTCGAAGGCGGTTTCGCCGCCGCCAATCGTGCGCTGGGCGGAAGGGCGGAACTCGTGCATCTCGACGCCACCCGGCCGGGCGCCCTTCGTCTGCGTCCGCTGCGCGAGGAGATCGCGCGCATCCTGCGCGGACGGCTCGCCAATCCGCGCTGGCTCGCCGGCCAGATGCGCCATGGCCATCGCGGCGCCGCCGAGATCGCCGAGGCGATCGACAATCTGTTCGCCTTCAGCGCGCTGGGGAATCTCGTGAGCGACTTAGGCTTCGATCTCGCTTTCGCCGCCACGCTTGGCGATGAATTTGTGCGCGATTTTCTGCTGCGCGAGAATCCGCGCGCGCATGACGCCATCGCACGCGCGTTCAACGAGGCGCTTTCGCGCGGGCTTTGGAAGAGCCGGCGCAACAGCGTGCATATGATGAGCGAGGCCACCGATGCCTGAGATCAAGGGCTGGTGCCCCGGCGCGCTCAAGCCGATGGCGAGCGGCGACGGCCTGCTCATGCGCGCGAAAATCGTCGGCTCGAAGCTCGCGCTGGCGCAGGCGGAGGAAATCGCCGCAATTGCAAGCGAATGTGGCAACGGCCTGCTCGATCTGTCGCAGCGTGCGCAGCTGCAAATGCGGGGCTTGAGCGAAGCGACGCGCGGCGAGGCGCAGGCGCGGCTCGCGAGAATTGGCCTGCTCGCGCCGAGCGCCGCCCTGGAAGCCGTGCTCAACGTGATCGCGTCGCCCCTGCCCTGCGGCGAGCTAAACGCCGACGCTCTCGCGACGCGCCTCGCGCAGGCGATCGCGAGCGATTCCGCGCTCCAGGCGTTGCCTGGCAAATTCCTGTTCCTCGTCGACAACGGCGGCGCGCTCGGGCTCTCGGAGTCCGACGCCGACATTCGTCTGGAGGCGCAGGGCGCGCGCGTCGCTGTCGTGCTGGATGGCGCGCGCGACCTTGCTCACCTGTGCGACCCCGATGACGCGATCGACGCCGCGCTGGCGCTGGCGCAGGTCTTCCTGACGCTGCGCGCCGCGCGTCCCTTGGCTTGGCGACGCATGCGCGCGCTCGTCGCCGAGCGCGGCGCGCCAGCGGTTTTTCATGAAGCTGGGCTCGCGCCGACGCCATACGCTTCACGCTGCGGAAGCCAGACGCCAGACGCGTATCTGAGCGCGCATGTCGTCGACGGCGTTTGCTTCGCCGGCGTCGCCGCGCCCTTCGGCCGATTGCGGGCGAGCAGCTTCGACGCGCTCGTCCGCGCGGCGCTATGCGAAGGCGCGAGCGAGCTGCGGCTCACGCCCTGGCGCGCCCTGCTCGCGCCCGTCGCCTCGCTTAAGGCCGCAGACCGCATCGTGAAGACGGCGCAGGATCTGGGCTTCATCACGCAAGCTGACGATTGGCGTCTCGACGTCGCCGCTTGCCCGGGCGCGCCGGAATGCCCACAGGCCTTGGGCGCGACGCGGATGGGGCTTGAGGCGCTGGCTGCTTTCGCGCGCGGCCGGGCGCACGAGGGCGTCGTGGCGCATGTCTCCGGCTGCGCCAAGGGCTGCGCCAAGCCGTCGCGAACGCCGATCACGCTCGTCGCGAATGGCGCGGGCTTCGATCTCGTTTTCGATGGTCTCGCCAACGACACGCCTGCCGCGACAGGCCTCGCGCTGAACGACATCGCGCGCCTCGTCGCCGCGCATCTCGAAAAGGAGGCGTCATGTCCGGCGCATTAGACTATATCCGCGACGGCGCCGCGATCTACGAGCGCTCTTTCGCCACCATCCGCGCCGAGGCGCAGCTCGCGCGCTTCGCGCCAACGGAAGAGCGCGTGGCGGTGCGCGTCATCCACGCCTGCGGCATGGTCGAGATCGCCGACGACATCATCTTCTCTCCAGGCGTGGTGGAGACGGCGCAGGCCGCGCTGCGACGAGGCGCGCCGATTCTCTGCGACGCCAACATGGTCGCGCATGGGGTGACGAGGGCGCGGCTTCCCGCGAGCAACGAGGTCGTGTGCACGCTCGCCGACCCGCGCGTGAAGGAGCTTGCGCGCCGGATCGGCGCCACGCGCAGCGCCGCCGCGCTTGATCTGTGGGGCGAGCGCCTGGACGGCGCCGTGGTCGCGATCGGTAATGCGCCGACGGCGTTGTTCCGATTGCTGGAGATGCTTGACGCCGGCGCGAAGCCGCCCGCAGCGATCGTCGGCATGCCGGTCGGCTTCGTCGGCGCCGCCGAATCGAAGGAGGCGCTGCGTCAATGGGGCCGCGTTCCCTTCATCATCGTCACCGGACGCAAGGGCGGCAGCGCCATGGCGGCGGCGGCGATCAATGCGCTCGCGAGCGAAAAAGAATGAGCGGCGCCGGCGCCCTTTATGGCCTCGGGCTCGGCCCAGGCGACCCCGAGCTCGTCACAGTGAAGGCCGCGCGGCTGATCGGCGCGGCGACAACCGTCGCCTATTTCGCTAAGCAAGGGCGAGAAAGCCACGCGCGCAGGATCGCGCAAAGCTATCTGCGTCCGGATTGCGAAGAACTACTGCTCGCCTATCCGATGACGACCGAGCGTCCGTTCTACACGCCGGATTATGTCGAAGCCTTGCGCGCCTTTTACGCGGAGAGCGCCGAACGGGTCGCGAGCGTCCTGGCGCAGGGGCGCGACGTGGCGCTGCTCTGCGAAGGCGACCCGATGTTCTATGGCTCGTTCATGCACATCTTCGAGCGGCTGAAGTCGCGCTTTCGCGTCGAGATTTGCGCCGGCGTCTCCGGCATGTCGGGCTGTTTCGCGGCGGCGCGGCAGCCGATGACCTGGGGCGACGACGTGCTCGCCGTGATCCCAGCGACGCTCGACGAAGAAATTCTGGCGCAGCGGTTGGGCGCCGCCGACGCCGCGGTCGTCATGAAGCTCGGCGGCAATTTCCCGAAGCTGCGGCGCGTGCTGACTCGGCTGGAGATGATCGACCGCGCGATCTATGTCGAGCGCGGCACGATGGCCGAGCAGAAGATCCTGCCCTTCAGCGAGAAGCGCGACGACAAGGCGCCCTATTTCGCCATGGTGCTGGCGCCAGGACGGGGACGGCGGCCGTGAGCGAGGGGCGGATTTACATCGTCGGCCTCGGGCCGGGCGACTCGGGCTACCTGACGCAGGACGCCTTGGCCGCGCTCAAAGAGGCGGAAGACCTCATCGGCTACGCGCCTTATGTCGCGCGCGCGCCGGAGCGCGCCGGACAGATTCGGCTTGCGAGCGACAATCGCGTCGAGCTCGACCGCGCGCGGGAGGCGCTCGCGCGCGCCGCCGCGGGACGCGTGGTGGCGGTCGTCTCCGGCGGCGATCCCGGCGTCTTTGCGATGGCCGCGGCGGTGTTCGAAGCCATCGACGAAGGCGATCCCTCCTGGCGCGAGCTCGACATCCGCGTTCTGCCGGGCATTTCCGCGATGCAGGCGGCGGCGGCGCGGCTCGGGGCGCCGCTCGGCCATGACTTTTGCGCGATCTCGCTCTCCGACAATCTCAA
>DASPSI010000045.1:0-17974 GCA_035624015.1 Methylocystis sp.
ACTGCTCATTTCGTTTGTGTTCTTCGCCGGCGTCAAGCCGCCGCTCGCCTCCTGACGCGAAAGGACAAAGACCGTGGCCGAGCAAGACATCAAGAACGAGATCGACCAGCGCTTCACCGAGCCGCTGCTGCCGATCGAAAAAAAGCTCATCGGCTGGAGTCTCGGGCTCGGGGTGGCGCTGCTCGTCCTGCTCGCCGTGCTGAGCCGGTTTCTCCCGGGCTAAGCGAGCCCCTCCCTCACCCTCCCGCGGGAGAGGGGGCGACCGTAGCTTGGCTCTCGCGCCCGGCCCGACGTCAGCGCAGAACCTGCTCCGCCCTATGGCCGCGGTTGCGCAGCGAAGCGATGCTGGTGCGGTCGAGGATGAGCGCGATCGAGTCGCGCACGTCGAGCATGATGTCGCGGATCGCGCAGGCGTCCTCGTCCGGGCAGTCAGCGCAGCGCTGATAGGCAGTTTTGCTCGCGCAAGGGATTGGCGCGAGAGGGCCGTCGAGAATGCGGATGACCTGCCCGACCGTGATCTTCTCCGCCGGCCTGGCGAGGCGATAGCCGCCGCCCTTGCCCTTGCGGCTGTTGATGAGGCCCGCGTTGCGCAATTCGACCAGAATCGCGTCGAGGAACTTGCGCGGGATGTTGTTGTCCCTGGCGATGTCGCCGGCGAGACATTGCTCGTCGCCGGCCCCGGCGAGATGGATCAGCGCCTTGAGCCCGTATTTGGCTTTATTCGACAGCATGAATAGCTAAGACTCCCCACGTCGACGCCCGGGCGACCAGGAGGCGGCGGGGCGACTCAATCAGATATTATGCTGAAATTGCTAGAGATCATACCGGAAAAAATCCGACTGACCGCGGCGCCGGCCTCGCCGCGGGGAACTCGAGGCCGGGAGCACGCGCAAATTGGCTTGGCGCAGCCGTTTTCTGCGCGCGCCGACCCCGGCCTCGAGACCCTTCCTTTAGCGGCTGGCTGTCGATTTCCCGCCGCCCGCCGCTTCGGAAACCAGGGCGACCTTCGCGTAGCCCGCGGCGTTGATCACGCCCATGGCTTCGGCCACCTTCCCGTAAGGAACCGTCTTGTCGGCGCGCACGTGCACGCGGCGGTCCTTGTTGTCGTCGCTGCTCTCCTTGAGGACTGCGAGCAGCCCTTCGGTTCCCGCGGCCTCGCGCTTGTCGACGAAGAAGCCTCCGTCGGCGTCGACGCTGACGACGATCGGCGGCTGCTGATCGTTGAGCTGCTTGGCCGCGGTCTTCGGCAGATCGACGGGAATTCCCGCCGTCATCAAAGGCGCCGCGACCATGAAGACGATGAGCAGCACGAGCATCACGTCGACAAGCGGCGTGACGTTGATGTCGGCGATCGGCGCCGAGTCGAACTCGGAGTCATGCTTACGCAGCGCGAAGGCCATTGCGATCTCCTCTCTTGGACAGTTGGCGGGACAGCTCGACCTCGAACACGCCGATGAAGGACGTCAAGCGCTTGCCGTAGGCGCCGATGTCGCCGCTGATGCGGTTGTAGAAGATGACGGCGGGGATCGCCGCCACAAGACCGAGCGCCGTAGCGAACAGGGCCTCTGCGATGCCGGGCGCGACGACGGCGAGGCTCGTGTTGTTGGAGGCCGCGATGCCCTGGAACGAGTTCATGATGCCCCACACCGTGCCGAAGAGGCCGACGAAGGGCGCGACCGAGCCGATCGTCGCCAGTCCCGCCAGGCGCGCCTGCAGGTGATCGACCGCGGACGCGCTCGCAAGCTGCGCCACGCGATGCACGCGCTCCTGCAGCGCATCGCGCTGCGCCTCGGTGTGGGCGAAGTCGTGCGAGCGCTCATACTCGTCGACCATCGCCTTGTAGACGCGCACGAGCGGGTCGTTCGGCGATTCGGACGCGAAGCTCTCGGCGAGATGCGTGACGGGAAGTCCGTGCTGGATGCTGTCGAAGAGCCGCGTCGCGCGCCGGTGCACAACGGCGAGGCGGATGAGCTTCTCGGCGGTCACGCCGAGACCCCAGGCCGTCGCGGCGATGAGAAGAACGATGACGATCTTGACGATCGAATCCGCCTGCAGGAACAGCTCGACCGGCGTCAGAGTATGCGCCAGAGCTGCGGAGGCGGTGGTTGCTACGTCACTCATTCGATTGCCTTTCGTTTCCGGATTGATTCAGGGGCCGGTGAAGGAGATCGCGCCCGAAAGCGAGACGGGTCTGCCGGGCGCCGCCACGGAGCCGCAGCGCCCGCCCAGCCGACTTGCGATGCTGTCGAGAGCCGCGACGCCGGAGGGCGAGATCGAGTAGGAGGTCAGCGAGCCCGACGCGCTGAAGCTCGCGCTGTAGGAGACGCGCCCGGAGCGCGGCGCGTCGTAGTTCGAAGCGGCGCGCTGCATGCAGGCGTGGAACTGGTTGGCGATCGCGGAAGCCGTCGCGCCGGGCGGCGGGGCGGGCGCGCGCATGGGAGGCGCAGCGACATGCGGCGCGGGCTTCGCCGCCGCCACCGGATGCGTGGGAGCGCGCGGCGCGACCTTCTGGACCGGCTGCGGCTTAGGCTTTTCGACTTTAGGCTTCTCGACCGGCTGGGGCTGCTCGATTGGGACCATTGGCGAGATCGCCTCGGGCGGCGGAATGTCGGGAATGTCGATCGCTTCGGGCGGCGGCGGCGTGTCCTCGACCTGCGGCTCCTCCACCGGCAGCGGCGCGAGCTCGATGACCTGCTGCTCCTCGATCGGCGTTTCGTTGGTCTTGAACCCGACAGTGACGATGGCCCCAAGCGCCAAGAGATAGAGCGCAATCGCTCCGACCCGCGCGGGGTAGTTCGGCGGCGGCGGCTCCAGATGCAGTAGGTTTTGTGCGCCGGCGCTTGCGTCCTCGCGCAACGCAGGTTCGTTGAAAGGCGCCTCGTAAGTCGGCGCGGCGGCTAAGGACATCGGGAGGAAGCCTTTCTCAAGCATGCGATGACAAAAAGCAGACTAACACCATTATTCCTATAGACGCAATATGATTACGTGCTTTTCCCGATTTTTTCTCGAAGTCGAGTGCGGGCCCGCGCTCGAGCGAGGAGCCCCGCGAGCCGACGATCGCCAAAGGTCGCCTCACGGGGCTCGTTCGTCGGAGCCGATCGCTCCGACGCAGGCGCGCTCGTTGGTTCAGTGCTTGGCGAAAAGCGCCGGCGGGCCGCCCCATTTGATGTGATAGTTCAGACCCAGGCGGACGACATGGCCATCGAAGCGCGAGTTCGACTGGGCGGTGGAGATCGCCGCAACGCCGCCCGACTTGTACGAAATTTGCGTGCCCGGCGACGTGAACGAGCCCAGGTCGTAATAAAGATATTCCGCCTTGACGCTCCAGTTCGGCACGACGAGCCACTCGGCGCCGCCGCCGACCGAATAGCCGTAAAGCGTTTGGGACTCGTAGTCTGGGGCCGAACCCCAGAAGCCGTAATAGCTGCCGCTCAAAGTTCCCTGCCCGTAGGCGAGGCCCCCCGTGGCGTAGACGAGCAGCGTCGGCGTCGCCGCAAACCCTAAGCGCGCCCTGACCGTCCCAAGCTCTGCGAGACTGCGCGAAAGGGTCGTCGCCGCAGTGGCGCCGTAGATGTTCGCCGTCTTCGCGCCGCCGGTCAGACCGTCGATGTCGGCCTCGAGGCCGATCACGAAGCGATTGTCGAACTGCCAGTTGAAGCCGGCCTGGCCGCCGCCGATGAAGCCGCCGTTGCCGACGAAGGCCTGGCTCGGAATGTTGCCCAGCGCCGCATTGGTCGCAAAGCCGCCGGGCAAGGTGTCGGCGTATATTTGATTGATGGCGTTGGAGTTCGTCCAGCTGTAGCCGCCGTTGATGCCGAGATAGAAGCCAGTCCATGTTGGCGGCGGGGGCGGAGGCTCGACGGGCGGCGCCTTGCGGGAGGGGAGATCGGCGGCGAGCGCCGGCATGGCGGCGAGCGCCAGAAGCGCCGCTGCGGTGGGAAGCAGAACTCTTTTCATTCGGGGGCCTCTTAGCTGTTGTCGGAATATGCGCCGCGCGACTTGCCTCGGCGCCTGGTTGCGGGAGACGCGGACCCGAGGGGGAGGAGTTCGGGTCCGCGCGAGAACGAAAGCCATGAGACTTTCATTCGATCAGTAGAGCTTCACGCGCAGCGTGCCTCCGAACCAGCGGAAGGCGTTTTCGCCGAAGGTGACGGTTTGCGCCGAGGTTTGGCCGCCGATCGCCTGCGAGATCACGTAGCGTTGATCGAACAGGTTCCTCACGAAGAACTGCAGGGTGTATTTATCGTCGTCGGTCTTGAGGCCGATGCCAGCATTGACGATCGCGAAGGACGGTTGGGTCACCGGATAGATCGACAGGGGCTCGTTGAGCTGCTCCTTGTATTTCCAGGCGACGTTGAAGTAGCCCGTGGCGCTCACAGGCGTATCTGCCCAGGTCCCCCACTGCTTGAAGGCGTTGCCGAGCGGATGCTCGTAATTGGCGCCGAGATTGAAGGAATAGGGCGCAACCGGAGCATTGCCCGCCGTGCCGCCGGTGATGCGCTGACCGGAGAGGTTGACGAACAGCGGCGCGGTGATGCCGTTGACACTGGCGGAGGCCGGCCAGGTCCAATCTGGCGGCGGCGCGGCATTGGTGTATTTGACGTAGCGGGCGTCGGTCAGCGCGCCGTTGAAGGTGATCCAAAGGCGCTCGATCGGGCTGTAGCGAGCGTCGAACTCGAACCCGCGCAACCGCACTTGGCCGATGTTGCCGAGATAGCTCTTGCCGATCGGAACGCCTGTCGTGGGGTTGATGATGCTCGCGTCGATGAGCACCGATTGGAAATTATAGATGTCGTTCCAGTAGAAGTTCCCGTTGACGATCAGCTTGTTGTCGAGCCAGTTGGTCTTCACCCCAAACTCGTAGTCCCAGGAGACTTCCGCCTTGGTGATGAGCGGCTGGAACTTGTCGACCGCCGAGCCGGCAAACAGCGGCAGCGCGTTGGTGTTGATGGCGCCGGATTTCTCGCCGCGCCCCGCCGAGGCGTAGGCGAGGATGTTCTCGTTGACGCGATAGGAGGGATTGAGCAGCGCGGAGATCGAGTTGTGCTTGATGTTCTGGCCGCCCGTATCGTAGAAGGTCGCGCCATAGGCGCTCTGCACCGCGTTGTAGCAGCCTGGGACCGAGCAGCCGCTGACCCAGCCGAAATCCGAGCCTTCACGTATTTCGAAAGAGTCGCGCAGGCCCGCGGTCAAGGCCCATTGCTCATCGATGTGATAGGTGGACTGGCCGAAGGGCGCGATGCTGAAGGTGCGCGCCTTGCCGTCGCTATGCGCGGAGACGCCGTTCAGCAGCGCCGGATTGCCGGCGGGAGCGTTGTTTAGGAACTGCTCCGCCTGGTAGCCATAGTCGGTGTGGTCGTAGGACGTGATGTTCTCGTAAAGCGAATAGATGCCCGTCTGCCATTCGATGGTTTGATCCTTGGGCGAAGCGAGACGCACCTCTTGCGAGAACTGATCGACCTGCACGTCGAAAGCGTTGCCGCTGATCTGCGTCAGATCGTTGCCGAGCGAGTTGCGCGGATGCAGGATCAGCTCGCGCCACGCCGAGACAGAGGTCAGCGTGTTGTCGCCCCATTGATAGTTGGCCTCGTTCGAGACGCCCGTGATTCGCTGATCGAGATTGCCGAGGCGCGTCAGAGCCGGCTCATAGGGGTCGTTCACTAAATAGGGCCAGTGGATGCGGGAGGCCAGATTTTGCGCGTAGGTCAATACCGGAGCTCCATTCGCATAGAAGGGAAAGGTATTGCCGATCACGCCGCTGTAGTTGTTGTATTCGTCCGAGCGCGTGCGGTCGAAGATCAGGCGATCGGTCAACTCTTCGTGCGTATAGAGCAATTGGCCGCGGACACCCCAGCGGTTGTTGTTGAGGAGGCCCGCGCCGGTGACCTCATCGTGCAGCGCGCCGTCGCTCTTGTCGAGGAAGAAGGTCGCGCGATAGGCGAGCGTGTCCGGAATGATTGGACCGGTGACGTTGAGCTTTTCTGTGATGCGATCGCGATTGCCGAAGGAGGTTTCGACCGTCGCCGACGGCGTGAAGGACGGTGCCTGCGTGTGGATGATAACCGCGCCGACCGTGGTGTTCTTGCCCAGCAGCGTGCCTTGCGGACCGCGCGCGACCTCTAGCGATTGAAGATCTACGAAGTCGGCCCACTGGAAGCCGACATGCGTGTAGAACACATTGTCGACGATGAGACCCACCGAGGATTCCGAACCGTCCGCGCCGCCCGAGATGCCCGAGATGCCGCGAATCGTCATCGCCGAGGTGCGCGGATTGTTGATGTAGGGCACGAAGTTCGGAACCTTCTGCGCGAAGTCGGTCAACCGCTCGACGTGCTCCCGCTCCGCCGTCTTGGCGCCGACGACGCTGACCGGCAGCGGCACGTCCTGCGCCTTCTCCTCGCGCAGGCGCGCGGTGACCTTCACCTCCTCGACTTCCGCGCTCGCCGGGCCGGCGGCTGGCTGCGGCGCGGCCGCTGCGGCCGGCGGCGGCGGGGGGGCCGGCGGCGCCGATTGCGAGAGCGCTGGCGCCGAAAGCGCAACGCCGCCCATGAATGCGAAGGATGCGAGCTGCGTGCCGCGCATGAGCCGCGCGCGAAACGCAAGTGATGGACGCCTCATCTCGAACTCCCCTTGAACGCCAGATGCGTTGTGAGTGTTTATACCTACCAACTAAGTATGATTATAAAGCCGCGTCAAGCGCGTCAGCGGTCTTTAGAGGGCGCCTTGCTGCGGGATTTGATTAATTTTTGAGTCCTGTTGCCAAAGTACAACACTGGAATTCCGGGGGAAATGGTTAACGGCGTCCCTGGCGGCGAGGCCCGCGCCGAACGCCTTCCTCCCCCGTCGTTCCCCCGGGAAAAGGTTAACAGCCTATCATTATGATATGATTGAGCTTTAGAAGCCGCCGATATCGGCGTCCGCCGGAGGGGCGAATTGCAGTAGGACCGCAAGCGCTGCGACGACGGTGACGAAGAGCGCGACCGCGTGAAGGCTGCGCGAGGAAGGAATGGCTTCTCCCGGCTGCACGAGATGCGCGGGCTTCCTGCCGGTGATCATCGCGAGAATGATATTCTCGCGCTTCAAGCGCACATGCGCGACGACCGCGATCACGTGCACCGCGATCGCGGCGGCGATCCAATAAAAGATCTTTCGATGGAGAGAGGTGAGGCCGAGGCTCAGGGGCTTCGAGACGAGCCCCGCCAGCGGGCCAGCGTTGAAAATCTCGTCGTTGGCGAAGAGACCGAACGTCGCCTGCAAAGCGATCAGCGCGAGCAAGGCGACGACCATCAGCGCGCCGAGCGGATTGTGCCCCGCATAGCGCGTGCGCCGCCCGCGCCCGAGCGCGCTGACATAGCCGAGCACCGCCTTCGGGCCGCGCAGAAAATTGGCGAATCGCGCGTGATGCGGGCCGAGAACGCCCCAAAGCACGCGAAAGCCGACGAGAGCGAGCACCGCGTAGCCGAACCACACATGATAGGCGAAATATTTGACGCCAAGCCGGTTCGTCACGAAGGCGCCGAGGATCGAGAGAACGAGCGACCAGTGAAATAGCCGCACCGGCCAGTCCCACACGAGGCGTTGCGGCGCCTTGGCGGGCGCTTGCGATGGCGCGAGGCGGTCGTTCTCGAGGGTCGTCATGGCGGCGGATCCGATGTACTCGAAGTCGAGGAGGCGACGAGACGCAGCCCCGCCGCCTCCTTGGGTCACTTGGCTTTGTAAGTGTCGTGGCAGCCCTTGCAGTCCTGGCCCAAGGCTGCGACCGCCGCCTTGAACGGCTCCGTCACGCCCTTTTCCTTTGAGACGACATCGACGAAAGCCGCGGCGTGCTCTTGAAACTCGTGCAGCTTCTTGTCGAAGTCCGCGCGGTTGCTCCACACGTCCGCCTTCGCCTTGCTCTCCGGCTCACCTAGATTGGAGCCCTCGGGAAAGTTCTCTCCCGGCAGGGCGGCAAGGAAGGCGATGCGCTGCGCGCGCTTCAAGGCTTCCGCGTCGTCATAGGCCACATTGCCCTTCACCACGGCGCCGAACCAGCGGAAGCTGTTGCCGATCAGCGTGTAGGCGGCCTTGCGGTTCTCGAGCGCGACCTTTGTCGGCGAAGGACCCGCGCCGCCGCCACCGCCGCCTGCGGGCGCATTCTGCGCGTTGGCGGAGGCGATCAGCGCCAGTGCGATTGCGGCGCCGATTGCTACTGATGCGCGACGCAGAGATTTGGTTGTTGGCATCGTCGATGTTCTCCCTGGCAAGCCTAGTGTTGGTGCTCGTCGCGCCATTTGCGCACGAAGGCGAGCGTCGATTGGACGTGCTCGATCGGGTTCAAGCTCGTCAAAGCGAAGACGATCTTGCCGCCGGCGACGACATAGGAAACGCGATTGGCGAGCGTTTCTCCCGAAGCGGAAGGCTGCTCGCGCTTCGCGTCGTAGGCGGTGATTGCGGAAAGACGAGCGTCGGCGGCGACCGGAAACTTGTCGCGGCATTCCTTAGTCGAGAAGTCGCGCTGCGTTTCGATCGTATCGCTCGAGACCCCGATAATGCTTGCGCCCGCCGCCTCGAAGTCGGCGGCGTGATCGGCGAACTCATGCGCTTCGAGCGTGCAGCCGCGCGTGAAGGACTTCGGGTAGAAGTAGACTACGACTGGCCCCTTCTTTTGCGCGTCGGCCAGCGCGAAAGTGAAGTCCTTGCCGCCGACCGCCGCCGGCAGCGTGAAATCGGGCGCGAGATCCCCGGGCTTCAGCGCCGCCTGCGCAGCGACGCCCCATAACGCGAGGCCCGTCGAGACCGCCAGTCGCGCCAAGGCGGACTTTCGCAAGGCGCAATTCCTCATGGCTTCGCCGGCGCCGGCGAAGCCGCGGCGGCGGCCGTCTGCGGCTGACCCTCGGGAGCCGGGCCGGCGGCGGCGTTGCGCGGCGGCGGCGGCGCAATCTTGGTCAATACGCCGCCTTCGTCCTGATAATCGAGCACGCCGATCGCGCCGACGACATGGTAGCCGAGCCCAGCAAGAATATCGCCGGTGGCGCCGGCGCGATGCGCGCGATTCGACACGACGACGATCAGCCGATCGTGCGGGATGAAGGAAAGATTCCTCTGCACGTCAGCCGCCTGAATGCTCAAATAGACCGGAAAGCCGCCGATTTTGGTCAGCTCGTCCGGACGGCGCACGTCGAGGACGAGAAGCTGCTCGGGCTTAGCCAGCAGCGCATCGAAGGCGAAGCGGTTGAGCCGCAGCGTTTTGTATGTGTAAGCCGGATCGTTGGCTGGCGTGACTGGCGCCGCGGGCGCCGGAGCCGCATTGGCCGAAGGCGCGGCGGCGGGAGCGGCGGGCGCTCCCTGTTGGGCGGCGGCGGGCGCAGAGGCGAGCGCCAGAGCGAAGGCGAGAATCTTTGTCGAGGTCTTCATTTGGGTCCTCTCGGGTGAAGAGCGTGAACGGCGCAATCCTCAACCGCGCAGATGCGCGTTGAAGAAGTCGATGGTGCGGCCCCAGGCGAGCTTCGCTGCGCCCTCGTCGTAGCGCGGCGTGGTGTCGTTGTTGAAGCCATGCTGCACGCCGGGATACACGAAGGCCTGATAATCGGCCTTGGCGGCTTTGAGCGCCGCCTCGTAGGGGGGCCAGGTCGCATTGATGCGATCGTCATTGCCGGCGAAATTCAAGAGCAGCGGCGCTTTGATTTTGGCGACATCCTCGATCGCCGGCGCGGCGCCATAGAAGGGAACGCCGGCGTCGAGATCGGCGGATTTCGTCGCCAGGAAGTTCACGACGCCGCCGCCATAGCAGAAGCCCACCGCGCCGACCTTGCCCGTGCCGATCGAACATTTCTTCAGCACGCCTAAAGCGGCGATGAAGTCGTTGCGCGTCTTCGTCTGGTCGAGCTTCGGGAAAAGCTCGCGCGCCTTGTCCTCGTCGCCGGGATAGCCGCCGAGAGAGCTGAGCGCGTCGGGCGCGAAAGCGATGAAATTCGCGAGCGCGAGGCGACGCGCGATGTCCTCGATATGCGGGTTGAGACCGCGATTCTCGTGAATGACGAGGATGGTCGGCAGCTTCTCCTTGCGGTCGGCGGGCTCGACGAAATAGCCTTTCACCGTTCCATTGCCCTCGGGCGAGGGCGCTTCGATCGTCTTGCCCTTGATGCGCGGATCGTCCTTCGAAACCTGCTCGGCTTCGGCGAAGCGCGGCGAAAGCGCTTCGAGCAGCGCCGCGGCGCCGGCGGCGCCGGTGGCGAACTTCTTCGCGCCGTCGAGAAAGCCGCGCCGGTCGAGAAGCCCGTGCACGAACAGGTCGAAAAGCTTCAAGACTTCGGGATGGAAGTCCGCGGCGGTCTTGCGGGTCATTTTTAGATCTCCCTAGCGCGCCAGGCGCGGCTTGTAGACATCGTGGCAGGATTTGCAAACGTTTGGCGTTTCTCTGGCCGCGGCGGCCGCGGCCTCGAAATCGGCGCTGTCGATCAGCCCCCGCACGTCGGCGATGATCTTGGCGCCCTTGCGTGACAGCTCCACGGCGTCGTCGGCGCCGCTCTTCTTGGAGAAATAGTCCTCGGTGTAGCGAAAGCCCTCTGCGAGGAGGTCGAGATCCTCCTTGGCCGCATCGGCGTTCCTGGCGGTGATGTCCGGCTCGAAATATTTGATCGTGCGATCGAGATCTCGCATCAGATCATTATCGTAATCGCGAAAATCGAAGGTCGGGGCCGCTGCGGCCGCAGAGACAATGATGCTCATGCCCATCACCCAAGCCCATCTCCGCACGGACATCTTCACCTTCACCTTCAAGGGTCTCCAAGTTCAAGGCGTCGAGCGCTCACCGCCCGACCAGGATATTACCTGTCATCGACGCATGCAGTCCGCACACGATCGCGATATCGCCAGGCCCGTCGATAACGACCTCGAAGCTGTCATCCGTGTCCATCTGCTCGACGGAACGAAAAACTTCCTCCTCGCCGCGCAAGCCGACGACAGAGTGCGGCAGCTCGTCGCGATTGACGAACACGATGCGGTCGCCGACTCGCGCCGCGATCGTTTGAGGATCGAAGGCGAATTTCTCGATGGCGACGCGCAGAACGTTTTCCGCTTTTGCTTCCGAGCAGGCGACGCAGACTGCGAATGCCGCCAGCGTCGCCGTCAACCCTCGGCCAGCGCGCGCCATTTCGCCCTTAGGCCAGGACGTCCTTGACCACCTTGCCGTAAACGACCGTCGGGCGCTCGGAGCGGCCAGCGCGCAGATAGATCGTTTTCAGGTGATCAAGGCCCAGGAGCTGCAAGACGGTCGCATGCACGTCATAGGTGTCGACCGGATTCTCGACCGACTTCAAGCCGATCTCGTCGGTCTGGCCATAGGTGAAGCCGTGCTTCAGGCCGCCGCCCGCGAGCCACTGCGTGTAGCCCCACGGATTGTGGTCGCGGCCGTCGCCGCTCTGACCGTAAGGCGTGCGCCCGAACTCGGAGGTCCAGACCACGAGCGTCTGGTCGAGCAGTCCACGTTGCGCGAGATCGGTCAGCAGGCCCGCGATCGGCTTGTCGACCGCTCGGGCGTGAGCGCTGTGATTCTGCTCGAGACCGCGATGCGCGTCCCAGCTGGCGTCGTCGCCCTGGCCCTGCGCGTCGATCGGGCCGCTCACGACGTGAACGAAGCGCACGCCGCGCTCGACGAGCCTGCGCGCGCGCAGGAACACGGTGCCCATGTCGCGCGTCGCGTCCTTATCGAGACCATAGAGCGCCTTGGTCGCATCGGTCTCTTTCGAGAGGTCGACAGCTTCGGGGGCCGTCGCCTCCATGCGATAGGCGAGATCGTAGGAGTTGGTGCGCGCGGCGAGTTCGCTGTCCTCGGGCCGCGACGCGGAGCGAATGTCGTTGAGCTTCTTCAGGAGATCGAGATTGTCCCGCTGCTGCTCAAGCCCAATCAGCGCGGGAGGCGCCTGGTGCAGGATCGGCTGCGCGCCGGGACGGAACGCCGTGCCCTGATAGACCGCCGGCAGGAAGCCGGAGCTCCAGTTGACCGAGCCCGCGCGCGGCTCCCGCTGCCCGCCGTAGAGCACCACATAGGCCGGAAGATCGGGATTGGCGGAGCCGAGCGCATAGACGACCCAGGCGCCGAGCGAGGGACGGCCGGGGCTCACGTCGCCGGTGTTGAGCTTCAGGATCGAGATGTCGTGCGTCGCGCCGACGGTGACGCTCGACTTGACGAAGGTGAGCTTGTCGGCGTGCTCCGCGATGTTCGGGACCCAGTCGGAGAACCAGGCGCCGCTCTCGCCATATTGCTTCCACGTGCGTTTGGAGGCGAAGAGCTTGCCGACGCCGCCCTGCGTGCTGGTCTTGATGCCCTTGAGGAAGGATTCCGGGATCTCCTGTCCGGCGAGGCGAACGAGCTCCGGCTTGTAGTCGTAAAGATCGAGCGAGGACGGCGCGCCGTCCATATGCATCCAGATCACCGACTTCACCTTCGGCGCAAAATGCGGCTCCTTCGGCGCGAGCGGATCGATGAAGGCCGCAGCGTTCGCCTCCGGCGCGCCGAACCAGCCGCCGCCGGGCATCAGGCCGGAAAGCGCATAGCCGCCGACGCCATAGGCCGCCCCTCGCAGCCACTCGCGACGCGATGTCTTGATGAGCATGGTCTTGATCCTTTGCTGTCTCTTAGAAGCGGTAAACGAACTCGTTGGAGTTCACGACGGTGTGGACGAGATCGACGAAGGCCGAGGCGCGCAGCGGATCGGCAGGCTTCGCTTTGACGCCGACAGGCTGGGCGAGCGTGAGCTTGCCGTCGTCGGCCTTGTCGGCGAGGGTCTTCTGATGCTGCGCGAGGAAGGCCTCCAGAATCTGCTTCTCCTCCTGCGTCGGCTTGCGCGAGAAGAGTATCTCGTAGAGACGGTCGAGCTGCGCCGACTCGTCCGCGCCGGCCTCGTTGATGACCCGGCCCGCGAGCGCCTGCGACCACTGGAAGACGAGATCGCTGTTGACGAGGGTCAGCGCTTGCAGCGGCGTCGTCGTCACGTCGCGCTTGCTGTGAATCTGCTGCGCATTGGCCATGTCGAAGGTCTCGAGCAGCGGATAGGGCAAGCTGCGGCGCGTGAAGATGTAGATGCTGCGGCGCGTGTGATCCTTCGGATCTTTCGAGACGGTCCAGGCGGCGGCCTCGACGTTGGCGTTGTTGTTGGCGTTCACATTGCCGCCGAGGAAGCCTTCTGGAACTGGAGGATAGACGCTCGGACCTCCGATCGTCTCGTTCAGCTTGCCGGAGGCGGCCAGTATGGAATCGCGAATTTCTTCCGCCTCGAGGCGCTTGCGCGGGAAAACGGCCAAGAGCTTGCTTTCCGGATCGGCCTTGGCGACGTCCTCGCGATAGTTCGAAGATTGCCGATAGGTCGAGGACAGGAGAATGTGGCGGTGCAGCTTCTTTATGTCCCAGCCTTCCGTGACGAAGCTCGAGGCGAGATGGTCGAGCAGCTCCTGGTTGGTCGGCTTGTCGCCGGCCTTGCCGAAGTCGCTGACCGTCGCGACGATCCCCTTGCCGAAATACTGGTTCCATATCCGGTTGACGAAGACGCGCGCGGTGAGCGGATTTGACGGGCTCACCAGCCAGTCGGTGAGCGCCGTGCGCCGCCCGGAGGAGGTCGCCGTAGGCTTGATGTCTGGCTTGTCGGTCGTGATCGCCTCGGGGAAGGCCGGCTGCACCTCGTCAAGCGGACGCTCGTGATTGCCGCCGAAGAAGACGAAGGTCGGCGGCGAATCGGAGTGGCCGAGCTCCGTGGCGGCGGTGTATGTGTCGGAGCCGCGCGTCGGGCGCTTGTTGGCGAACTTGCGCAGCTCCTGATTGAGCTTCTGGTATTCCTCGAATTTCTTGACGATCTCGTCGCTGTGCTCAGGCGCCTGCTTGTCTTCCGAGGCATAGCGCAGGAACGCCGCGAGCTGGGGCTCGTCCGTCACCGCCTCGAGGCGGTGGTTGACCCAGCGGTCGAGCGCGTTCCACTGCTCCTTCGGCTTGAAGATCGATTCACGGCTGTCCGTGAGATAGCGCTCCTTGTGATACTTCCACGCCGCGTCGCGCACGCTGTCGATGATCGCCTTCTGCTTCTCTCGGACTTCCTTGCTCGCCTCGTCGTAGACCGCCTGAGCCTTCTCATAGGCGAGCTCCTGCTCGCCCTTGATCGCCGGCGCCTTCTCGTCGAAGGCGGTGTTGGCGAAGAAGGCCTGCAGCGAATAATAGTCCTTCTGCGAGAACTTGTCGGTCTTGTGGTTGTGGCAGCGGGCGCAGCCGACCGTCGTGCCGAGGATGGCCTGGCCGACCGTGTCGACCATGTCGGTCGTGATCTGATATTTGCGCTGGACGAGGTCGCGCGAGTTGAAATTGTCGGGATAGCCGGCGAGGAAGCCGGTCGCGACGAGCACCTTCTGATCGCCCGGCGCGATCTCGTCGCCGGCGATCTGCTCGCGAATGAACTGCGAATAGGGCTTGTCCTCGTTGAAGGCGCCGATGACATAATCGCGATAGCGGAAAAGGTTCGGCCGCGTCACGTCGTTCTGGAAGCCGGCGCTGTCGGCGTAGCGCGCGAGATCTAGCCACAACCGCGCCTGCCGCTCGCCATAGCGCGGCGACGCCAGCAGACGATCGACGAGCTTTTCATAGGCGTCCGGCGACGTATCGGATTCGAAGGCGGCGGCCTCCTCGGGCGTCGGGATGAGCCCCCAGACGTCGAGCGTCGCGCGGCGGATGAAGGCGGCGCGATCGGCGTCGGGCGAAGGCGTCAGGCCCTTGGCCTCGATCTTCGCGAGCACGAAGGCGTCGAGCGGTTCGCGCACCCAGGCCTTGTTGGCGACGGCCGGCGCGGCGGGCGTCTCGACCTTCTGCCATGACCACAGCGGCCTTGCGGGTGCCTTCGCCGCCTCCGCAGGCGGATTCTGCGCGCCCTGAGTCGCCGCGGGCGCAGCAGCCTTCTCGTCGGCGGCGACCGCGAGCGCGGCAGCCGAGACGCTGAGCAGCAAAGCGGCGAAGCTGAGCTTGATCGACCTCTTCATGTATAACCTCGTTGCGCGAACGCCGGCGCTGCCGGCTTAATTCCTACTCATTTGGTAAGGTTATAGAGTCTTCCCATCTATGTCTACCGGTTGGGTAGGGATTTTTTTGTCGCACCCCGCCTGAGAAAAACTTCAGACAAAAATGGGGCGGCCGCATGAGCCGAGATGGGCGGCATGGCCAATTTATCCCCGAAGTTCAAGGAGTGGAGGGAGGGCTCCGGCTTGCCTCGAATGCTTGCCAAAATACGGCGGGGCATGGCGCCGCGACTCTCGTCTCAGGGGACCCGCCCCTTGAAATATATTATTATTATATGATAAACGCGCGCACGCGCCGGCTGGCGGCTTCTCAACGCGGAGAGGGACATGAAGTTTCGCAGGGTGTTTCGTCGCGCGGCGTTCCTGTCAGCGCTCTTTGCGAGCCTGCTCGCGCAAGCGGGGGAACGGGAATTCGTGCGAATCGAGCCGGAATCCGTTCCCTTCAAGAGCCCTCTCGGCCTTGGTCCGGAATCGGCGGTGCTCTATGGCGATCCTTCGAAGCCAGGCCTCTATGTGGTGCGCAACCGCTTCCCGCCGGGCGCCCATTCCAACCCGCACTTCCACTCCAAGGATCGTCATGCGACGGTGATCAAGGGCGTCTGGTACACGGGCACGGGTCCGGAGCTCGACTTCAACAAGGCCGTGCCGCTCAAAGCCGGCTCCTATATGCTGCATCCCGCGGACGGCGTGCATTGGGACGGCGCCGGCGAAGAGGAGGTCATCGTCCAGATCATCGGCGAGGGGCCGGTCGAGACGACGCAGATCGCCGAGGGCGCGCCGAAGGGCTATTGGCCGAAGCCGTAGACTACGGCCTGCTCCCTCTTCAAATCGTTTTCGCGCTTCCGCGATTAATTAATGGCCTTCAATCTTGGCCTGCGCGAGATCGAAGCGCAGCTCGGCCAAATCGTCGCGCTTGATCGTGAAGGTCATCGCACCGCAGTCCCACCACATGAAGCGCGGTCCGTAGCTGTCGCTGCCGAGCTGAAGGAGGAGAACCTCATCGTCCCCGATGCTGCGCTGGACGGCGCAGCCGCGGCCGAGCACGAAGTGCGCGCTGCTCTCGCCGCTAGCGACGTTTCGTGGGTCGCACGCCTCGACCTCCTGAGGACATTGCGCGGCAATTTCGGGAAAATCTTGAAGCAGAATCGGCAAGGCCAAGCCAGGAAACGCCGTCTGTTGCTCAAGACACCAATACGTTTCGCCAAGCAATCCTTTCATGCGCCCGGATTCTTCGACCAAAGCGAGCACACGCGCGCGTTCCGCGTCGCCAAGCACATGTGGACGCCCGAGACCCTTCAGCGCCTCCACCGCCTCTTTAACAAGCGGGAGCCAGGACGCATGGGCGTCGCGGGCCTTGGAGAGCGCGACCGCCCAAGCCTCGGCGCCGTCATCGATATTGTATCGATGCTCCCTCTCGACCAGCTCGTCGAAAGGCATGAAGCCTTCGCCCCAACTGCAGCGCGCCCTGTTGAGCGTGAGAAGCGCGTCCTCCACGCGATAGGGTTGCGCCGGATATTCGTATCGGTCATGACGCCAGTCGGTCAGTTGCTCGCCGAGGCTGAAATACGCAGGACAGGCAGGAAACAAGGTGAGATGACGCGCCTCAGGGTCGCATAGCTCGGAAGCCTCGCAAAACACATTGTCGCTTTCCTCCCAAACTCGTGCCGAGTTCGCCGGCGGCGTGCGGGACGGAAAAGCCGAGGCGTCGCCCGGATAGTAGAGCACGCGCCAGGAGTCGCGTCCGTGCTCCTCCTCCAGGGGCTCGCCTGCGAGCGCAAGCGCGAAGAAGTAAAGAACCCCTTCCTTTGGCAGCAGACTGCGCTCAGGAGCCTGAGGGAGGTCAGCGAGCCTGATCTGCGCCAGAAAATCAAGCGACGCCTGCGAGCCGTCCGACAGCGTCACGACAGGCCATTCGTATTCCGGGGGCAGATTGGGGAACCCGCCGATTCGCGTCACCCAGTTCTGGGGTGCGCTGGCAGGCGGCCAAAAGCGGACAAGGCGAAAGCTCTCGCTGCTGCTCATCTATGTTTCTCCCAAAAAGCCAAACTAAGGATGCTAGCTCCATAAGTACCCGAGTCCGAGCCTCAGCTCAAATTGATTCACGTCACGCCTTCGACCGCTGGGGCGCGACGGCCTTGTCGCGCCGGCCACAAAACAGCTCGTAGATCAGCTGGATCGTCCGCGTCACCTTCTCATCCGCCAGCGAATAATAGATCGTCTGCGATTCGCGACGCGTCTTCACCAGCGCGTCGGCGCGCAGACGCGCCAGATGCTGCGACAGCGACGATTGACTGAGACCTAGCGCCGCCTGGAGGCGCCTGACCGACATCTCGCCCTTCTCCAGCTCGCACAGAATCATCAGCCGGTGGCCGCTCGCGAGCGCCTTGAGAAAGCGCTCGGCCTCCGCCGCCCTCGGCGCCAACTCCTGCAACTCCATTTGCGTCACGCTTCATGCAGCATCAAGCTCAAGCCTTCTTCGGCCATGCGCCGCATGTCGGCCAGCGAGCATTTGTCGAGCACGTTCGAGAGCGCGCGTTGCGCCTCGATCATGACGAGGCGCACCGCGCAGGCCTTCTCGTCGGGACAGTCGTCGCAGCGCTGATATCGCGTCTTGCTGGCGCAGGGAATGGGCGCCAGGGGCCCGTCGATCGCGCGGACGATATCGCCGACGCTGATGCTCTCCGCCGCGCGCGCCAGAGTGTAGCCGCCGCCCTTCCCCATCTTGGAGTTCACGAAACCGCCATTGCGCAGCTCGCAAAGGATCGCGTCGAGAAACTTTTTCGGAATTCGCTCGGTCGAAGCGATGTCGAGCACGGGCGTCGGCTGCCCCGGCGGATATTGCGCGAGATGCACCATCGCCTTGAGCCCGTATTTGCCTTTTTTGGTCAGCACGCCGCCGGGTCTTCCTGCCTGAGTTGCAACAGGAGCCGAAATTAGCCGGCGG
>DASPSI010000058.1:0-9257 GCA_035624015.1 Methylocystis sp.
CTGCACGATCCTCATGGCCTCGCACAACATGAGCGAGGTCGAGCGCCTGTGCGACCGCGTGCTGATGCTGCGCGAAGGGACGCTCGTCGACGACGGCGCGCCGGCGGAGCTCCTCGCCCGCTACGGCCGCGACAATCTCGAGCAGGTTTTTCTCGACGTGGCGCGCCGGCGCGGCGAGGGAGCCGCGGCATGAGCGGCTTCTCCTTCGCGCGCGTCGGGGCCATGGTCCTGCGTTACTTCTATGTGCTGCGCTCGTCCTATCCACGCCTGCTCGAGATGGTCTACTGGCCGACCGTGCAGATGCTGACCTGGGGCTTCCTGCAGAGCTACTTCGCATCCTCCGTCGCGCCGCAAGGGCAGGCGGTCAAGCTCGGCGCGGCGCTGATCGGCGCCGTGCTGCTGTGGGACGTGCTGCTGCGCACGCAGCAGGGCTTCTCCTTCGCCTTCGTCGAGGAGATGTGGTCGCGCAACCTCGCCAATCTGCTGATGAGTCCGCTGACGCCCGCCGAATACATCCTGTCGCTGATGGCGGTCAGCCTCGTGCGGCTGACCGTCGGCGTCATCCCGGTCACGATCATGGCGATCTGGTTCTTCGGCTTCAATCTGTGGTCCTTGGGGCTGGCGCTCGGCGTCTTCTTCGCGGTTCTCGCCTTCTTCGCCTGGAGCGTCGGGCTCCTCGTCTCCGGCCTCCTGATGCGCTACGGGCTCGGCGTCGAGGCGCTGATCTGGTCGCTGATCTTCGCGGTGCAGCCCCTGGGCTGCGTATATTACCCAGTGGCCACATTGCCCGCCTGGCTCCAGCCGGTCGCCTATGCGCTGCCCGCAACTTATGTGTTTGAAGGGCTGCGCGCGCTGTTACTCGATCGCGTCTGGCGCGGCGACCTGATGACTTACGGGCTCGCGCTCGACGCCTTCTATTTTGCCGCCGCGGGTTACGCCTTCCTGAGGCTGCTCAGAGGCGCTCGCCGCGCCGGCAGCCTCCTCCAGACGGGGGAATGACCGATGCCCCGCGCCGACGCGCTGCTCGTGGAGCGCGGCTTCTACGAAAGCCGCGCCAAAGCCCGCGAGGCGATCGAAGCCGGCCTCGTCTGCGCCGACGGTCGCGTCGTGCAAAAGCCCTCGCAGGAGATCGCCGCCACTGCCGAGATCGTGGCGGAAGCGCCATACCCCTGGGTTTCGCGCGGCGGCGTCAAGCTCGACTTCGCTCTGAATCAGTTCCGTATCGATCCTTCGGGGCGCTATTGCCTCGACATCGGGGCCTCGACCGGAGGCTTCACCGAAGTTTTGCTCGCCCGCGCCGCCCGCCATGTCGTCGCAGTCGATGTCGGCCATGGACAGTTGCATCGGCGCATAGCGGGCGACGCGCGCGTGACGGCGCTGGAGAAACTGGACGCGCGCAGCCTGCGTCCAAAGCATCTCGCCGAGTCGCCGAGCCTGATCGTATGCGATGCGAGCTTTATCTCGCTGCGCCTGATCCTGCCGAGCGTACTGGCGTTGGCCACGCCACAAGCGGCGCTCGTTGCGCTCGTCAAGCCGCAGTTTGAAGCCGGTCGCGAGGCCGTCAAGAAAGGCGTTGTTCGGGATGCGAAGGTCCACGAAGAGGTTTGCGCGCGCATCGCCGAGACGATCGCAAGCCTTGGTTGGCGCGTCGCGGGCCTCGCGCCGTCACCGATCGAAGGCGGCGACGGCAATCGCGAGTTCTTGATCTGCGGACGGCATTCATGAGCGTCGAGACGCTGATCATCGAGCGGCTCGGGGCGCGCGGCGAAGGCGTCGCGCGCATCGAGGGACGCCTGGTGTTCGCGCCTTATGCGCTCGCAGGCGAGCGCGTCAGAGCCTATGTCGACGGCGAGCAGGCGCAAGTCATCGAGGTCCTGGAGCCGTCGCCGGACCGCGTCGCGTCGTTCTGCTCGCATTATGAGGTCTGCGGCGGCTGCGCCGTGCAGACGCTGCGCGCCGAGGCCTATGCGGCGTGGAAGCGCGGCCTGGTCGAGACCGCCTTGCGCAATGCCGGCGTCGCGGCGCAGGTCGCGCCGCTCGTCGACGCGCATGGCGACGGCCGCCGCCGCGTGACGTTTCACGCCCGCGGCAAGCGCGTCGGATTCATGCGCGCGCGCGCGCATGAAATCGTTGAGATCGACGCCTGTCCGCTGCTCGCGCCATCGCTAGCCGGCGCCCTGCCCGTAGCTTGCGCCCTGGCGGCGGCGCTCGTGGGCAAGGAAAAGCCTCTCGACATCGCCATCACCGCAACATTGGAAGGGCTCGACATCGATCTGCGCGGCCCTGGCGCGCTGAGCGAGAACGAGGCCAGGGCCTTGGTCGAGTTCGCAACCGCGCATGATCTCGCGCGGCTCTCCAATCACGGCCGCGTCGTCGCCTTGCGTCGCAAGCCGCATATCGCCGTCGGCGAGGCGCTGCTGTCGCCGCCGCCCGGCGGGTTCTTGCAAGCCACCGCCGCGGGCGAGGAGGCGATCGCGGCGCGCATCGCCGCTGGCTTGGGCGGCGCCAAGACCGTCGCCGATCTCTTTTGCGGCTCAGGCGCCTTCGCCTTGCGCCTCGCGCGCCGCGCGCGGGTCTCGGCCTATGACAGCGACGCCGCGGCGATCGCGGCGTTGATCGCGGCCTCCGGATCGGCGCGGGGCTTGCGGATCGCGGAAGCGAAGGCACGCGATCTCTTCAAGAGCCCCTTGCGCGCCGACGAGCTCAAAGCCTTCGACGCCGTGGTCTTCGATCCGCCGCGCGCGGGCGCGCAGGCGCAGGCGCATGAGCTCGCGAAGGCCGGCGTCGCTAAAATCGTCGCCGTCTCCTGCAATCCGCAAAGCTTCGCGCGCGACGCGGCCTTGCTCATCAATGCGGGATACGCGCCGGACGAAGTCGCGCCGATCGACCAGTTCCGTCATTCGCCCCATGTCGAGCTCGTCGCCGCCTTCTCGCGCAAGGTCCACACGCCCCGCAAGCGCCCGCTGCTCGGACGGTGAGGCCCCCTTCCTCACCCTCCCCTCCCCGGATTTGATCCGGGGAAGGGAGGCTGAGGCAGGGGGCTGCTAATCCTCTTCGCTCACAAAATTCACATGGCCCATCTTGCGTCCGGGCCGCGCCTCCGTCTTGCCGTAAAGGTGAAGGCAGGCGCCCTCCTGCGTCAAGAGCTCGCGCCACTGCTCGACGTCCTCGCCGATGAGATTGCGCATGAGCGCGCGCCCGTGGCGCCGCGTCGAGCCCAAAGGCCAGCCGGCGACCGCGCGAATGTGCTGCTCGAACTGCGAGGTCACCGCGCCATCGAGCGTCCAATGCCCCGAATTGTGCACACGCGGCGCGATCTCGTTGACGACGAGCCGCTCGCCGTCTTCTTCGACCAGAAACAGCTCGACCGCGAAGACGCCGACGTAATCGGCGGCCTCGCCGATCTTGCGCGCGATCTCGACCGCCTGCGCGGCGGTTGCGGGGCGAATCGAGGCGGGCGCGATCGTGGTCGCCAAGATGTGGCGCTCGTGCACATTCTCGCAGACGTCATAGGCGCGAAACTCGCCGCCGAGCCCGCGCGCCGCGACAACCGAAAGCTCTTTCGTGAACGGCACGACGCTCTCCAGGATCGCCGGCGCGCCGCCGGTCGAGCGGAAGGCGACTGAGAGGTCGGTTCCGGCCTGCAGCATGATCTGCCCCTTGCCGTCATAGCCGAGCCGCCGGGTTTTGAGGATCGACGGACGCCCAAGCTTGGCCACGGCGCGGGCGAGAGCGCCGGGGTTCGGCGCGTCGGCGAAGGCCGCGGTCTCGATCCCGAGGCTTTGCACGAACTGCTTCTCGATGAGCCGGTCCTGCGTCGCTGCGAGAATTTTCGGCCCCGGCCGCACGGGTTTTCTGGCGTTGAGAAAATCGGCGCAAGCGGCTGGGACGTTCTCAAACTCGTAGGTGATGACGTCGACCGCGTCGGCGAAGCGGGCGAGCGCCGCCTCATTGGCGTAGTCGGCGATGGTGCGGGCGGCGCAGACGTCATAGGCCGGCTCGCGCTCGCCGGGCGAGAACACGTGAGATTTGAGCCCGAGCCGCGCGCCGGCGAGCGCGAGCATGCGCGCGAGCTGGCCGCCGCCCAAAATGCCGATCGTCGCGCCGGGAGTGAGCATCCTTTAAGCCTCGTCGCCGGGCGCGAGCGCGACGCCCTCGGTCTGGCGGGCGCGGTAATCCTTGAGCCGCCCCTTGAGCGCCGCATCGCTGCGGGCGAGCATGGCGGCGGCCAGAAGCGCGGCGTTGACGGCGCCGGCCTCGCCAATAGCGAAGGTTCCGACCGGCACGCCTGCCGGCATCTGCACGATGGAGAGCAGCGAATCCAAGCCGTTCAGCGTCTTGGAGTGCACCGGCACGCCGAGCACGGGCAGCGCGGTCATGGCGGCGGTCATGCCGGGAAGGTGGGCTGCGCCGCCGGCGCCGGCGATGATGACCTCGAATCCTTGCGCCTCGGCGTTCTTGGCGAAGGCGACGAGCCTGTCGGGCGTGCGATGGGCGGAGACGATGAGCGCCTCGAACTTGACACCGAGCGCGTCGAGCGTTTGCGCGGCGTGACGCATCGTCGCCCAGTCGGACTGCGAGCCCATGATCACGGCGACGGGGGTTTTGGATTTCGTCACGATGCTTCCGGCTTGGGTTCTATTTCGGAAGCCATGCCGGATAACCCATGGCGCCCGCCGGCGCAACCCTCGGCGTCGGAGAGGCTTAACCAAGAGGCTTAACCAAGAGGCTTAACCAAGGTTGACATTGCAATCCAATTGTAAAAAACAAAACCAATTCAATTGGCCCGCCAGGGTAATTTTGGCCAGCCACGGACCCAGAGAGGCGCATGGTCGCTGTTACTCACTACGAAACTCGCAAGATTGATGAAGCGGCCGAATATCTCAACAATGTCTCCGGACCCGGCCTCAAAATTCTCTCTCCCGCTCCCGCACAACCTTTCTTGATGAAAGCGAAACGTGTAGCCTTCGGGCGCAGCGCGCTGATGAAAGGCGAGACTTCGAACTGGCGCTACAGGCGAGAGGCGCCCGCCTTCACGGGCTTCATGGTCCCCCTCAGCGGCGGCCTGTCCTGTCGAGCTGCGAACCTGCGTCACCACGACGCAGGCCCAAGCTCCGGCGTCATTGTCCGACCGGACGAAGCTTTCACCGCCGACTGGACGTCGACGAGGGCGCTGCTGTTCTTCCTTCGAACGGAAGGGCTGGTGGACAGGGCGGAGGCGCTGACCGGCGAATCGTTCAGTCCGGCTCTTCTGGACCGGATGGCGGCCGTAGCCGATGTTTCTTCTGGTGCAGGACAGGCTCTAAAGAGAAACATGATCGGCGCGCTCGACGAGATCAGCGAACTAAGCCGCATAGGTCTATCGAGCCTTGCCACAGCTGCGCTCGAGGAGACATTGCTCAATCTTTCCGTCGCGTGTCTTTTTCCAGAAGTGGAAAGCTCGTTGTCACGCCCGCAACCGGATTGCGGACCCGTCGCCCTCCGAGAGGCGCGGGACTACATTCGGGAGCATGCGCTGGAGCCCATCGGGCTGGCGGCTCTCGCAAGACGACTGAACATCAGCCTCCGGACGTTGCAGCACAATTTCTCGCGCTATTATGGGCTCTCCCCGCGCGCCTATCTCACCCAGCGCCGTCTCGAGACGGCGCGCGATCTGCTGGCTGACGAGAATTGCGAAAGGACGATCACCGAGATCGCCGCGGACTGCGGCTTCTCCTCGTCAAGTTATTTCGCGCTCCAGTATCGCGCCTGCTTTGGCGAAGCTCCATCCGAGACCCTTCGGCGCCGCCGGTAGCGGAATGAGCGAAAGGCGCCACAGCATCGCGGGCCGACGGCCATTATTTGCGTGTTTTATGTATCTATGCGTTTTTTGAATAGCGCGCAAAGGGCGAGACGCATTAGTGTCGGATGACGGCTGATGGTGAAGGCCTCAGACGACAGCACGGCTTGGAAGTTGAAAGCAATCTCTTCTTAGTCTCGCAATACGGGGGAGGGGGTGGAATATCCATGATTATAGACAGGGCGTATTCGAGGGCCGTAACCGTTAGCGCAGTGACTGAATTCTATTTTGATGACGCACGCTGGGCGCTCATCGCTTCGAGCGTGCCGGGCAAGCGCGGCGACCCTGGGCGGCATGGGCGCGACAACCGCATGTTCATGGAGGCTGTTCTATGGATCGTTCGAACCGGCTCGCCGTGGCGCAAACTACCGCCGCAGTTCGGACGTTGGCGTACAGCTTTCACGCGCTTCAAGCGCTGGACTTCGAAAAACGTCTGGCCGGGCGTGTTCGCCAGGCTCGCGCAGGATCCGGATTGCGAATATTTCTACGAGAACGGCGCCATCCTATATGCGCCGTCAGGCGAAAGGCGGCAGTGCCAAGGTCGAGGATGCTCGCGCGGACTTTGAAGATGCTGGGCGGCGTCGGTCTTCGACAACATTAGGAGTGAGAAAGTCTTCAGACGACGTCCGCTGCTCCGAACGGCGATCGGCTGCCGTCGCCAGATGAAAGCGATCATCAGGCCTTGGCGACTTGCAAGATGGCAAGCTCCTCGATTGAACCAGGCTAGGAAGGCGGACCGGCGCCCGCCTTCCCCCTCTAGCTAAGACGCACGAAGGCGCCGCGTCACGCCCCTTTCTTCATCTCCACCACATTGTCCCCGCGTCCCGCTTTCGCCGGCTGCCCGTCCAAGGTGAGCCCGTGCGCGTCGGCGGAGATCGCTACATGCGCGGCGTCGAGAATGTCGCCGGCGAGCAATCTCTCGGCCAATGCGTCCTGGAGTTCCTTTTGGATCACGCGCTTCAGCGGGCGCGCGCCATAGGCCGGATCGTAGCCGCGAGCGCTGAGCCAATCCCGCGCCCTGCCGTCGGGCTCCAGCACGATCTTGCGATCCTCCAGAAGCTTTGCGAGCCGCGCGAACTGGATGTCGACGATCGCGCCCATGTCCTCGCGCCGCAGCCGATGGAACAGGATGATCTCGTCGACGCGGTTTAAGAACTCGGGCCGGAAGTGCTTGCGCACCACCTGAATGATCTCGTCATGCACGGCGGTTGAATCTTCCCCCTCTTGCTGCATGACCAGGAACTCGGCGCCGAGATTGGAGGTCATGATGATCAGCGTGTTCTTGAAGTCTACCGTGCGACCCTGCCCGTCGGTCAGGCGCCCGTCGTCGAGCACCTGCAGAAGCACGTTGAATACGTCTGGATGCGCTTTCTCGATCTCGTCGAACAGCACGACCTGATAGGGGCGCCGGCGCACAGCCTCGGTCAGCGCGCCGCCTTCCTCGTAGCCGACATAGCCTGGGGGCGCGCCGATGAGCCGCGCGACCGAGTGCTTCTCCATATATTCCGACATGTCGAGCCGGACCATTGCGGTATCGTCGTCGAAGAGGAATGCGGCGAGCGCCTTGGTCAGCTCGGTCTTGCCGACGCCGGTCGGCCCTAAGAAGATGAAAGAGCCGATCGGGCGGTTAGGGTCCTGCAGCCCGGCGCGTGCGCGGCGCACCGCGGTCGAGACGGCGACGACCGCCTCCTTCTGCCCGACGACGCGCCTCGACAGCTCCTCCTCCATGTGCAAGAGCTTCTCGCGCTCGCCCTCGAGCATCTTGTCGACCGGCACGCCCGTCCAACGCGAAACGACTTGCGCGATGTGGTTCGGCGTCACCGCCTCCTCGACCAGCACGTCATTCTTGCCTTCGCTCGCTGCGAGCTTGTTCTCGAGATCCGGGATGACGCCATAGGCGAGTTCGCCCGCGCGCTGGTACTCGCCGCGCCGCTGCGCCTGCGCGAGCTCGTTCCTCGCGTTGTCGAGCTGTTCTTTCCACTTCTGCGCCTGGCCGAGCTTGTCCTTCTCGGCGCGCCACCGCTGCGTGAGAACCCGGGACTTTTCCTCTAGTTCCGCCAGCTCCTGCTCCAGACGTTGCAGGCGATCGCGCGAGGCAGGGTCGGTCTCCTTTTTCAGCGCCTCCTGCTCGATGCGCAGCTGGATGATGCGGCGGTCATATTCGTCGAGCTCTTCCGGCTTCGAGTCGATCTGCATGCGCAGCCGCGAGCTCGCTTCGTCCACGAGGTCGATCGCCTTGTCGGGCAGAAAACGGTCGGAGATGTAGCGGTTCGAGAGCGTCGCCGCCGCGACGAGCGCGCTGTCGGAGATGCGCACGCCGTGGTGCAGCTCGTATTTCTCCTTCAAGCCACGCAGGATCGAGACGGTGTCCTCGACCGAGGGCTCACCGACGAAGACGGGCTGGAAGCGGCGGGCGAGCGCCGCGTCCTTCTCGACGTGCTTTCTATATTCGTCGAGCGTGGTCGCGCCGACGCAATGCAGTTCGCCGCGCGCGAGCGCGGGCTTTAAGAGGTTCGAGGCGTCCATCGCGCCCTCGGCCTTGCCGGCGCCGACCAGCGTGTGCATCTCGTCGATGAACAGGATCACCCGGCCTTCCGCGGCGGTGATCTCGCCCAGCACGGCCTTGAGCCGCTCCTCGAACTCGCCGCGATATTTGGCGCCGGCGATCATCGCGCCCATGTCAAGGGCGAGAAGCCTCTTGTCTTCAAGAGACTCCGGCACGTCGCCGTTGACGATCCGCAAAGCGAGACCCTCGACGATCGCCGTTTTGCCGACGCCGGGCTCGCCGATGAGCACGGGATTGTTCTTGGTGCGCCGCGACAGCACCTGGATGGTGCGGCGGATTTCCTCGTCGCGGCCGATCACGGGGTCGAGCTTGCCCTCGCGCGCCGCTTCGGTCAGGTCGCGGGCGTATTTTTTGAGCGCGTCGTATTGGTTCTCGGCTGAGGCGCTGTCGGCCTTGCGGCCTTTGCGCAAATCTTCGATCGCAGCGTTGAGCGTCTGCGGCGTCACGCCGGCCTCAGTGAGGATGCGCGCCGCCTCGGAGCCTTTTTCCAGCGCGAGCGCGAGCAGCAGGCGCTCGACGGTGACGAAGCTATCGCCGGCCTTCTGCGCGATCTGCTCGGCGTTGTCGAAGAGGCGCGCGGTGGCGGGCGCCATGTAGAGCTGCCCCGCGCCGGAGCCGCCGACTTTCGGCAGCTTGGCGAGCGTGGCTTCGGTTTTCTGCAGCGCCTCGCGCGCGCGGCCGCCGGCGCGATTGATGAGCCCCGCGGCCAGTCCCTCGCTGTCGTCGAGCAGGGCCTTCAGCACATGCTCGGGCGTGAACTGCTGGTGCCCCTCCCGCGTGGCGATCGTTTGCGCCGCCTGGATGAAGCCGCGGACGCGGTCGGTGTATTTGTCGATATTCATAAATCCCCCT
>DASPSI010000075.1:0-29331 GCA_035624015.1 Methylocystis sp.
GGCGCTCAACCGAGGCGCGTCGGCAGGGCGCCCAGCGCGTCCTTCAACGCGGCCAGCGCTCCTTGCGTCCCCTCAACTCCGGTCTGCGCCCGCACGATGGCGCCGTCCACGGCCAGCGCCGCCGCCTGCGCGACGCGCTGCGCCCGGGGGTCATCGGGCAAAAGTCCGGCGATGGCCGCGGTCATGTCTCGCTTGTGGGCGGCGGCGATTTCGCGGACTTCGGGCAACGCCCCGCCCAGCTCCGCGACGGCGTTGATGAAGGCGCAGCCGCGAAACTGCGGATCCTCGAACCATTCCGCAAGAGCGAGACGCAAAGGCGCGAGCGGATCGTCCGCGCTTTGCGCCGTGCGATGGCGTTCCAGCGCCGCCTCGAACCACGCCATCCACAGGCCGTGTCGATAGGCGAGGAACGCCCGCACCAAATCGTTCTTAGCCGGAAAATGCCGGTAGAACGTCACCTTGGTGACCCCCGCCGCAACGATGAGGCGATCGACGCCCGTCGCGCGCACCCCCTCGCGATAAAATAGGTCATGCGCCGCGAGCAGAATTCGCTCCCGCGCCGGCGTCTCGAGATTCCGCCGCTCTTCCATGCCACCGATATAGACAGGCCTGTCCACATGCGCTAGAAGCCTCGGAGGTAGACAGATCTGTCTACATGCTCGAAAGGAAGTTCCCATGGACGAGAAGCCGCCGCTGCCGCCGTTCACGCTGGAGACCGCGACGCAAAAGGTCCGCTTGGCGGAGGACGCCTGGAACAGCCGCGATCCCGAGCGCGTGGCGCAGGTCTACACCCACGACACGGTGTGGCGGAATCGCGCGGAGTTCCCGCGCGGACGCGAGGAGGTCAAAGAGTTTCTTGCCCGCAAATGGGCGCGCGAGCTCGATTACCGGCTGATCAAGGAGCTGTGGGGCTTTCGCGAGAACCGCTTGGCCGTGCGCTTCGCTTATGAGTGGCGCGACGACAGCGGCCATTGGTTCCGCTCCTACGGCAACGAGATGTGGGAGTTTGCTTCGACCGGCCAAATGCGGCGCCGCTTCGCCAGCATCAACGACTTGCCGATCAAAGAGGAGGAGCGGATGTTCCGGTGGCCGCTCGGGCGTAGGCCCGACGATCACCCGGGCTTGAGCGACCTTGACCCGTGAGCCCCTGCCGGCTTGTCACAAATTGTAAAAATCCGTGATTGGAGGCGGCCCGAGACCTTGGCTATGCTGTAAAGGAGCATCGTCCAGGGAGCCGAAGCCGCTACATGCCATCAAAGAGATCGACCGCCTCGCGCCAGACGACGCTCAAGAGAGCCGTCGCGCTTTCCGGGCGCGGCGTCCACACCGATGCGCCGGCGCGCCTGGTGATCTCGCCCGCCGAGGCGGGAACCGGCGTCGTCTTCCTGCTCGGCGAAGCTGAAAGGCCTGTCGCCGCGCTCTGGCGCAACGTCTGCGCGACTCAGCTCCGCACCAAGATCTCGTGCTACGGCGTCGCGGTCTCGACCATCGAGCACTTGATGGCCGCTCTCTATGGCCTCGGCGTCGATAATGTGCTGATCGATCTTGACGGTCCCGAGGTCCCAGCGATGGACGGCTCCGCCAACGCCTTCGTCGCAGCGATCGAGGACGCCGGCGTCATGCGTCTGCCCGCGCCGCGGCGCGTGCTCAAGGTGCTGGAGCCCGTGCGCGTCAGCGACGGCGCCGCCTGGGCGGAGCTGGCGCCGACCCGCCGCTTCGGCCTCGATCTCGACGTGGAGATCGCTTTCGCCGGCGCGCTCGGGCGGCAGCGCCTCGTGCTGGCGCTCACGCCCGAGGCTTTCGCCCGCGAGCTCGCGCCCGCGCGCAGCTTCGGCTTCGTGCGGGACGCCGAGCGGCTGTGGCGCGAGGGGCTGGCGCTTGGAGCCAATCTCGACAATTGCGTGGTGCTCGACGGCGACCGCGTGCTCAACCCGCGCGGTCTGCGGTTCTTCGACGAATATGCGCGCCACAAGATGCTCGACGTGATCGGCGATCTCGCGCTCGTCGGCGCGCCGATCCAGGGCGCCTTCCGCTCCTATCGCGGCGGCCACAAGCTCAATCTCGCGCTTGTGGAAAAGCTCATGACGACCGCTTCCGCCCACAAGATCTCGGTCCGCTCGAACGCTGGAGCCGCCCGCGCGCCCTGCCGGCCGGCGTTGGGGAAGCGCAGCGCGCCATAATATTGCCGAAAGATCGAAGTTTCTATGCGCCATCCAGCGGCAGGGCCGCGCCGTCTCGCGTTTTCGCAAGCTTGAGGCGCGCCCGCCGGCCATTCAAGAGGCTCCATCGATGACCGTCTTCGTTCGTTCCGTTTCCCTCGCCGCTTTCTCGCTTGCGCTGCTCGGCGCGCAGGCGGTCGGCGCGCACGCGGATTTTCTGGACTCGGTCACGGGCCTGTTCGGCGGCGGCGAGAAATACAAGACCGAGATCGTGCCGGACATTCCCGCCGACGACCTTTACAATCAGGGGCTCGCCAAGCTGAAACGGCAGGACTACGAGGGAGCCGCGAAGACCTTCACGCAGCTGGAGAAAGCCTATCCGTTCTCGCAGTGGGCGCGCAAGGCGTTGCTCATGACGACTTTTTCCCAATACCAGAAGCCCGCTTACGACGACGCCGTGCAGTCGGCGAAGCGTTATGTCGAGCTTTATCCCAAATCGCCCGACACGCCTTACATGTATTATTTGAGCGGTATGTCCTATTACAATCAGATCACCAATGTGATGCAGGATCAGAGCAACGCCGAGAAGGCGGCCATGGCCTTCGAGGCTCTCCTCGAGAAGTTCCCGAACTCGGAATACGCTCCGGACGCCAAGCTCAAGCTGCAGGTCTGTCGCGACCAGCTGGCGGCCAAGGAGATGAGCGTCGGCCGCTTCTATCTCGAACGCAAGAACTACCCCGCCGCGATCAACCGCTTCCATGCGGTGCTCGGCAAATATCAGATGACCCGTCATTCCGAGGAGGCGCTCTATCGTCTGACCGAGGCCTATCTCGCGATGGGCGTCACGAACGAGGCGCAGACGGCCGGCGCGATTCTCGGGCACAACTACCCCGATTCGCAGTGGTACAAGGATGCGGTCGCCCTGCTGAAGACCGGCGGCCTGACGCCCGTCCAGCACGAAGACTCCTGGATGTCGAAGATCACCAAGGCGCTGCACGCGAGCTGAGAGCCTCAAAGGCCTCAGCCCGGCAAATTAGAGAACTTCAGCCGGACGCCCGCGGCGTGAGGCGCGGCGCCTGCAGCGAGCGCCTCTTCCAGACGGTCGAGACGGATCAGCGCGAGACCACTGTCCCCACTGTTCGAGCCGGTGACGCCGATCTCCTTTTCGCCTGCGACGATCGCGGCCCCGGCCGCCGGCGCCGCGCCGTGCGCGCGATAGCGCGCGACGCGCTTGCGCGCGAGGCCGCGGTGCTTCATGCGCGCGACGACCTCCTGCCCGACATAGCACCCCTTCTTGAAATCCACCCCCGAAAGCAGATCCATGTTGGCCTCGTGCGGGAAGGCTTCGCCATAGGCGAAATCGACGCCGCCCTGCGGAACGCCCGCTGCGACCCGCCGCGCCTCGTAGTCCGCGCGCCGCGCCGAAGCCTCGATCGCGCCCAAAGGCGCAAGCGCCCGCCATCCGAGCGCCTCGGCGCGCGGGTCTCGCGCGAGGGCCTTCGCGTCGACTTGCGGGCGCCCGGCGTCGAGAAAGCCGTAAGCCGCGAGATCGGCGCGCAGCGCGATCGTCACCGCAGCGCGCAGCTTGTACATGCCGAGACGCCGCACGAGCTCGTCGACCAGTGATTTGGGACAGTCGAGCAGAAAGCTTCTCGTCTCGCCTTCCCCCTGCGCGAACGCCAGAAAATCGACGATGATCTTGCCCTGCGGCGTGAGCAGCGCGCAAAAACGCGCCTCGCCAAAGCCAAGCTTCAGCATGTCGTTGGTGACGAGATTATGCAGGAACTTGGCGGCGTCTGAGCCAATGATCTCGACCACGGACCGGTCGTCCAACAAAACGGCGTCAGTCATTGTGCGTTTTGCTCCAGAGCCGCCGTCGCGGATGGATTCGCGCACGGGATTGTGCTCTTTTGACTTAAGAGTTTGTCCCCGCGCTGCAAGCAAGGCGCCACGATGACGAAGAGCTTCGACACGATCCTCCATGGCGGCGTTGTCGTCAATCACGACGGCGTTGCTCCCCGCGACCTCGGGCTTCGAGGCGGCAGGATCGCCGGCATCGGCGATCTGTCGCAAGCCGACGCCGGCGAGCGCATCGACTGCGCAGGCCTGCACATTCTGCCCGGCGTCATCGACACGCAGGTTCATTTTCGCGAACCCGGCGCGACCCACAAGGAGGACCTGGAATCTGGCTCCCGCGGCGCCGTGCTCGGCGGCGTCACTGGCGTGTTCGAGATGCCCAACACAAAGCCTCCGACGCTGCATGTTTCCGACGTCGCTGACAAGGTCGCTCGCGCGACGCGCCGCATGCATTGCGATTTCGCTTTCTACGCCGGCGGCGCAGCGGAGACGGTCGACGACATCCCGGAGCTCGAGCGCCAGCCCGGCTGCGCGGGGATCAAGGTGTTCATGGGATCGTCGACGGGCTCGCTGCTCGTTTCCGACGACGCGGGACTGGCCGCCATTCTCTCGAAGACGCGGCGGCGCGCGGCCTTCCACGCCGAGGACGAAGCGCGGCTCAAGGAGCGCGAGCCGCTGCGCGTGAAGGGCGACGCCGCCTCGCACCCGGTCTGGCGCGACGAGCTTACGGCGCTCAAGGCGACGGAGCGCCTCATTGCGATCGCGCGCGAGAAGCGCGCGCTCGTGCATGTGCTGCATGTGACGACGACGGAGGAGATCGAGCTCCTTGCACAGGACAAGGACGTTGCGAGCGTCGAGGTCACGCCGCATCACCTCTCGATCACGAGCGACGATTATGCGCGGCTGGGAACGCTCCTGCAGATGAATCCGCCAGTGCGCGACGCGCGCCATCGCGAGGGGCTCTGGCGCGGCGTGGACGAGGGAATCGTGGATATTCTGGGCTCAGACCATGCGCCGCACACGCTCGAGGAAAAAGCGAAGCCTTATCCTGAGAGCCCTTCGGGCATGACCGGCGTGCAGACGTTTGTTCCGCTGATGCTCGATCACGTCAACGCAGGGCGGCTCAGCCTGCTGCGGCTCGTGGACCTGACGAGCGCGGGACCGGCGCGGCTGTTCGGGATCGCGGGCAAAGGCCGAATCGCGGTCGGCTTCGACGCCGATCTGACCATCGTCGACCTCAAGCGCAAGATGACGATCAAGAACGACTGGATCGCCTCGCGCTGCGGCTGGACGCCCTACGACGGGCGCGAGATCTTGGGCTGGCCGGTCGGAACCTTCGTGCGCGGGGCCAAGGTCATGTGGGACGGGGAGCTGGCGACGCCTTCGACCGGCGAGGCCATGAGGTTTCATGCCGCGCTGTGAGGCGCGCCTCTTAGCCAGGAGAAGCAGCCGCTGTGCGTGAAAAGAGGTCAAAGGACAGCAGCCGGCGCCAGCCACGGCTTCGCCGGGCGAACCGCCAAAAGTTCAAGAGATTTTTCTGATGAGCGTTCCCGTACTGAGAGTTCAAGCAAAGCCTAGAATAAAGTGCGTCCATGAGCACAAGAGTTCGTAGCTCTGCTTGACAATTCTGGCTTAATCCAGCGGCCGCAGCGGAAAATCAATGTATCTTTGGACAGAAGCGCTATTTATTGAGGCGCCCTCGAAGATGACGCCGTGAATAGCGTGGACGCGCCTGAAAAGGGGACCTGCCTTCGAGGAGGCCGGATCTGCGCTGGGCCGTTCGAGGGAGAAAGCAGCGCCGCGCGCAACAGGATCGCGGCGGCGCGCAAAAACACGCCGAGCCTGAGCCCACCTCGCCCATCGGCCGATCGGCGCGGCGAATCGTCGCTAAAAAAGGTCGTCCGACTCCGCAAGCATGGTTCGCCTAAAAAACTCCTAACAAATATCGTTGCCTGTCGCGCGTCGGGCGACTGTTGGGGACTAAGACACCCGCCTTCCGTCGCCCTGGATCGCGCGTTCTAGGAAAATTCGGATCGGCATGGGAGGGAGACCAATGACCCAGCTGGAATTTTTGATCCCTTGCGCCTCTTTCGCCGAATGGCGGAGCAGGCGGCGCGGCGTGGGCCTCGAGGCAAGGAACGACATCCGCGCAATCGTGACGCTCGAATCCTTGAGCGCCCAGCTCTCGGCGCTCAATGGCTCGCCTTTGCATGAGCGCCTGTTGAGGCTGCGGGAAGCCGAGGACGACCGCTCGGGAGAGCGGGACAGATTCAGCGAGATTGTCGCCGAGGAGCTGTGCGCGATCGGTTTCACCTCCTTTCCGGCGACGGGGAAGGAGCTCCTCGAGAAAATCGCTGGTCATCTCGAAACTGAAAGCCGCCAGTGGGAGGCGCAAACGGAGACGAGCTCTAAAGGGATGGGTATGTCCGCGTCGGTCGCATGGCGTCATTAGCTCAGACTGGTTATAGACGCGCGAAGAGCCCACGACAGATGATGCGGGAATTTTGGATCGGCGCGCTTTACGCTGTTTTTGCTGCGCTGATCGGCGTCGCCGCGCTGCTCTGGTATGGCCTCGGCATGCCGGGCCGATCCTATGTCGGGCCGCTGCCGGAGGCGACGGGCGAGGAAAACGATCTCGCCGCGCGCCTGAGGCGCCACGTCGAGGCGATCGCGAGCGAGCCCCACAACATCGGCCACTTCGCCAATCTCGAGAAAGCGGCTCAATACATCGAGCGGACGCTCGCCGAACAAGGCTATCGGGTCCTCTCGCAGTCCTATGACGTCGCGCAATTGACTGTGCGTAATCTGGAGGTCGCCATAGATCCGCAAGAAGACGGGCCGGCCATGCGAACCATTGTCATTGGCGCGCACTACGACTCCTTCCTGGACGCGCCGGGCGCTAATGACAACGGCTCCGGCGCGGCGGCGGCGCTGGAGCTGGCGCGGCTGTTGAATGACTTGCGCCCCCGGCGCACGCGGCTGCTGCTCGCATGGTTCACGAACGAGGAGCCGCCCTATTTCCAGACGGACGATATGGGCAGCTTCCACTATGCGCGGCGCCTCGCCGAGCGAAAGGAGCCCGTCGTTGCGATGATCTCGCTGGAGACGATCGGCTTTTTCTCTGATGACGTGGGGACCCAGAGCTATCCCGCGCCTTTCGGAGCGGTCTTTCCTAACCGGGCTAATTTCGTCGCCTTTGTGGGAATGCCGGGCTCCCGCGCCCTGGTTCGAGAGGTCATGGCGTTGTTCCGACGCGAGACGGATTTTCCATCGATCGGCGGCGTCGCGCCTGGCGTCATCCCCGGTATTGCCTGGTCCGATCATTGGTCATTCGCTGAGCATGGATTTCAGGCGATGATGATTACCGACACGGCTGTTTTCCGGTATCCGCATTACCATAAACCGAGCGATACGCCGGACAAAGTGAACTATGATCGCCTGGCGCGCCTCACCAAGGGCATCGAACGCGTTCTGCGCAATATGGCGGAATAAACGCAGCCGATCCGGTTCGTCGAGCTCGCGCCGAAACATCTCCTCTTCCCGCCGCGCCGCCGGACGCGATATAAGCCGGCGGCGGCGCGGCTTTGCGCCGCATCTGGGAAGAAACCGCGCCGCTGGAGCCCTCGCCGATGAAGTGGGAAGATTTCGAAAGCTCGCAAAACATCGAGGACCGCCGCGGCGAGGAATACGCCGGCGGGCCCTCCATGGGCGGCAGGGTCGGCTCCGGGCATATCGGGCTCGGCACGGTCATCATCCTCGGCATCATCGGCTATCTCACCGGCATTAATCCGGCCCTGCTGATCGGCGGCGCCGAAATGCTCAACAACATGCGCGGCGGCCAGTCCTATCAGCAGCGCGAGGAGAGCGTTCGGCGCACGCATGCGCAAGGCGCGCCCAGCGACCCGCTCGGCCAGTTCGTGGCCAAGATCCTCGGCGAGAACGAGGAAGTCTGGTCGCAGGTCCTGCTCGAGCAAAGGAACATTCGATTCCGCGCGCCGACGCTCGTCATGTTCGACGGAGAGACGTACTCCGGCTGCGGCGAGGCGCAATCGGCCATGGGGCCGTTCTATTGCCCGAACGACCAGAAGATCTATCTCGACACCTCCTTCTTCCGCGACATGAAGCAGCGCTTCGGCGGCGGCGGCGATTTCGCCTACGCCTATGTGATCTCGCATGAGATGGGCCATCATATCGAGAACCAGCTCGGCATTCTCATGCAGGTTCATCGCGCGCAGGAGCGCGCCGCGAGCCGCGCCCAGGCCAATGCGCTTTCGGTGCGCATCGAGCTCATGGCCGACTGCCTCGCCGGGGTCTGGGCCGCGAACGGCAACGCCAAGCGCAGCTTCCTTGAGGCGGGCGATATCGAGAAGGCGGTCAACACCGCGCAGGCGATCGGCGACGACCGCCTTCAGCGCGCGGCGCGCGGGGTGGTCGTGCCCGACAGCTTCACGCACGGCTCGTCGGCGCAACGCGTGGAGTGGCTGCAGCGCGGCCTGCAGTCAGGCAAGATCGACGCCTGCAACACTTTCGCGAACCGGTAGAGGCCTAAACGTCCCGCTTCAACCGCACCACGACGTCGACGCGCGCGACCTTCATTCCCGGCGGCGGCGCGGGCAGGTCGCCGATCGCGACCGTGGAGCCCGCGATATCGCGCAGCTCGCCCTCGTCCTCGAGCAGAAAATGGTGGTGCTCGGAGACATTCGTGTCGAAATAGACCCGCGCGCCGTCCACGGCGATCTCGCGCAGGAGCCCTGCGTCGGTGAACTGATGCAGCGTGTTGTAAACCGTGGCCAGGGAGACCGGCATCCGCGCCGCCGTCGCCTCTTCGAACAGGCGCTCCGCGGTCACGTGGCGGTCGCCTCGGCCGAACAGCAGCTCCCCGAGCGCCACGCGCTGGCGCGTCGGACGCAGCCCCGCAGCGACAAGGCGTGCGACCAAGGCGCTTTCCGCGCCTTCAGCCTCTGCGCAGCCGTCGCGCTGGGCGTGATCGAGATTGTCGTCCATAACGAAAAATATATGCGACGGCGCCCGTCGCTGACAACCCCGGCGTGCGAATAATCCGCTAAGCCCGAGCTCGGGCGACGCTTTCGCCCGGATGCAGGAAATCTATAATAGAACCCGTCTCGCGAAAGCCGCGCGGGCCAAAAAGCCCGCCGCCCCCGAGGAGCCAAGAGAATTATGACCGACCCCGACGCCATTCCCGGCAAGATCCTGATTGGCGCGAGCAGCGGAGCGGATCGCGTCTATCGCCACCTGCTGCTGCCGCTCGGCAATCGCCACGGGCTAATCTCCGGCGCCACCGGGGGCGGCAAGACCGTGTCCTTGCAGCGCCTGGCCGAAGGCTTCTCCAAAGCGGGGACGGCGGTGTTTCTCGCCGACGTGAAAGGCGACATCGCCGGCCTCTCGCAGACGGGCGATTCGCGACCTGCCTTCGTGGAGCGGGCCAAGGCGCTCGGGCTCGCCTATAAGCCAGACAAGTTCCCCGTCGTGTACTGGGACGTCTTCGGCGAGCAGGGCCATCCTGTGCGCGCGACGGTCGCCGAGATGGGACCGCTGTTGCTCTCGCGCATGCTCGATCTCAACGACACGCAGGAGGGCGTGCTCAATATCGTCTTCCGTTTCGCCGACGAGCAGGGCCTGCTGCTTTACGACCTCAAGGATCTGCGCGCTGTGCTCAACGAGGTGGCCGAGAACGCTGGCGAGGTGCAGACCAAATACGGCAATGCGGCTCCGGCGACGATCGGCGCGATTCTTCGCCAGCTGCTCACGCTCGAGAACCAGGGCGGCGACAAGTTCATCGGCGAGCCAGCGCTCGATCTCAAGGACTTCATCGCCACTGCGCCGGACGGGCGCGGCTATGTCAATATTTTCGCCGCCGACAGGCTCATGCAGGCGCCGCGGCTCTACGCCACCTTCCTGTTGTGGATGCTGACCGAGCTCTTCGCGCATCTGCCGGAGGTCGGCGACCTGCCGGCGCCGAAGCTCGTGTTCTTCTTTGACGAGGCGCATCTCTTGTTCAAGGATGCGCCGAAGAACCTGCTCACGGCGATCGAGCAAGTGGTGCGGCTCATCCGCTCCAAGGGCGTGGGCGTCTATTTCGTGACGCAGAACCCGCTCGACGTGCCGGATACGGTGCTCGGCCAGCTCGGCAACCGCATCCAGCATGCGCTGCGGGCGTTCACGCCGCGCGACCAGAAGGCCGTGCGCGCGGCGGCGGAAACCTTTCGACAGAACAAGAATTTTGACACGGCGGACGCCATCATGGAGCTCGCTGTCGGCGAGGCGCTGGTGTCGATGCTCGACGCTAAGGGCGCGCCGGAAGTTGTGGATCGCGTGCTGATCGCGCCGCCCGCGGCGCGGGTCGGGCCGATCACTGCGCAGGAGCGCCAGGCCGCCATCGAGTCGAGCCCGCTTTATGGATGCTACGACACGCCGATGGACCGTGAGTCGGCCTATGAGCAGCTGCAGAAGCGGGCGGGCGGGCGCATGGAGACCGCGGGCGCGGGGCCGGCGAAGACCACCGCGCCCTCCGAGGCGGCGCCTTCGCCGGAGGGCGGCGGCGCGCTCGGCAAGCTTGGCGACATCGTCGGCGGCCTGTTCACGCGCACGAATCCGAAGCGCATGTCTCCTGCCGAGCTCGCGATGCGCGCGGCGTTGCAGTCGGCGGCGCGCTCGGCAGGCACCCAGATTTCGCGCGAGATCATGCGCAACATTTTTGGTGGCATGTCGCGTTGAACCTCTGATTTCGAGCTCGCCCCAGACGCGCGCCGTGGGCGCCGCGCCAAGAGCGGCGATTTGTCGCAGGGCGAATGGAGAAAGTTAACACGGCGCATTTACAACGCTGCGGCGGGGAAGCCAAGAAAGCAGAAGCGGCGCCGCTCGCCTAGACGCCTGCGTCGCTCGCCGTCGTACCACCAAGGCTAAGGAATGCGCCATGTCGCGGCTAGACGAAATGAACAGGGTCTTGAGAAAAATGCCCGCGGAAACGCCGGGCGTCGAGGCCAGCGCGCTCATTTCGGAGGACGGCCTCATGATCGCGAGCGCCCTCACGCCCGAGCTCGACGAGACGCGCGTCGCCGGGATGACGGCGACGCTGCTCAACCTCGGCACGAGGGCGTCCGTGGAGCTCCAGCGCGGCGCAGTCAAGGAGGTCGTCATCCGCGGCGAGACCGGCTATGCGGTGATGATCGACGCGGGCCGCGGCGTCATGCTGCTCGTGCTGGCGAACGAGTCGGCGAAGCTCGGGCTTATCTTCTTCGACATGCACGAAGCGATCAAAGCCCTGAAGAAGGTGATGTAAGGCCTCATTCGGAAACAACTGCCGCATTTGCTGCGGCGGCCTCAACGTTCCCTCCGACGAATGTTATCGGCGCCTTCTTCGTGTCCTGGTGGTGACTTTTTGACACAAAGACACGAAGGACGCGAAGAATTGCCGCTTAATATGCGCCAGTTGGCGCGCGCCAAGCTTTTTCAGCGCCGAAGCTTGATCGGCTCAGCTATGACCGGGTGGCGCTCATCGGGGCCGAGAGGATAAGGCCCTGCAGGGCCGGGCGAGCGCAACCAATTTGTTAAGACGCTTGCTTCATCGTGGCGGCGTCAAGGAGAATCGATGACTGCGATCGCCCTCATCATCGGACTGGCAGCCGCTTTTCTGCTGCTGACCGCCGGCTATCTTTATGGCGTGAAACGCGGCGTCGCGGCGAGAGAGAGCTTGCGCGCGCAGACGACGCAACTGGCGCGTGAAATCGAGGTCCTGCGCGAGGACAGCCTGCGCCTCAGCGACGAGCGCCAGCAGAGCCTGCGCCTGACGATCGAGAAGGCGCTAAGCCCCATCGTCAAGCGTGAGCAGCTGAGCCTCGACCTGTCTCAGCTCAAGGCTGGCGCCGGCGAGCGGCGCGATCTGACCTTTCTCCTCGACCGCATCGCCGAGGCGGGCAATTTCTCCACCGTCGTCTTGAGCGACGCGGACGGCCTGCCGCTCGCGGCGAACGCCGCCGCGGACCATCCAGAGCGTCTCGCCGTCAGCGCCTCGATGATGCTGTTGATGTCGGACCGCGTCTCCGGCGACGACCAGCCGCGGCCGCTCTCGATCATGATCCAGGATGAGGCCAACCGGGTGACGCTATGCCGCGTCTTCGAGGTGCAGGGTCAGCGCGTGACGCTGACCGCCGTCGCCGCGGGCGACGGCCGGCTCTCGCCGACCGCGCTCGATCCGGCGCTGGTGAAAGTGTCCGGAATGCTCGCGAACGCGGCTTAGGCTGCTTAGGCGAGCGGCGCAGCCGGCAGCAGGACTCGCGCCTCCGATGTCGTCAAAGCTTCGCGCGACGTGGTTTCTCTGAGCCGAACGTCTTGCCTCGAGTCTGCGCGCGAGCGATAAGCCTGCCGCGCTGCAACCGTCGGACGCCGCCGTGATCAGAGTGACCCCAACCATCGCCCTCGACGAGAGCGAGCTGCATGAGGACTTCCTGCGCGCTTCGGGCGCCGGCGGCCAGAACGTGCAGAAGGTCGAGACCGCGGTGCAGCTGCGCTTCGACGCCGCGCGCTCGCCCAATCTACCGCCTCCGGTGCGCGCGCGGCTCATGAAGCTCGCCGGGCGGCGCATGACCAAGGCGGGCGTGCTGGTGATCTCGGCGCAACGTCATCGAACGCAGGAGCGCAATCGCGCCGACGCGCTGGAGCGGCTCCTGGAGCTCATCCGGCAGGCCGCTGCGCCGCCGCCGCCCTCACGCCGCAAGACGAAGCCGACCCCCGCTTCGAAGGAGCGGCGGATCGAGGGCAAGAAAATCCGCTCGAACGTCAAGGCGCTACGCGGCGCGGTCGATCCCTCATGAGGGGGACGCTCGCGCAAATTCCCGCCGGAGTCTGGGCCCTCGGATTCGTCTCGCTTTTCATGGACGTCTCTTCCGAGATGATCCACGCGCTGCTCCCCGTCTATCTGGTGACGGCTTTCGGCGCCTCGATGATGAGCGTCGGCGCGATCGAAGGGATCGCCGAATCCACGGCGTCGATCGTCAAGATCTTTTCCGGCGCGCTGTCGGACTGGCTCGGCCGGCGCAAATTTCTGGCTGCGCTCGGCTACGCCCTCGCCGCCGCGACAAAGCCGGCCTTTCCGCTCGCCACGGGCGTCAGCATTCTCGTCGCCGCGCGCTTTGTCGATCGTGTCGGCAAGGGGATACGCGGCGCGCCGCGCGACGCGCTCGTCGCCGACATCGCGCCGCCGGCGCTGCGCGGCGCGGCTTTCGGCCTGCGGCAGTCGCTGGACACGGTCGGCGCCTTTTTGGGGCCCGCGCTCGCGATTCTGCTCATGTGGGCGAGCGGCGACGATTTTCGGCTCGTGTTCTGGATCGCGGTCATCCCTGCCGTGTTCTCGACACTGCTGATCGTCATAGCCGTCAAGGAGCCCGAGCGTCCCCCCGATCTGCGCAAGCCGCGGTTCCCGCTGCATGTCGATGAGCTTGCAAAGCTCTCCGGCGCCTATTACCTCGTGACGCTCGTTTCGGCGACATTCGCGCTGGCGCGGTTCAGCGAGGCTTTTCTGATCCTGCGCGCCCGCGAGGCTGGACTGCCGCTCGCATTGAGCCCGCTGGTGCTCGTTGCGATGAACGCGATCTACGCGCTCGCCGCCTATCCCGCGGGCGCCTTGTCCGACAGTTGCAACCGCCTGAGCATCTTGGCCTTTGGCCTCGTCCTGCTCATCGCCGCCGATGCAGCGCTCGCGCAGGAGGGCGGGCTGGGGCTCGTCGCCGTCGGCGTCGTCCTGTGGGGACTGCACATGGGCCTCACGCAAGGCCTGCTCGCAACGCTCGTCGCCGATGTGGCGGCGCCCGAGCTGCGCGGCACAGCCTTCGGCGTGTTCAACCTCGTCGGCGGCGTCGCGACGTTAGCTGCGAGCCTCATCGCCGGCGCGCTGTGGGATCGTTTCGGCGCCGGCGCGACCTTTTGGGCGGGCGCAGGGTTTGCAGGGGCGGCGCTCGCAGGCTTGGCGCTCGCAAGGCTCAAGGCTCCCGGACTCGGCGCCGCGCATCGGCTGTCCGCCATGCAGGGTTGAATAAAGCCGAGAGACTATATCGGCCCGCCATGAGTCGACGACGCAGAGCGCAGGACTGTGGCTCATAAGCCACAGCCTCGCGGAAAAATGAAACCAGAAAGTTTTTCGTTGCTAATCGTCAAAAAAGAAGAGGCGACGAGGGCATAACTTCTCTCCCGCATGTTTCGGACCGAGCCGTCTGATTCAGACGAGCCTTCGCTCTCACCCAAGGATGGACGACGATGAGGTTTCTGCGCACGGCCAGCCTTGTCGCGCTGGCGCTCGTTTCCGGGTCGGCGCTCGCCGCCGACTCCGGCGAGGAGACCAAGAAAAAGCCTGCGCCTCTGTGGACGGGCTTCTATCTAGGCCTCAACGCCGGCGGCGGCTGGAGCCAGACCAACGGCTTCAATTATTACACCTTCCCGGACTCTTTCGATCCGAGTGTCGGGGGGGCGAACAACCCGATCTGGCTGGCGATAGCCGCGACGGGAACGATGGGCCGCTTCGGCGGCGGCGTGGGCGGGTTCCTCGGCGGCGGGCAGGTCGGCTACAATTATCAATATACAAAAGACGTCGTGCTCGGCCTCGAAGCTGATCTGCAAGGTCTGACCGGCAATAGCGTCTCCGCCACGGGGTTCGGTTTTTCGCCTCCTGTCCCGAATCGACTCCCCACCATAATCACCGCGCTCACGGCTTCGAGGAGCCTCGATTATTTCGGCACGATTCGCGGGCGCGTCGGCTATCTGCTGACGCCGACCCTGCTCGGCTACGTGACCGGCGGCGTCGCCTACGGCCAGATCGGCATGGCTTCCTATCTCACGTCGATCGCCGTGGAAACCCCGTCGGCGACAATCGGCGGCGACAGCTCTTCCGGCGTGCGCGCGGGCTGGACGGCCGGCGCCGGCGTCGAATGGTCGCTCAATCCGAACTGGAGCGTCAAGGCCGAATATCTCTATTACGACCTCGGCGCGCCGACGGCGGAGTACGGTCTCCACACTTACGACCTCTTTCCGGGCTTCGGAGGCCCCGGAGCCGACGTGCTGACGACGAGGGCGTCGACCCGCTTCGACGGTCATATCTTCCGGCTCGGCGCCAACTATCACTTCAACTACGGCAGCGCCGCGATCGCGACGACGAAGGAGGACGCGCCGGAACCGGGCGAGAAGGACAATCCCAGCGATTATGGGAAGTTCTACCTCACCAAGATCGAAGCTTACGGCGGAACGCTGCACGAGGGCTATCCCGACATGTATTGGGCCGGCCAGGGCGGCGCCAGCGCCACCGTGGTCTACCCCTTCAGCAAGCACTATGCATTCCAGCTCGACGCAACGCTCGACGCGGAAACGTCGAGCCTCGTGCCGGGCCTCGCTGGCCACCTCTACTGGGCCGACACGAAGGCGGGTCTTCTCGGCGCCTATACCGAAGGCGGCTGGCGCAGCTCGCCGGGCGGCGGGCAAGGCGACTTCAAGCTCGGCGCCGAAGGGGCTTGGTTCCAGGACAAGTTCACTCTCGAAGGCCTGCTCGGCATCGAGACGCAGTCGCTCAACGCCAATCTTCCGGGCTACTCCTGCACGAGCGTCGCCCTGATCGGCTGCTACATCGGCTACAACCCGCCGGGCCTCAACTTCGGTCTGTTCGACGGATTCGACAATCTGCAGCCGCAGGCCGGCTACAGCATGTTCGACACGATCCGCTTCTTCGACCATGTCGAATTCGACTATTACGTGCACGACAACTTCAAGGTTTCGATCGCGCACGAATATGTGGGAGGCCTCAACTCGGGCGTCCTCGGCGCCGAATATCTGATCGACGCCGGCTCAGGCATCGCGCCAGTGGTCTTCTTCGAGGCGAGCGCCGGCGAGCGCGGCGTCGCCTCGATCTTGGGCGGGGTGCGCTTCTATTTCGGCGAGGAAGGACCCAAGTCTCTGAAGAGGCGCCTGCGCGAGGACGACCCGACGGTCCATCTGCGCCGCGGCATCAATTCAGCCTTCGTCAACCAGCGGTCGCAGCCTTCCTTCGGGAAGAACACTCCTTACGGCCATGAAATCTACCCCAACCCAGTTTTTTGTAGCACCGGTTTCAGCGCGGGCTGTTAGCGCCGCTGCCTCTGATCGCGAGGAGGCTTGAGCTGCCGGGGCGAAGGCTTGCGCGCCTTCGCCCCGCGGCTCACGCGCAGGAGGCGAGCGTACTCGGCGAGCGCGTCCCCGCAGGCCGCCGCCTTGGCGACGACCGTCTGCGGCGTGAAGGAGCTAAGGGCGAGTCCACCCGTCGCGACGAGGGCGCCCTCGATGAAGTCCCTGCGCGAAATGCCGTCGCCGCCTGATATCGAAGCGATCCGTCGCTCCACTTGCAACAGCCTCCCGTCCGCCGTGGGAACGCGGCGCGCCGGTCAGAGCTTGCCGGGATTGCCGGGCGTCAGCGTGAAGACATCCTTGCCCTCTTCGTCCGACCAAGTGACCTTGTTGCCGTCGACGTCGATCCGCGAGCATTCCCAGACGCTTTCCTTGCCGTCGTCGCCGGCATAGCGGACGCACATCTGCGCCCCGGCGATATGCCAATGGCCGCTGTAGCGGCCCTCGCGCCTGTCGCCGAGGATGCGCCCGTCGGGATTGTAATATTCGGAGAAGGTTTCGCCCTCGTCCTCTCCTGAGACGGTGTTGCCGACGAGCGCCTGACGAATTTGATCGTCGGTGGTCAAGGCGGCCGCGTGGGCCGACGGCGCCACGGCGGCGAGCAGGAGGGGGAACAGCCAGATCGAAGCGCGCATGTGCGTCTCCTCAAGATGCGAGAATTTCCATGACGGAAGCCTACAGGAACAGTCTGATCCCATAGAGCATGACGACGAATTCGGCGAGCAGCAACGCGATGATCACCAGCTGCATGATCTGTTCGGACACGAAGTTCGCATTCTCCCGCATTGAGGCTTTCGCGTCGATCAGCCTCGTGTTCGCAAGCTCATAGTGCTCGAGGGCGAACTGCACCGGCTCGAACAGGAGCTCCAACCGGTCGTGCAGACCGGCGGCGAGAACGAGCTCCGCGAACAGGCGCTTCGACGGGTCGGTCAGCGCCGGATCGAGCTGCTCCAGAGCCGTCTGGATGCGCAGGCTGGCCGCCTTCATCTTGGTCGCCAGCACCGTCATCGCGTTCACATGCTCCTGACGCTTTAGATCCGTCTTCTCCACCGCGTGGGTGAGCCTGGAATCCTTGGCGATCACTGGCCACAGCGCGTGCACTTCCTTCTCGAGCCGCTCGGTTTCGCGCTCCGCCACCGTGAAGCGCACGAGCGCGTCGAGGGCGTCGCGCGACAATTCCTCGCTCGCATAGGCCACGGCGCGGCTATGCAGCCAGAGCGTCCGCGCGGTTCTGACGCTCGCGCGTACTGGCGCGGCGCGATGATCGTCGGCGCCGCCGCGCACCCAGGCCTCAAGATCCGCCTCGTCGCCGGGCGCGTCCTGCGCGGAGGGCGGCGCGCAGACGACCGTGAGCGCACCGGGCTTCTTTGGCGCGTCCTCAGAGAGCGACTGCGCGGTCTCGACGCGGATCAGCACCGCCGTAACGTCGCGCGGCTCCTTGACGACGATCTTCTCGCCTGCGTCAGCTGCCGGAGCTTCCTCGAAGCTAACTAGCCACGACTGCGCCTTGGAGAAAAACTGCTCCGGCCGTCTCGAGAGATCCAACATGATCGTTCCTCCTCCCAAACCGAATGTTACGCCTTAAGCTTCGGAACGTCACGCCGAGACCGCTGCGTCGCGAATGAGCTCCGCGCCGCTTTGCCGGGTCTCGTCCGGCGTGTAGAAGCAATAGAGGACGCCTTCTGTGTCTTCGCACCAGTGACCGGCGCCGGCGCCGGCTTCGATAGCCCGCCGCCAGACCCGATCGAGCCGCTCCGACTGCATGAGCGCATGCGCGAAGCCGTGAACATGCAGGCGATCCGCCCAGTCCCACCGCGATCCGAAGGTTTCGATCCCGTCCAGCAGATCGTAGCGGTCGACGAGATCGAGCGGCATGTCGGCCGTGATCGAGCCGAGGAACAGGCCGCGCCGTGTCACGCGCGCGAGGCTCGCGATCGTCTCTTCGAGATGCTCGGGCGGCGTGCGGCAGAGCCCGGTCTCGATCGTCACGTCGAAGAATTGCGCGTCGAAGGGCAGATCGGGGCACTCGCCCACCAGATTGCGCTCGCCGCCGCCGTGCGCGAGATCGACGTCGAATTCGAATCCGTAAGCGTCGAAGCCCAGCGCCCGCAGCGCCGTCACGAGCTCGCCCGATTCCGATCCGAATTGCAGAATGCGCGCGCCCTTCTCGATGCCGAAGGCCGTAGCGAGCATGTCGGCGAGCGTCGCGGCGTCGAAGAACTGCTGCAGCACCCCGCAGCGCCGAGCCGTTTCGCCCGGCGCGGACGAAGCCTTGCGCGCAGCATGTCGGGTTTTGAGAAGGTCGGCAACAATAATGTCCGTCGCGGTGTCCGCAGAATCCATGACGCCATTGAGCGTCGAGTCGAAGAGATAGTCGCCGACGATGAGCACGCCCGGAAGGCGCTCCGCGTTCGGCCTGTGGTTCTCGACGCGCCGCCGCGCACGCGCGCCGCCGGGCATGGCGTTCACTGAAGCCATCCAACGATGGACGCGCCGGTTGACGATGAGGTCGGGCGCCTCCGGAAACACCGGCGCCAAAGCGTCGAGGCACATGTGCTCGATGCGCTCGTCGCTGACGTTCGCAAGGCTCAGCGCGGCGTTGCCAGCGATCAGGAAGGACAGCACGCCGAAGGGCCCGAGCTCCTGGCGCGCGCTCTCGTCATAGACGCAGACGCCGTCGAAGGCGTCCATCATCCACCAGTGCTTGTCTATGCGCTCGCGCCAGAACGGCCGCTTGAACGCCAGGGTGGCGCGCAGATAATGCGCCGGCCGGTCGAAGTAGCCGATATGGCGGTCGACTGTCTGGCGCAGCGTCTCGGAGCGCAGCCCGATCATGGATATGGCGGACAGCGGCACCGCGAACACGACATAGTCGGCGACCGTCGACTCCGCGAACCCGTTCACGAGCATGTCGAGCCTGTAGGTCCCGTCCGAGAGCGGCTCGACCGCGCGCACGTGGGCGTTGAGATTGATGCGCGCCGTGAGCTGATCGGCGAGGCGCTGCACGATCTGCTCATTGCCGCCTACGACCGAGAAAATATCCATGTATCCGTCGACGTCCATGAGGACGTTCTTCAATAAATTCAAGCCGTTCGTGAGATGCGGCGGCGCGGCTACGTCGCTGTGCGCCATGACCCGCGCATAGCGGCGGGCGGCCTCGTCGTCGATTTCTCGATCGAGCAGCTCGTGACCAGAAAGGCGTTGCCAAGGATGGGCGTTGTCGTTCTCGATGGCGGAAAGATAGTATGCCTCAGGGCTCAGCATCTTCGCGCAGCGCTCGCGGAAGCGTCTGGCCTCGGACTCCGCCAAGGCGCCGAAATGCTCGCCGATCTCGTCGACCGTCAGCATGAGCTTGCCGTCGAGAACGCACGGGCCCCCCTCGATGTGGCGAATATCGAGCTTGAGCTCGTTCTCGATGAGGTCGCGCAGCGGGTCGGGGCCTAGGCGCGAATAATCGTAAATCTCTGCGACGCCGATCTCGTAAGGGCCGATGCCCGCCATCTGGCCCGTGCAAATCTTGCCGCCGATCCGCTCGCTCGACTCGTAGATCTCGATCTCGCAAGCGTCTCCGGCCTTCGCCTCCAGGTGCCAGGCGCTGAACAATCCGCCGGGTCCTCCGCCGATGATCGCGACCCTGGTCTTACCGTGCGGCCGGTCGCTTCCTCCGGCTTTCGACGCGTCGATGCTGCTCGTCATTGCCCCAGCCCTCCAACAGACACTTGACCGCCCGACCTCGCCCCGCCGCCAGTTGCAGTCAGTCCTCGTTTGTTATTCCGACTTCTCCCGCCACGCGGGCCTATGCGCTTCCGGTCCCATGTTCCTTGCACGAGAAAAAGGGCTGACTCGCCCGAGCCAACACAAATCTAAATGGTCGGCAAAGAGCTTGTAAATTGATATCTGGCTCACTTCGCTCGCCGTTAACCTTTGCGTCTTGCGTTGAGATTGTCCGCGGCGGCGCCCTAAGGCGGAAGACCATCGATAATCCTTACGCATTTGCTGCATCACTTCGATAACTCGTTCATCACGCGCATATGAGCACGCGGAACATGTCCAGAAGCTGAACGGCGCATGGTCCTTGCAGAGAATGGGCCAGCGCCGCTGATGCTCCTCCTTCATCTCTTCGCGGCCGCGGCTTCATGCGCCTCGGCGAGCGCGTGATCCTCCTTGCCGATCTTGTGCACGCAGGGGCGGGCGGCGATGCGGTCGATATAGGCCGAAAACGTCTCATCCCGGGGCACGAGGCCGAAAGTGGTGGTCCACCGCAACGCCGTGCCCCAGAGGATGTCCGCCGCGGTGAAGCGGTCGCCGAAGAGGTAAGGGCCCATCTTCAGCTGGTCGCGCACGACGGAAAGCACGGGCTCGAACTCTCCGTAAGGGCTCATGGCGCGCAGGCCGGGCTCGGTCTTGCGGGCGCGGTCGACAACCGCGGGCTCGAAGGCTGAGCCGTAAAAGGCCAAGAAGCGCAGGTAGGGGCCGCGCAGCGGGTCGCCGATCGCCGGCGCGAAGCCTTTCTCGGGGAAGGCGTCGCCGAGATAGATGTAGATCGCTACCTGCTCGGTCACGACCGCGCCCTTGTGCACGATCGCCGGCACCTTGCCGAGCGGATTGATCGCGAGATAGTCGGGCTTCGACTGCTCGCCGATCTTCATGTTGAGCACGCGCAGCTCATAGGGCGCGCCGAGCTCCTCCAGAAGGATCAGCACCCCCTGCGAGCGGGTGCGCGGCGAATGGTAAAGTGTGACCCTGGCGTTATCCATCTTAAGACCTCCCTGGCGCCTCGGCAGGAGCAGCCAGGGCCCCTTATAGACGAAATCGTCGGGGCGCTTCCCAATCTCTGTGCAAAGCCTTAAACAGCCGCGCATGATCTGGCTTGTCTTCGCCCTTCTCGCCGGCGCGGCGGTGCTCGCCGTGCTGGTTCCGCTCTCTTTGCGGGCCGCGCCGTTGGAGGCTGCGGCGAGCGACAAGGCCTTCTACCGCGAGCAGATCGCCGAGATTGCGCGCGAGCGCGCCGAGGGGCGGCTCGACGCCGAGGATGCGGAGACCGCCCGCGCCGAGGCTGCGCGGCGGCTGCTGCGCGCCGCCGAGGCGTCGGGCGCGCGGCAAAGCTCATCGCGCAAGGCGCGGCTCGTCGCGGCGCTGGCGACGCTCGTGCTCGTGCCGGCGTTGGCCGTGCCGCTCTACCTCAGGCTCGGCGCCGTCGACATGCCGGACATGCCGCTCGCGCAGCGCCAGGCGGCATCGAAGCCGCGTTTCGACATCTCCGCGGCGGTCGAGAAGATCGAGCAGCACCTCGCCGAGCATCCCGACGACGGCCGCGCGTGGGAGGTTCTGGCCCCTGTCTATGTGAAGGCGCAGCGGTTCGACGAGGGCGTCCACGCTTATGGCGAGGCGTTGCGGCTGCTTGGGGCGACGCCGGCGCGCCACGCGGCGCTCGGCGAAGCCTACGTGCTTCAGGCCGAAGGCGCCGTGACTCCCGCCGCGCGGCGCAATTTCGAGGCGGCGCTCGCGCTCGACCCAAAGGACGCGCATGCGGGCTATTACATGGGCCTCGCCGCCGAGCAGGACGGCGACAAGGCGAGAGCGGTCGAGATTTGGAAGCGGCTGCTGGAGGAAGCGCCGGCCCAGGCCGGCTATCGGGCGCTGCTGCGCCAGCAGCTCGAGCGGCTCACGGGCGAGTCGTTCGCCGACAAGCCGCAAAGCGCGGCGGGCAAGGCCGTCGCCGCCCTCCCGGAGGGCGAGCAGCGGGCGATGATCGGCCGCATGGTGGAGGGGCTCGCCGCGCGCCTTGCCCAAAACGGCTCCGACGTCGAGGGGTGGCTGAAGCTCATTCGCGCTTACAGCGTGCTGGCCGAGCCGGAGAAGGCCGCCGCGGCGCTGGCGAAGGCGCGCGCGGCGCTGCAGGGGAAGCCCGCGGAGCTGGCGAGGGTGGAAGGGCTCGCCCAGGAGCTGGGCGTCGGGAAAGAGGCTGTGAGATGACGCGCAAGGGCAAGCGGCTGACGTTGATTATTAGCGCGCTCGGCGTCGCTGCGATCGCGGTTGGCATAATCATGTATGAGCTCAGCACGAACATTTCGTTTTTCAAAACGCCCACCGAGCTGATCGAGAAGCCGCTCGCAGCAGGGACGCGTCTGCGCCTGGGTGGCCTCGTTAAGCAGGGCTCCGTGAAAAAATCCGAAGGCGGCAAAGTGGATTTCGTTGTTACAGACAATCACAGCGATTGCGCAGTCACGTACAAGGGGCTGCTGCCCGACCTTTTTCGCGAAGGGCAAGGGGTCGTTGCAGATGGCGTTTTGCAAACGGACGGCGTCTTTCACGCCGACAGCGTGCTGGCCAAGCACGACGAACGCTACATGCCGAAAGAGGTCGCCGACGCCTTGAAGAAGCAGGGCGTCTGGCAGGGCGGGAAGTAGCCGAGGACAGCTTCACTCCGCGTTGAGCCTCACCGCGGCAACAGCCGCTGCAAATAGTCGAGCTCCTGCGGCGCCCGCTCGGGCTGGCCGAGGCGGCGGCGCAGCTCCTCCTGGAGCTTGCGCGCCCGCTGCGCCGGCGGCAGGTCGAGCGGATCATATTTGGCTTTGGCGTTCTCCCGTCCTTTGAGGCGGCCGAGCGGATCGCGCTCGCCGAAGCGCCCGCCGGGCCGGCCGGCATCCCCCTCCCCTTGGCCTTCGCCGCGCTCTGCGAGCGCATCGGCGCCGCGGCGCAGCGCTTGCACGGCGCGGCCCTCCGCCTCCACGGCCTGATTTGCGCCGGGCGCGCCTTGCTCCAATGCGCGCTCGGCCTGCTCCATCGCCTGATCGGCGTCGTCGAGCTCGCTCGGCGCGCCCTCCTCCGAGCGCCGCAAGGCGTCGAGCTCGCGCTCGAGGCGCTCGCGCAAGGCACGCTGCCTGTCAGCCCCTGCCTTTTGCTCGCCAGTCTTCTGCTCGCTCTTGCCGCCGCGCCCAGCCTGCGGACGCCCGCCTGGCTCCAGGCGCGTCATGCCTTGATAAGTCTCGTCGCGAAGCTGCTGCTCCTCGCGCGCGAGCTCGTCGATGTCCGAGAGCGCCTTTCGCGAGGCCTTGCCCTTGCCGTTTGCTTGCGAGGTCTGGAGATTCTCCATGATGGCCGAAAGCTCGTCGAGCAGCTTCTGCGCAAGCGCCGTGTCGCCAGATTTCAGCGCGGCGTCGATCTCGTCCAAGAGCTTGTCGAGATCGTCCTTGGTGATCTCCTGCGCGTCGCCGCTCGAGTGCTGCTGGCGCTCGGCGGCGCGGTCGCGCGCGCGCTCCATGGCGCTGCGCATGAACTTGTCCATCGCCTCGCGCAGCCGCTGCGAGAGCTTCGCGATCTCCTCGTCGTCCGCGCCTCGCGCCAGCGCCTCGTTGAGATCGCGTTGCGCCTGCCGTAGCTCGCGCTCGGCGTCGGCGAGGTCGCCATCCTCGAGATGGACCGCCATCGCCCAGAGGAGATCGTCGACCTGGCGCAGATCGTCGTCGCTTTTCGGCCCTTGCAGGCCGCGCAGCACGAGCTGCATGCCAAGAAAGACCGAGGACGGCGCCGAAAGGAACTCGTCCGTCTGCGTCAAATCCACGAGCGACTGCCGCACGGAGGCGAAGTCGTCAGGGTCCATCGCCAGCGCGCGGCGCTCGATCGCCAAGAGGCGCGCGAGCGGCTTGGTGAAGCGCCGCTCGGGCAGCGTCATCTCGCGTGGAGCGGAGCGCCCCTCGTTGCCGCCCTCGTCGCGCGCGACGAGGGTGAGCGTCGCCGTCGCGCCAGCCCAGGGGCTCTCGGAGAGATCGACGAGGCTGTGCGCGTTCCCGCGGCCGTTGGACTCGCGCGGCAATTCGAGCGGCGCCTGCGGCGGCGGATAAAGCGCGCGCGCCGCGCCCGGACGCGAGATCTGCGCCTGCGCGCCGATCACGCCGTAATCGTCGGCGGTCGTGTAGGAAAGCGTCATCGTGCCGCGCAGATTGAGCCGCGGCGGCTCCGAAAGCTCGATCGTCGGCGGCAGGTCGGGGATGGCGGCGAGCGCGATGCTCTTTCGTGGCGCGGCGAGGCGCGCGGCGCCCGTGAGCTTGTAGACGCGCTCGTCTTCGGCGCCTGCCGCCCCTTTTTGAGGCGGGAGCGGCGCCAGCGCGCCCTCGACGCGTGCGCCAGCGGCGGGGCGCACATGCAGCACGGAATTGACTGGCGCCTCATAGCTCGCTTCGTCTCCGAGCAGGATCTGCGCCCGCCCAGTGTAGGGCGGCGGGTCGAGCCAGGCGTCGAAGCGCGCGCTCTGGAACGAGAAGCCGCCGGCGTCGCGCCAGTCGAAAGCGGCGGAAAGGCGCGAGAGCTTGTCGTCGCCGGCGACGAAGCCCGCGGCGATCGCCGCGACGAGCGCCGCGAGCCGCAGCGCGTAGGGGTCCAGGCGCGGCAGTTCAGGGTTTGGCGGCGCGATCGGCGTCTCGATGAGCTTGCGCTCGAGCCTCCGGCGATGCAGCGCCCAGAGCGCCGCCGTCTCGTCGCCGGCATCCCCGCCGGCGAGCCGGTCGTCGAGCGATTGCGCGGGGCGCAGGCCGCTCTCGTCGCCGGCGTCGAGCCGCTTGAGCGCCGCGCGCCGGCTCGGCGGGCCGCGCCTCAACTCGAGCGCGACGAGCGTCATCGCCGCCGCGGCGAACAGCGTCACGCCCGCCATGCGCGTGAGCACGCCGGCGTCGACCCACAGGCCGATCCAGGACAGGGCCAGAAACAGCAGGAAGAGCGACGCGAGCGCGGCGCCGAGCCGTCCCGCGCGCTCGGCGACGAGCATGAGCGCGGATCGCCGCGCCTGCAGGTCGAGCAGGGAGGCGCGGGGTTTAGGTTGCTTCTTGACTGCCGCCATCGTCGCTTCCGGTCCGCAAGACTTTGCTTAGGATGGAGGCGGGAATGGGGCGCGTCAACATCGCTTCGCGGATCGCGCGCCGCGCCGCCAGCCATGGCGGAGGCGTCGCACGCATATGAAAAAGCCCGGCGCGCAGCCGGGCTCTTCCTGCACAGGCGAGCAGCGAGGGGGCGTCTGCTCGCATTCGATCAATATTTAGCGACGACCGGCGCCGGGGGCGCCCAGTTGAAGTGGTAGTTCACGCCGGCGCGGACGATGTGACCGTCGAAACGGGTCGTCGATTGCGAGAGGAACGCGAACGCTACAAAGTTGGGCGCCGCCCAGCTGTTCGAAAGGGTCCCCAAGTTCGTCGTAACCGATCCGAGATCATAGTAAAGATACTCGACCTTGGCGCTCCAGTTCGGCAGGAACATCCATTCCACGCCGCCGCCAGCGGTCCAGCCGGCGCGCGTATCGGAGTAGCTTCCCGCCGTGGACCAGGCATTGGCGAAGGGGGGGACGTAATTCGGGGGTGTCAGCAACCCGAAAATCTGACCGCTTGCGTTGGCGCCGCCATAGGCCAATCCGCCCGTGCCGTAAAAAAGCAGGGTCGGGGTAATGAGATAGCCGATGCGGCCGCGCACAGTCCCGAGGTAATCCAGGGATTTGGTCGCGGACAGGGTCGTGGTAACCGTTGCCGGAGATTGCGGCACGAAGATCGCATTAGACAGATTGCCGGTTCCCTGCGCGGTCGTGCCCTGGATGTCGGCTTCGAGGCCGACGACCCAAGCGGGTGCGAATTGCCAATTGTAGCCGACCTGGCCGCCGCCAATGAAACCGCTTGCAGCGGTTCCAAAGACTCCATTCGCGGTTGCGGCCGCGGCCAAGCCCGTGGGAGTGCTGGCAAACAACCCTGGAACAACGTATCCGGACGAAGATATGGTCGTCGACGACGTGGCGTCCCAAGTGCCGCCCGCATTGAGACCGACGTAAAACCCGGTCCATAGGACGGGCGGCGGCGGCGGCACATAAACCGGAGCCGCCTTACGGGACGGAAGATCAGCGGCAAAGGCCGATGTGGAAAGCGCGCAGGCGAAAGCGGCTGCAGCGGATAGCTTGGTTTTCAAGGATAGCCTCCTCTTGGCTGAAAAAATTCATCGAGACGCCTCATTGGCCCTCGCGCATTATAATTCGCTATAGGACTGAGAGTTCCAAAGATTCTTGCAATCGGACGCATTTCCTGGCAATGTGTGACATAAATGCAACACTCAATTCAATTGCTTCTAAGCCGTGCTCCCCAATCTCGCTTGAAACAACATAACTCTGCGAAAATTACGCTATAAATGACGAGATTAGACTACAAAATCAGCTGTCCTCCGGTGCGTGCGGGCTAAGCGAACACGTAACGCAGCAGCGTCAGCAGAACCTTCATCTTCGACGCGCTCACCTTCTCCCGCGGCGGCGCGAAGCCGCGCGCGACGAGCGCCTCGAGGATCGAGCCGTACGCCGCGGCCATCAGCGCCGGGGCCTTGACCGTCGCCGGCGGACAGAGGGCGATGATGCGCTTCGCCTCCTCGAAATGGCCGCGCGCGCGCAGGGCGACCTCGGCGCAGGCTGGCGCGAGGCCTGGATGCGCCAAAGCCGTGTTCGGCGAGAAATCAATCACGCCCACTGCGACAAGCGCCTCGCGCGGCAGGTAAAGCCGCCCGCGCTCTGCGTCCTCATCCAGATCGCGCAAGACGTTCGTGAGCTGGAGCGCGCGGCCCAGATGGTGGGCGAGACCCTGCGCGTTCGGCGGCAGCGGCCCGGGGGCGTCGGCGAGGCCGAAGGCCCGCACCGAAAGGCGCCCGACGGCGCTGGCCACGCGGTCGCAATAGAGGTCGAGTGTCGCCCAGTCCGGCGCGCAGATGTCCTCGTTCGCGTCCATCCGCATACCGTCGATGATCGCCTCGAAATCGGCTCGGTCGAGGTGGAAGCGGCGCACAGGCTCCGCGAGCTGGGCGCAGCGGCGGCGGATGCGGCCGGCATAGAGCTCATCGAGATCGGCGCTCCATTCGTCCAGCAGGCGCAGGCGCAGGTCGCGGTCGCCGTAGTCGTCCGCGATGTCGTCCACAGCGCGGCAGAAGGCGTAAATGGCGAACATCGCCTCGCGCCGCGCCGGCGGCAGGATGCGCATCGCCAGATAAAAGGTGCTGCCGCTGGCGGTGGCTTGGGTCAGCTGCGCCGTCGCGGCGCCATGCTCGGCGAGGCTCATGCGCGGCCTCCGCGCCGCCGCGGGCGCCGCAGCAGCGCCGCGAGCGCGCCGAGGAAGCTGAGCCCCAAAAATTGCGCCTTGCCGGCGTGAACCTTGTCGCAGAGCGGATCGGCGACCTGCAGCCGCGCCGCGAGGAATTCTGCGATACGGTGGATGGCCCCGACCTCCATCGCGAGCCGCTCGTCGTCTATGCGGTCAGCGAAAGGCTTGGCGCTCGCGAGCAGCTCGGCGTTGCGCCCGGCAAGCGCGGCGATGGCGGCGCGCAGCGGCGTGGGCGAGCGGGCGCCGGAGAGCATCGCGACCTCCGCGCCATGCGCCACAAGCGCGTCCAGCGGCAGATAGACCCGATCGAGATTGCGGTAGTCCTTGCCGCAGTCCTGCAGATGGTTGTTGATCTGCAAGGCTGCGCAGAGCGCGTCGTTTAAGTCCCAAGTCCGCGCGCGGTCCTCGCCGTGCACGTCGAGCACGAAGCGCCCGACCGGCATGGCCGAATAGCGGCAATAGTCGATGAGATCGTCCCAGTCCCGGTAGCGCAGCTGCGTCACGTCGCGGCGAAAGGCTCTCAGCAGGTCGCGCGCGTGCTGCGCGTCGAGCCCATGCTCGGCCAACGCCTCGCGCAGCCGTCGCGCGGGCGCTTCGTCCGGCCCGCGGACGGTGAGCGCCGCCTCAAGCCGTTCGAGGCCGTCGAGCTTCTGCTGCGGCGAGAGCGTCGCGTGATCGGCGATGTCATCCGCCGCGCGCACGAAATTGTAAAAGGCGAGGATCGGCGCGCGATGGCGCGCCGCGATCAGGACCGAAGCGACAGGGAAATTTTCGTCCTTATGGGTCTTGCCCGACGCTGTTTGCGAGAGGTCCATCGCGTCCGCGCTCGTCATCCCCACTCCTCGTCGAAGGGGCCTGATAGCGGCCCTTCCAGGCGCCGCCGCGCCCGGAGCGATGCTGGAGCGCGGACAGAATCGTGAACCACGTATAGCAGGCGGCGATCAGGGGCAAGGCGAGAGCCAAGGCGCGCGGCGCGCCATAGTAGCGCAGCGAGGGCATGTAGGCCCGAACCATAAGGATGTAAGAGATCAGCCCGAGGCTCGCCGCCGGGACCGAGCCGGAGAGCGTGATCGCGAGCGGCGCCATGAACACAACGATCATGCTGATCACGACGCTCGCGAGCCGCAGGGGCGAATAGTCGAGCTCAGCGTAAGCCGAGCGCGCGACCATCTTCTCTATGTCGGCGAAGCCGGGATAGGTCCTCAGACTCCGCACGCTCTGCGTGAGGCCAAGCCAGATCGGCCCCTGCCGTTTCAGCAGGGCGGCGAGCGCGCAGTCGTCGATGAGCGCGTCGCGAATGGCGGCGAGCCCGCCTGCCGCGGCAAGCGCCTCGGGCCGCACGAGCATGACGCCGCCCGCCGCCGCCGCGGTCGCGTTTTTCGGATCGTTCACATAAGGGAACGGGTAGAGCATCTGGAAGAAGAACACGAAGCTCGGCACGAAGAGCTTTTCGGCGAGGCTCTCGCAGCGCAGCTTGACCATGAGCGAGGTCAGCACGAGCTTGCGGGCCAGCGCGCCGGTTACGAGCCGCTCCAGCGCCAGCGGATCGAAGGCGATGTCCGCGTCGCAGAACAGCACGAAATCCGGCTGTCGGAGGAGCGCCCGCACATGCTCGAAGCCCTGGCTCATGGCGGCGAGCTTGCCGGTCCAGCCGGGCGGCGGCCCCGCGGTTCTCAACACCGTGAGCCGGGACGCGGCGCCGCGCGCGGCGGCGGCCTCCCTGGCGATGTCCCCGGTGCCGTCGGCGCTCTCGTCGTCGACGAGGACGACGTCCAGCACGCCCGAAAATTCCTGCGCAAGGAGCGAATCGATGCACTGGGCGATGACCTCCGCCTCGTTCCGGGCGGGGATGACGGCCGTGACGCGCACGCCGCCGGGCGCAAGGGCGCCCGGCGGCGGCAGCTCGCGATCCTCTTCGGAAAGCCGCCAGAAGCCGCCCTGGAAGCCGGTCAGAAAGAGCCAGGTCAGCAGGGCGGCGAGGGAGACGAGAAGAAGGATCATGGCTAGCTTTCTGTGAGCGTTGACGCGCCCTAAGGCGCCGGCTG